>PCUL01000108.1:0-2929 GCA_002771745.1 Bacteroidetes bacterium CG18_big_fil_WC_8_21_14_2_50_41_14
CTTATTCAAATGTGGATGAATATCAGAAAGCCATCGATTTTTATATTGAAAGCCTTCGCTTTGAAGAGGTGGACCCGATCACCTATTTTTATATCGGGGAATGTTATGAGAGCCTGTACGATACAAAGAATGCCATGCTATACTTCAATAAGGCCATCGAATCGGATGAACTGATAGCAGACGCATGGGCAGGAATAGGAAGGCTTATGGTGAAGCAAGACCAGGTGAAGACTGCCATCAATTACTATGAAAAGGCACTCGACATCCAACCAGATGGCATTGACTTTTTATTCGAATTGGCCGAAATCTACTTGAAGATGAGCTATTGGGAAAAAGCTGAAGCCTTGTATTCGAAAATTGTTGAACTCGACAGCAGTGTGGTTGATGCCTGGATCAACCTCTCGGAAAGTGTATTGCCAAATGAAGGAACCGAAGGAGCCATCGATGTGATTGAAAGAGCCCTCGAGAACAACAAAGACCAGGCTGCTTTGTGGTATCGTTTGGCAGGTTATCTCTATCGGTCAGGTAAAGTTCAACAGGCGTATTTTTTTATTGAAACTGCCATGAAACTGGATGTGGAAAAAATTGAATTCCTGTTAGAGTATCTACCCGAGCTAAATAATGAACCTCGCTTTATTGAATTGTTGACTTTATATAAAAGCACAGGCGATTAAAAATTTAGATTCTTATGACTGAGGGCTTACCTAACTCACGGCTATGACATCCAATAATGAATTCATTTCCGTTTTTGAACATCAAGGTGTTTTTTTTGATCAACAAAAAACAAAGTCCTTGTTTTTCAGGCTTGATGCGCTAAAGAAACTGAAGGCGGCAATTCTTCAATTTGAGCCGGAGATCATGCAAGCACTACAAACAGATTTGCACAAATCAAATTTCGAGTCATATGCTACCGAAATTGGATTTGTCCTTGAAGAAATTGGCTATCACCTGCGTCACCTTAAACATTGGGCTAAACCAGAGCGTGTACCCTCTTCTGTAACCTCTTTTCCATCCAGATCCATGATACTCAGCGAACCCTTGGGTCGGGTGTTGATTATTGCTCCATGGAATTATCCTTTTCAATTGATAATGGCTCCGCTGATAGGTGCCATCAGTGCAGGCAATACGGCTATAATAAAGCCCTCCGAGATTTCGCAACATACGGCTGCCATCATTCAAAAGATTTTAAATGCAATTTTCAGTGATGAATTCATTGCTGTTGTCCAGGGTGATGCTTCTGTTTCACAGGAACTTTTGAAACTTAAGTTTGATCACGTTTTTTTTACCGGAAGTCCCCGGGTAGGGCAATATGTCATGCAGGAAGCAGCAAAACAACTCATCCCTGTTACATTGGAGTTAGGAGGAAAAAGTCCTTGTATTGTAAACCACGACGTAGATATTGAATTGGCTGCCCATCGAATTGCCTGGGGGAAATTTCTGAATGCAGGACAAACATGCATCGCACCCGATTTTTTGATGGTTCATAAAGATGTTGCCAAGAAGTTTTTAGCAGCATTGGTAGCTTCGATCAAAAAATTTTATGGGAGCGATCCTTATACTTCCGAAGCATATCCCCGGATTATTACAAGAGCCAATACCATTAGGTTGGGTTCCCTTATGGAAGGATCTACCATATATCATGGTGGGAAATTCCTGGAGGATGAATGTTACGTGGAGCCAACCATCCTCACCGATGTAAAACCTGATATGCCAGTAATGCAACAGGAAATATTTGGACCTGTTCTGCCCGTGATGTTGTTTTCCAAACTGGAGGAAGTCGTGGGTTTTGTTAATAGCCGGCCAAAACCATTGGCATTGTATTGTTTTTCTAAAAGCAGGAAGTTTACCAATAGAATTTTAAATGAAATACCTGCAGGTGGCGTTACTGTTAACGATACCCTTATGCACATTAGCAACAGCAGGTTGCCTTTCGGAGGAGTTGGTAATAGTGGTATGGGGCATTATCATGGCAGGTTTTCTTTCGATCTCTTTTCCCATAAAAAATCTGTCATGTTCAGGGGAACCTGGCTTGATATTCCCTTGAGATATGCACCTTTTGGTAAAAAATTGAACTATTTAAAAATGTTGATGAAATAAGCCGGTAAAATTAACTGTTTGAAAATAAAGAGAATGAAAGAATATTTAATCTATATGTTAAAAGGGGTAGCGGTAGGCGTTGCCAATATCATACCCGGTGTTTCAGGTGGAACCATTGCGTTGATTACCGGGATTTTTGAGCGGTTGATCGATTCATTGAAATCACTGGGGTGGGGTGCTATGAAGTTGCTTCTAAGCGGCAAATGGAAGGCTTTTGTTGAAAAGACAGATTTGTATTTTTTAATAACCTTACTTTTGGGGGTAGTTTTAGCTATCGTGTTATTGGCCAGGGTATTCGACTTTCTCTTTCAACATTATCCTGTATATATCTGGTCGTTTTTCTTTGGACTGATCCTGGCTTCTATCTATTACGTGGGTCGCACCATTGGTAAATGGATCCTTCCTGTGGTCATCAGTTTTATTGTGGGTACGGCTATCGCGCTGGTGCTTACCTTTTTAACTCCCGCCACCCAGAACAACAACTTTTTCTATCTGATTGTCTGTGGGGTTGTGGCCGTCTGTTCCATGATTTTGCCGGGTTTGTCAGGTTCGTTTGTGCTGATTCTCATGGGAAATTATCAGCTAATCGCCATAGAGGCCATCAACAACCGTGACCTGGCGATTCTTTTCCCGGTGGCATTGGGTGCCGTGTTTGGCCTGATTGCCTTTTCACACCTGCTCTCATGGGTTTTTAAGCGTTACAAAGATCCTACCATTGCCATACTCACCGGATTTATACTTGGTTCGCTGGGTGTTATCTGGCCTTGGAAAGATCCTATAAATCAACTGTTTGGTGAAAAGGAAAAGGTAGTAGGTTATATTTATAATTTGC
>PCUL01000108.1:3042-3598 GCA_002771745.1 Bacteroidetes bacterium CG18_big_fil_WC_8_21_14_2_50_41_14
TTTAGTGATTGCGCTCATGGAAAACAGTGCAAAAAATGTAGAAAAGGGAAAGATTAGCTTGTAATGGAATTATACGGACTCATCGGCAAAGAAATTAACCATTCTTCTTCTCCTGATTTTTTTAAAAAGAAATTTGCCAGACTTGGTTTGCGTGCCGATTATCGTTTATTTCCACTTGAAAATATTGATCAACTGCCTGAGTTGATTGCTACCCAACCTGATCTGAAAGGCTTGAATGTTACCATACCATACAAGCGACTCGTTTCTCGTTTTTTACAGGAGATTACCTCCACCGCCTTATATTCCGGTTCCGTCAATACCATTCAGATAAGGCACGACCGTAAAAAATCCCGGTTGATTGGTTATAATACAGATATAATAGGTTTTGAAAAGTCCTTACTGCCTTTTATCAAGGGAAGAAAGAACCTGAAGGCATTGATACTTGGCGATGGGGGCAGCTCCCGATCCGTTTCATACGTGCTACGCAAACTGGGTATTATCTTTATACATGTTTCGCGAACCCCGCAAAAAGTGAGTCAAATTAGTTATCAATGGA
>PCUL01000108.1:3617-3964 GCA_002771745.1 Bacteroidetes bacterium CG18_big_fil_WC_8_21_14_2_50_41_14
TCATGGCTGGCTGCCATCTAATTATCAATACCACGCCTTTGGGAATGACTCCCCATGTGGAAACCCTGCCGGAGATCCCTTATTCTTTAGTAACCCCCGATCACCTTGTTTTTGACATAGTTTATAATCCGACGGAAACCGCTTTTTTGCGACGTGCCAAGGAACAGGGGGCTCAAATCAAGGGAGGACTTGAAATGCTTGAATTTCAGGCAGAAGCCTCGTGGAAAATCTGGAAGAAGTAACCCGTGCCACTCCTTCCAGATTTAATGTAGAACAATCCGGATATTTCCTTAAACCTCTTCTGTATAATTACTTACAGGTAAACAGGTGCACAAATTGCGATCGCC
>PCUL01000263.1:0-2970 GCA_002771745.1 Bacteroidetes bacterium CG18_big_fil_WC_8_21_14_2_50_41_14
TACGTCCTTATATTCAATCCTGGTAAAAACATCCAGCCATCCAACTACCGTATGTGTTAGGAAATAAACTGATTCCTGATTATTTATTTTATATCTGTCGCCTGACATATAGGGTGACAAATATCGTTTTTTAATTGGTATCAGACAATATTGTTATGAGGTTTATTTTCTTGCATCCTCGTTACCGCTGCGCTCAAACGAGGACGAGTGGAGGTGACAAATATCGTTTTTTAATTGGTATCACACAGTATTGTTAGGAGGTTTTTTTGTTCTTGCATCCTCGTTACCGCTACGCTCAAACGAGGACGAGTATGAGGGTAAAGATTGCTCTTTACTCACAGCACACCAGGCGGGAGCTGCGGGGTCTTTTATCCTGCTTACCGCATGTGGGCCGGCATTTCCGGTATTGTATAAATACGTTCCTACACCGGTTTTAGTATTCATGTTCTCGTTATCGGAGGATTAATAATTCTCATATTCTTTCAAATTAATAATATAATCAATTACAACATTGGGAGGTTTTATAGCACTCTTATTTCTTAACTCTTCAATATTTATCGGAAGAAAATGCATTCTATTCTTTTTAATCTTAATTCCTGTGAATATTATTGTTGAAGACCTAATCCCTGTCAATAAAGCGATATAATTGTTTGGCTCTATGGTTATATTTAAGAATAGCCTTTCTTCTGGTCCTACATCATTCCTTTCCTGTACACTTGAAAGATCTATTTCATTAATCAACTTTCCTTCGTGATATATATACAGAATGCAATTATCGCTCAAGTCTATAGAATTTGTATTATACAAAATAACTCTGAGTTTACTATCTATTTGGTTTTGACAAAATAATTCGCTTCCAAATAAACACACACACAATAAAAATATTACACTAATACTGAAAATCTTAGACATAACACTTTGATATTAATACAATCCAAAAAACAATAAATTATAAGGATTTCTTACAAATCCAGCTGAAAAATAACACTCTGTATTACCAAGTCCAACAACAGAATTGAAATTAGCATCAAATCTATTTACAGTAAATGAACTAATATTAAACCTATTATCAAAACGTATATCTTTTGGAGAATGATATTGAACATAGGTTCCGCCATCTGGTGCAATTGTTCCCGCTTTAGCAAAGTGACTATGTGAAGTTGCATAGGTATCCCAAGGCAAATTTTCTACATCCCAATTAATCTCTGTACCTCCTTTTGGGTTTCTTAAAGGGTGTATTCTATATCTATGAACATATCTACCTCCTTCTGTCAATACTCCTCCAAACTCGCGTTTCCAAAAACTAGATCTTTGAAAATCAGCACTCATGCCGTTAAACTGCTTATAACTTAGCGTGTGACCCTCGAATGTCATACCACTTTTTCTATATTGTTCATATGAAATTCCAGCTGTCAAATGATATGTCCCAAAACTAGTAACTCCACCTAACATAGCACCAATAAATATATCGCTTCCTGATCCTCCATTTAATGCTGTACCAAGGCCTCCTGCAGTTGCTCCTCCAGCTAAAGCTCCCCATCCTCCACCAATTGCTCCTCCGACAGAACTACCAGCGATACCAGTTAACGTACCTTTCCATATTCCATCAAAATGTGCATAACCTATATCGTTTATATTTCCTCCATTTGCAAGGGCAGTCATTGAACTAAAACTAGCAGTACCTGCAGCCCCCGCGGTAGATCCGGCAAGTATTGTCCCACCTGCCCCTCCAACGGAACCTGAAATAGCAGTTCCTATTCCAGCAGTTCCGGCACCTATAACTACCCCCCCCAAAGTAGTTCCGACAAGTGCCCACCCTTTTAATCCTGCTGATTTCCCTATCATATAACCACTAATGCCGCCAATTATTCCGCCAATGATAAACTGCACAAACTCCCCACTCGGATCCGTATATTTCAACGGGTTATTCAACACATAGCTATACCGGTTAAAATTCTGTGTGTAATCAGGGGCTTGCACATAGTTGTCGGGCGAGAGGAAACGTCCCAGCATGGGGTCGTACATTCTGCCATTCATATTTATCAAGCCAAACTGGTCGAGGTGTTCGTGCCCGGTGTAACCACGATCGAATTTGTAGCTTTCAGTCACATTTGTAAATGTCCAGTTGGTTGGGTTTCTTCGTCTGCCCCAAGGATCGTAACTGAGTTTTTCAACTACAGTGCCTTTGTGGTTGGTAATGGTTTCAAAACTACCCTGGTAGTCTTTGTGGATGTAGTTCATGGTTGCTTTGCCAGCCTGATCGATTACATAAATGGCAAACAGGCCATCGCCTCCGCTGATATAGTGTAATTGTTGCAGGTTACCGTTGGCATCAGTTTCGGTTTCATAGGTGCCATCGACAAAGATTTTTGTTTTTACCAAATCACCTGCCAGGAAAAGTTTGGTCATCTTTCGTGATTGTCCGGGACCGTATGTAATTTCCAAAGCAGAGGCCTGTTCCTGGTTTGCAGGATTATATTGCCTGATGGTGGCCGTTTTATCAAAACCTGTGTATGTGAGTTCCTGCTTGTTGATTTTAGCCATGGCAAGGTAAGCCGCATCAGGGTCCTTGATCCTGCTTACCGCATGTGGGCCGTCATTGCCGGTACCGTATAAATAGGTTCCTATACCGGTCTTGGTATTCATGTTCCCGTTGGCGTAATAATCAACGCTGTATTGGGTTCCTCCACTTACCTGCCAGGTAAGCAACCTGTTATTAAGTCCTGTTACATCATAAGTGAAATTTTCTTTTAAAGTTTGTCCAGAAACTGTAGCCTGCCGCCAGTTTAAATTGCCTGAATGGATATTGAAATCGTATTCCAGATCCTGGACTGCCCTGCCTACCGGCAGGCAGGCGCCTTCCGTAAAAATCGAGGTGGGAAAGCCGTAAGGATCATATCCTTTGGTGGTTAACAAACCGTTCCCAAGCTGATATTGCGTCACCTGGCCGCGTGCATTAATGTCGGCAAG
>PCUL01000263.1:3014-3344 GCA_002771745.1 Bacteroidetes bacterium CG18_big_fil_WC_8_21_14_2_50_41_14
AAAATCATACTTTTTTCCATCAATGAGTTGGCTTTTCTCAATTACCCTGGAGAAGTTATCATAGGTATAGCTTGTTTGTATGCCGTTGCTTCCAGATACTGTTTGAAGCTGTCCAAAACCATGAGTACCTTCAGGACAATAGGTGTAGGAGGTATTGTCATCCAGGCTGCCTTCCAATGTTTTATTGGTGAGGCGTCCCAACCCGTCATAGGTCATTTTGTAGGTATGCAAATTGGCATTGGTCTGCGATATTAATTCACCATAAGGATTGTAATCATAAAGGATGGTTCCTGCATCCGGTTCTATGAGTTTTTCCTGATAGCCCGCTGC
>PCUL01000006.1:0-281 GCA_002771745.1 Bacteroidetes bacterium CG18_big_fil_WC_8_21_14_2_50_41_14
AAGTTGGTCGTAAAGCCATTGCAGGGTTTCTGAATAATTCATGGTAATGCCTTGGGAGTGAACCTGTTATTTCATGATAATAAAATTGTATGAAATGGTTCCGCGTTGCAATTCGGCAGCCTGTTGGTCACTGGTAAAGGTAGAGTTATAGGCTGCATCGATGGCCACCTGACGTAGGATTGCATCCAAAACCGTAGTGCCTTTGGGGTTCACCTGCGCCTTTTTCACCTTACCGTCGCGATCCACCCAAATTGAAACCACCACCGTGCCTTGTTCAGTAA
>PCUL01000006.1:297-2818 GCA_002771745.1 Bacteroidetes bacterium CG18_big_fil_WC_8_21_14_2_50_41_14
TTCAAGGAATACACTTCCTCTTCCACCAAGAAAAAAAGAAGGCCCATTGCCCTGTCCACCGCGCCCGTCATACTTTTCACTTTCTTTATCACCGTGTGGTTTTCCCTGGTCGCCCGGACCATCGGTTATGCCCTGACTGCTGCCGGTTTTGGCATTTGAAGTCCCTTTGTACAAAGCCCGGCTGTTGACCACAGGTTTTGGTTCCTCAACCACCACATCTTCTACAGGCGTCTCCTGTTGAAGAACGATGGTGTCTATCGGTTTTTCTTCTGGTTTCTTCTCTACTATTTTCTCTGGTTCAGGCTTAACCTCTGGTTTCTTTTCCGGCTTTTTTTCCGGTTCTTTGGGCTTTTCTACTATTTTTTTTTCTTCAATAACGGGTGCTTCTTCAATGTCCTGACTGATTATTTCTTCTTCTATCAACTCGGGCTCAGGTTCGGGGGGAGTCGTAATTTCTTTGGGTTGAAGGGCAGGGGTTGACAGAGGCGGTGGATTGTCTTCCTGTATCACCCCCGATCCACGGTCATCGTATCCCAGGTTTACTTCCACTCCTTCTTCTCCGGGCAAAGGAAGCGGTGTGCGTAAGGCAATAAAGAACAAGGCCACCAATAAAATCAGGTGTATCATGATGGTACCTGCGACGGCTCTTCTTTTGTCTTTATTTAGTTTCATGGTGCTTAATCATCCATTATCGTTTGGGCGAGGTAGCCAGAATCACTTTATGTTGGGTATTGTTCTTTTTGTTGATTTCGTTTATGGCATCAATCACCACCACGATATCCTGAACAGGAACGGTCTTGTCTGACCTCAGCACTACCGAAGCAGCCTGTTCGTTTCTGATCAGGCCAAACAATACATTTTCGAGGTTGGTTGGATCCACTTTCCTTTCTTCCACGTAAATTTCGCGTTCTTTGTTCACATAAACCGTCACCGTTTGCTTCGACATGGTCTTGCTTTGGCTGCTGGGCAACAATAGTTTAATAGCATTTGGTGCGACCAGGGTGGAGGTGAGCATGAAGAAAATAAGCAACAAGAAAACAATATCCGACATGGATGCCATGCTGAAATTGGTGTCGCGTTTATTTCGCATTTGTATAGCCATAATCTTACGTTATTTGGCAGGTTCGTTGAGTACATCCATAAATTCGGTAGCCGTAATTTCGAGGGTGTATACCACCGACTGAACTCTGGATACCAGAATGTTGTAGAAAATATAGGCTGCAATCCCGACGATTAAACCACCCACGGTGGTTATCATGGCCTGGTAAATGCCTTGTGACAGCAACTCGATGTTGATGTTGTTTCCTGCCATCGACATATCATAAAAAGCACGGATCATTCCGATGACTGTTCCAAGAAATCCCAGCATGGGTGCAGCTCCGGCAATGGTAGCCAGTCCGGCTACGTTTTTTTCCAGATTTGAGATTTCCAATTTCCCTGAATTTTCGATGGCGGTGCTGATGTCGTTCAACGGACGGCCAATACGTGAAAGCCCTTTACTGATCATCCGCCCGATAGGGGAATTGTTAGCCAGACATAATGCCTGAGCCGATTCAAGTTTCCCGTTGAGGATAAAATTCCGGATGTTGTTCATGAACCCTTTGTCCTGCTTTCTGGCCTTGCCTATAACCAGGAGTCGCTCGAAAAAAATATAAAACGCGATCACCGAAAGCACGCCCAAAATGACCATGATCGAACCGCCTTTCATCACCAGATCGAGAATGGGTAAAGTAATTTCGCCTTCACCACCAATAATAGCAGCAGGTTCCTGAATTTGCAAAATGATTCCTGTTATCATAGGATTGATTTCTGAATAAAAATGTAAAATTAGATCAAATCAACTTTCCCCTTTTCCAGGAGATTGGTATTTGTAAACAAACTCCTGTTAATACAAACTCTGTTTTACCGGTGTTATTATGTTGGGATAGAAAATATCTGATCGTGAAGTGTAGCCAGGATAGGACACCAATAAATTCTTAAAAACAGCTTGTACTGTCCGAAGAGTTTTGAAGCAACAAATATGAGGTGCGAACCAGGAGTTGAAAGCTTCCTGAATACTTCATTTTCGAACTTGTAAAAATTATTTCCCCTTTTTCTGTAATTTTATCTCCTTTCAATCGTCTGGTGTAATGATATGACAGTAGAAGAATTTACCAATCAACTGCTTCCGTTTAAGGAAAAACTGTTCAGGTTCTCTTACCGATTGCTCGGGAACAGAGACGATGCTCAGGACGCCGTACAGGATGTGTACCTTAAAATGTGGAAGATTCGAGAGCAGTTGAAGGAAGTCAGGAGCAAGGAAGCTTTGATGATGACCACCACGCGGAATTTGTGCCTGGACCGGATTAAAAGCAAAAGCAATAAGTTCATTACACTTCATGAAGAAATTGGATGGGGTAGCGAAGAAAATCAACACACACAAATTGAACACGTTGATATGTTGAAATGGGTGAAAAGGGAAATTGAACTGCTTCCGGAACTACAAAAAACGCTGCTTCACTTGCGCGACATGGAGCAACTG
>PCUL01000006.1:2850-52191 GCA_002771745.1 Bacteroidetes bacterium CG18_big_fil_WC_8_21_14_2_50_41_14
TTAAAACAGTTAACTGAGAAATACTACGAAGGACTTACTTCCCTGGAGGAAGAACGGCAGCTTTTAGAATGGCTGCGGACTTCTTCCGATGGAGCCGCTTATGCTGATGTTCTGACACAGCTGGAGCTAATGCTGCAACTGAATAGGGATATAAAGAACGATCCCGGATTTGATCAGCAGATTATTGCTGCTCTTCAGGTCAATCGGCAGACCAAAAGAAGGAGGTTACAGAGGTCTTATCGTCTTACGGGCATCGCCGCTACTGTATTGGTTTTTCTGGCCGTCTGGCTAGGTAGTGAACTGTTAAAACCCACCGAGGTATTTGGGACTATCAACGATCCCACGCTTGCTTTTAACGAAACTACGCGGATACTGGACAAGGTTTCCGGTGGGTTGAATAAAGGCCTCAGACCTGCTCAGCAATCGACCGAAAAGTTGGTGAAAGGGATAGGAAAGGTGGAAAAAGCAATTGAAAAATCGAACCAACTCAACGAAGTCAATAAAGCCTCACAATACCTGAATTCATTTACACGGGTTTATGTTAAACTCGGACATGAGAATAACAAAAATTAGTAATCATTAAATATTATAACCATGAAAAAGACCATTTTAATTACCGCATTGTTTTTATTAGCACTGATGCCGGCGATACTCCAGGCACAGACGGCCATCGACAAATTGTATGAAAAATACGCCGGACAGGAGGGATTTACCAGCATTAACATTTCACCCGGAATGTTTCAGATGCTTGGTAACCTGGAAACCGATGACAGCACCGAAGGAGTAAAAGAGGCTCAAAATGTGATGGAGCAGCTTAAAAGTCTAAAGATGTTGGTTTATGAACCTAAAGAAGGACAGAAATTCGACTTCATGTCAGAGGTCAAAAAAACAGTCAAACTGGGTGATTATGAAGAACTCATGGCCATTCGGGAGGAAAATTCCGATATCCGTTTTCTGGTGAAGAAAACCAAGGACAATCACATTTCAGAATTGCTGATGCTGGTTGACGATGAAAACGAGGGAATGATCATGAGCATGACAGGTAACATCGACATGAACACCATTTCAGAAATAGGTAAATCGATGAATATGAAAGGAATGGAGAATTTGGATAAGCTAGACAAAAAGTAACATTAGCAGATGATGTAAAAACAAAAAGGGCTTGTGCAAACTGCGCAAGCCTTTTTTTTGTTTGGTTCGGCTTTTAACTTATAAAAGTTTCTCGATTTCTTCCGTTGTGGCAGCATTGCTCGGTCTGGAAGCATTTGTATTTATAATATTGCCTTTGCGGTCGATAAGTACATAGCGGGGAATTGTTCTTACATTCAGCAATTGGTTGTATTCCTGATGTACTTTTTGGCTGGCCAGGTAATGGTCCCCGGTTATCTGTAGTTGTTTGATCATGCCTTCCCATTTAGCAGCGTCCTGATCCGAAGAAATGTAGACAAACACCACGTCTTTTCCTTTCAGTTGCTTTTTCATGTTAGCGGAGTGTGGCATTTCACCACGACAAGGTCCACACCAACTGGCCCAGAAATCGAGATAAATCACTTTGCCTTTGTATTTAGCCAGGATGTCTTTAAAACCCATTTCAGCATTGGCTGCATCACGCAGGTTTACCAAATGAGCATCTTCCGGAAGTGCTTGTGTTGCATTGGATTGTTGTGAAAAAGCGGCCATGCCCATTAACAATATGCCTACGGTAATAATTGATTTAAGAGTTCGCATTGTGATTCTTTTTTCTGCAAAAATAGCATCATTTCTATTACTTGTGAAATTTTAACACTATTTTAGAAATACTGGGGGCAAGCCAGGTTTTGAGAAATTAATAAATGAAGCATTAAAAAGTGATTATTGAATGAAGAGTTAATGATTTGAAATTCAGATTAAAATGTTAAATGACCAATTACTGTGTAAACACAAACTGAATCATATTTGCCCCCATTTCCAACGCTTCGGTGCGTTTTTCCTTGGAATCATGATGTACGCCCGGGTCTTCCCATCCATCACCCAAATCGCATTCGTAATCATAAAAGCAAACCAACCTGTTTCCGACAAACAAACCAAAACCTTGGGAGTCTTTATTGTCGTGTTCATGAATTTTAGGCAATCCATCGGGGAAATCAAACTTCTGATGATAAATGGGATGATTTAAAGGAAGTTCAACAAACTCCTGATCGGGAAACACCCTTTTCATCTCCCTGCGGATATACGGATCAAGACCATAATTATCGGAAATATGTAAAAAGCCTCCCGACATCAGGTACTTCCGCAGGTTCTCCACCTCCTCGGGTGTTAAAATAATGTTTCCGTGTCCGGTAATATGTACAAAAGGATAATTAAATAACTCGCTGCTTCCAATCGGAACAGTTGGAATATCCGTGTTGATATTGGTATTAAGCCGGTCGTTAGAAAATTTGACCAGGTTGGGCAACGAGGTGGGGTTGGCATACCAGTCGCCACCTCCGTTATATTTAACTAAAGCTATGGAAACATCTTGTGCACCAATAGGTTGAAAAAATAGAATGAATGTGATAAGTGCTAATATTTTAATCAGTTTCATTTTTTTTTGGCTTAAGGATTCAATAGGTTGATTACGTGAATGGTATGACAAGCTGCTACACCTGCAGTTTCGGTCCTTAGCCTGGCAGGTCCCAGTTTAACCGGAATAAAACCCTGTTGTTTTGCTGCTTCCACTTCTTCGCGCGAGAAATCACCTTCCGGGCCAATCAGTACCAGCGTGTTCTTGTTTGGTTTGCACAATTGTGCAAGCTCCTGCGTAACTTCTTTATCAATAAAGGCAATAAATTTATCCCCTTCAAAGCTTTGTGTAATGAAGGAATTAAACTTTTTAGGTTCATACAAATCAGGCAGCCGACTTTTTAACGATTGTTTCATGGCTGCCACCAATACTTTTTTAAGTCTGTCGGGTTTTACATCACGTCTTTCTGAGTGAAATGTGATGATGGGGGTGATGCTGTCTACACCCATTTCAGCGGTTTTTTCAAGAAACCACTCAAAACGGTTGATGTTTTTGGTGGGTGCTACGGCCAGATGGATGTGGAAGTTTCTGGTGCTATCCCCCTTTCTTTCGCTCTTTACCTCAACCATACATCCTTTTGCATTTCCATCAATGATCTCACACTCGTAAAACATACCCTTTCCATCGGTAGTGGTTATCACATCACCAACCTGTTTTCGTAACACCCGGATCAGGTGCTTCGACTCTTCTTCATCCAGTTTAAACTGCGGTTTCTGAAGTTGGGGTGTGTAAAATAAATTCATATCGGCAGCCAAAGGATTTATCTGACAATGATGACTTTGTGTGTAGATGATTTCCCTGTTCCGGAGGTTTTAATGAGATAAATCCCCGGTGCATACTGGCTGTTTTCGTTCATTAAAATTTTGCCTGGTCCATTTACAGGTTTGCTCATCAACTTTTGTCCCATCTGGTTGAGCAGTTCAACCTGATGGATGCCTGATTTTTCAGGAACCAACACATGGATGATTCCATTGGACGGATTCGGGAAAATCTGAACTTCTGAAATAACTGGTTTTTGCTCAATTGCAACGGTTTGCGAAATGGATACGTTGTCGATGAGGAGGGCATTTCCATAAAAGCTGTAGGTTTCGAAAGCAATTTTAATGTTCGACATGCCCAACCATGCACCCAGGTCGATGACGTTACATTCACTTCCCCAGCCGTTACCACACCAATCGGAGGCCACTTGTGGGAAGAAAAGATCGGCAGTAGGTTCGTGCGTGGCAAAATTACCTGAACCATCTTCACCCATGGCTTTTAATCGGGTCCAGGTTGCGCCACAATCAGCCGACAGGTAAACAATCAGCGAATCTGTAGCCGGGACGGCAGTATTTTGTGTGTAAGCATGTTGAAATTCAAGATAGGCATTGGTCATTCCTTCCAGGTTAAAAGGAGGGGAGATCAGCCGGTCGCGTTGCCCGATGGCCGGATAATCGCGGAAATTTACACCAGCCGCCAGGTGTCCGGGGCTGTTTCCTCCAATGGAAAAGATTTCCCAGGTTTTGCTATGGTCTGGGTTTTCAATTTCCCAGTTATATCTCTCAAAACCATTGTATTCAAAATCTTCGGCAAACCAGGGTTGATAACCTCCGGCAGATATCAAATCAAATTCGGTCAGGGTGGAAGACCCATTCAGGTTGGTAGCGGTGAGTGTAACGGCATAGTCGTTGGCCTCATTGAATTCCACTTCCGGGTTTTGGCTGTAGGGATCGGTTCCATTGATAAAAGTAACGGTAGATGGATCGAACTGCCATTCCCATTGGATGGGACTGTACAGACTTGAATCGGTAAAATGCACCGGTTGATTGACACATACTTTCTCAACATCGGCAGAAAAACTGATTTCAGGAAGAATGGACGAACTTACTGTGATAAACTGTTGTTTGGTAACCACATCCGTTCCCAACACATTGGAAGCGGTAAGGGTAACGGTAAAAGTTCCTTCGTTTGGATAGACAATGTTTTGAGGATTTTGTTCACTGGAAACAGCGGGAACACCGCCTTCAAATTCCCATTGCCATTCGGAAGGAACACCAATGGTGAGGTCGGTAAAGTTGACGCTTTCACCGGTGGGAATAATGGTTTCATCCGATGTAAAATCGGCTACCGGAGAAAAGGAAGGTTTCACCATGGCCCACCAGGTTCCCCAGGTGTCGCCGCCCTGTGGCATCATGGCGAATTCCTGAATAGTCCAGAAGTCGATATCGTTTTCGGGATCAACACAGGCTGCCGAATAATCCCCCCAACGGTTGCGGTCGCCGCCATAGGTTTTATAATAGGGAGCCTCGCCCTCTTTGTATTGGTAATAGGTACGCATGGAGTTGGGATCATCGTAATAGGCTTTAAATGAATATCCTGCGCCGGCATATTGGGTACTTGAAAATACATTGTGCCCGATCATGACATCTTCGTTGGCGTTTACCGCGATGGAAGGAAAGGCAAATGAAAAGGTGTTCGACTGATCCTCGATGCGGCCATGTTCAAGAATGATTCCATCGGTGTCAAGTTCCCACCATTGCACGGCGCAACGCTGTGGGTCGCCTGCCGGAAGAAACACATGGTGTACTGCCCATAGTTTGTTGTTGCGGTAAATAACGGTTTCCATGCGCGCATCTACTGAATTTATCAACTGCGAGGAGCCCAGCTGAGGCAAAAAATTACCGTAATCTCCACCCCATCCTGACCAGGGTTCTGGTATTCCAATGTCGCCCTGGTATTCAAAAACCGGGTTGTTGAGCTCGCCACTCAGTTTGAATTTCTTGATGTATCCGTATCCGTTTTGATCTCCATCGCCGGTGGCAATCAGATACTGGTCTTCAGCCTGGTTGTCATAGGTTATGGATGGCACCAGGGTAAAACCTTCGTAGGTGGCAAATCGGGTATAATTGATGTCCTCATCGCCATTGTAGGCCGCCATTTTATCAAAAACAAACACCGTGCGATAGTAATCGCCACCAAACATGTTTCCGCTCACAGTAATCCATTTCTTGTTAAAACCAATGCTGGGATAATCAAACCAGGCGATATTGGAGGCATCGGTATCTACCCAGTAAAAGTTCCAGTCGCCCATGGGATCCGATGAGGTGCTTACACCAATGTACAACTTCGATTCATTTACGTTGGAGCCACTGGGGGTGGTCATAATCCAACGGTCGTTGTAGGGATCGTACAGGATTTTCGGGTCAAAAGTACCGGTAGTGCCGGGAAGTGGTCTCCAGAAATTTCCCAAGGCGGTGGTCATCAACACATTGCCTTCTTTGTCCTGTATGCGGACTTCCGTATTCAGGGTGGTCATCAGGTGGTTGGGACCGGCAGCACCCATTACGTCGGGAGGTATCGATCGCTGGTTGTCCTCCAGTGAGAGGAAGTCCCTGGTGGGCGCAGGCGACACTTCACGACTGGCGGGTTTATTGGCCCTCTGTGGTGAAGGCGCTTCCTGATAGATGATGCGGTCGGGATTGGTTTTAAAATCAGGTGCTTTCCAGTTTTTGTTGGGGGTTTTTATCCCTGAAAAATTGCTGTAGTCGGTGATGGTGTCCAGCGCCATGGCTCCTACGTTTACCGTAGCGCCTTTAATGGCTTTGCCGGCTTTTCCGTGATAGCTTTGCGCTGAAAGAAAGGCGCTTAACACAATAAATAGGGTAACAAAAGAGATAATTCGCATGGTGATTGTACTAAATGATTGATAGAATAACGGATGCAAATATAGTATTTTGTTGGTAGTGGGGTGAAAGTGGAAAGTCGCCTGCCAGGCCGGGGAGTAGTGAACTATGAAGTTTGTGAAATTACCTATAATGAATCGATCATAACGATCAAAAAAATCTGCGGCCCATTACTTTTTCAGATTTTACAACTGTTCCAACACTACCGCCTCATAGCCCAGTAAATCCAAAAAATTATGTTGTGTCCGGTCGTTGAAACTGATGTAAGTGTTGAGCAGCACTTTCCAATGGGTGTTTCGGGGCAATGCGATGGTTTTTTTTCGTGAAGTAAAGTTGAGAACCACCAGGATATTTTCACCGTTTTGTTGTCTGAAATATGAAAGCACACCGGAATGACCTTTTTCCAGAAATTCCATACGTCCTTCAGTCAGTGCGGCTTTGGAAGAACGGATGTGTAACAACTTTCTATACAGGGAATAAATGGACATTTCATCTTTGGCTTGATATTCAACACATTTCTCCTGATAGTGGTTGTTAACGGGCAGCCAGGGTTTCTCTGTTGAAAACCCGGCATTCACAGAATTGTTCCATAACATGGGTCTTCGGGCCTGGTCGCGTCCTGAATAAAGAGGCCAGTATTTTAGGCCCAAAGGATCACTGATCTTGCTTCGTGGAACCGGCGTATTTTCCATGCCAATTTCTTCACCATAATAAATAAATGGGGTGCCCCGCAGCGTTAACATCAGTACTGCCGACACCTTGGCTTTTTTTTCCTGTTCCGAAAACATTCCGTTCCGGTTAAAACTTCGGTGTAAGTCGTGATTCGACAACACATGGCATGGCCACCCTTCCTGGGGTATGAGCTTGTACCATTTTTTGATGCTGAGGTAATAACTTCGGGCATTCCATCTTGAAAAAAGCAACGAAAAATCAAATGCCATGTGCAACGAGTCAGTACCGTTGCCCAGATAACTTGCCGCTATGCCTGCATCACCGGGTGGTAGCGTATAGATCTCTCCAACAAGCAGTTTGTCAGAATATTCATTTACAATGGTCCTTAATTGTTTTACAATTTTTAGTGATTTATTTTGATTGGAATTGTATTTAAGCTCTTGAAAAAACGGAAGCTTAAATGTTAACGGATTGTCCCTGAATTTTTTATCCTTAATAATCATGTTGATGACATCCAGGCGAAATCCGTCAACACCCATGTCCAGCCAATAGCGCATAATCCCATAAAAGGCCTCCTGCACTCCCTTGAGGCGCCAGTTCAAATCTGGCTGTTCTTTTAAAAACGAATGAAAATAATATTGTTCAGTTTTAGCGTCCCACTCCCACGCACTTCCTCCAAAGGCATTTTTCCAATTGTTGGGAGGACCACCTTTAACCTTGTTCTCCCAGATATACCAGTCCCGTTTTGGGTTGTCGGTTGAAGACCTGGACTCCAGAAACCACGAATGAAGGTGAGAAGTGTGGTTGAGCACCAGATCGAGAATCACCTTGATACCACGCGCGTGTGCTTCATCTAACAGTTGTTTTAAATCCTCCATACTGCCCAATGTTGGATCTGTTTCCATGTAGTCGCGCACATCGTAGCCGAAATCGAAGTTGGGTGTTTCGAAAATGGGTGTCAGCCAGATAGCTGCCACACCGAGTTGATGCAGGTAATCGAGCTTTTTTATCACACCTGCCAAATCGCCTATACCATCGCCATTGGAATCGTAAAAGCTGCGGGTATAAATTTGGTAGATGGCGCCATGTTTCCACCAGACCCAATCTTCAGGTTTGTATCTCATGGTCTGGGTGACGAAATAAGTTGAATATCAGTTAATAGTTGGTTCATTATGGTGGTGGCATCATAGTCTATTGACCGAAGCCTGGCTGCCTGCCTGATTTTCTTATGTAACTCTGTCTGATTAAAATAGCTGATTACTTTTTTTGAAAAGCCTTCTTTGGTATCTGCAAGGAATCCATTTTTACCATCTGTAATAATGTCTTTTGGACCCTTGTTGTTATAGGCAATTACAGGGAGTCCACAACTCATGGCTTCAAGCACAACGCAACTGAATGTATCGAATCTGCTGGGTAACAGGAGTAAATCGGCTGAGGAATACAAATCAACGAGCTGTTTTTGTTCCATCCATCCCATGAAAGTAGCATCGGGTAACAGCTGTTTTAAGGAATCTTCTTCAGGTCCCGATCCTGCAATAATGACTTTTAAATTTGGATGTGATCCCTTGATTTTCCCTATGATTTCAGGCAGTTCCATCACCCCTTTTTCTTTGCTCAATCGCCCTGCATAAATTACTGTCGGTTGGTTGCCCGGTAATGTATTTCTAATTTCATGATTATTTGTCGTTTGATAAATTTCGTCCACCCAATGTGCCGTCATTTTCAATTTCTCCTTATCAATTTTCATTTGTTCTCCTGAAAGCCAGTTTTGTTGATCTTTGTTTAACACGAAAACCAAATCAAACATATGATAGAAACCTCGTAAGAGTCGTTTTAATCTTTCCAAACTTGGCTTTTCGAGTTGAAGTACTTTTTTTCCAAACAACATCCAATCGGTGTGAAGGTAAAAATAGGCAGGAACGCTATAGGCATGTTTTAGGAACAGGGCAACCAAACCCATGGGGAGCTCGGTGGAGGTCATAACCCTATCGTATTCACCCTCTTTAAAAATGGAATTTATTTTATTGATGTTGGGAATCCGGATGGGTTGCTGGCTATAAAATGGCAGTGTGAACGTAGCGTCAGGTTTAACCACGATGAGGTTTTTTTCGGATGAGACCGTGTTGCTGCAAACCAACAAATCGATGGGTAGATCGTGTAGTTGTATGTGGTGAAGCATACTCTTTAGCACCATAGAAACCCCATTTTTATCTTCAAAAGTATCGGTTAGCCAAAGCATTCGTTTAGGATGTTTGTACTTTTGTAAGTGATCGGAAAAATTATTGAGCATCGGACGGGCATTGTACAGAACTTTAAAGCTGGTAAAGTTGGCTGCAAGCAGTATGCCTGATGCCAGAAATGGGAAAGACAATCCATCCAGGATTTTTAATAGCTGGCTTTTGTTGGCTGAATTCTTGTCTTTTTTGTCCGATGAATTACTCTTTATTAAATACGTCCGGAGGTCAGCCGGTAATTCAAAATCCTTGAGAATCTGGTGAAACGATAAACCAGTAAAATCGTACGCCAGTTTTAATTTTTCTATTTTTTTTTCGGCTCTCGCCCACAGCAGATTGTTAAGTTCATCGCTGATGTTTTGCACGCTCCTGGTATAAATGGCGGCAGCTTGTGTGGGTTGATTTTTTTTAGCATGTGCGATTTTTAATGCTTCATCAAATACAGGTTTATAAGGTTTTTTGATGAGCATTCGTTTCAGGTTTCCGGGGACTACTCCAACAAACGACTGGTGAAATAGTTCTACGAATTTCATGGTGGTTTTATGTTGTTGCAATTCAGCGAAAGCGTTTGTAATAAACAGTGCCAACATTTTTTCCTGAGCGGTACCCTGGTGTAACAGCAGCCGCAACAATCCAGGATCTTTATGGTTAATGGCTATCTGACAAACATAATCCAGAAAGGCGATGTTGAGTTTTTCGTTGTTGTTGTGTGAACCATAAGGAGCCATTTGCCCGTTTTTTATGGCTTCAAGAGCCAGCTGTGATGCCGGCATTGACTTTTTTCGTTCTTCAAGATCTGGTACATGAAGGCAGGTTCCCGAAAGTCCGGTAAAAATCCCCATGTGGCTGTCGGAACCGCCTGTCATGTACTTTTTATAAGGATGATTGCAAAAATCAGATGGTTTTATCCCTGCATGGTAGGCATTTGACTCTAATACGGTTGGTGTCAGACTCTCAATCCAGCTTTTAACCATCAGGTTTTGCCAGGTGTCGCGTTGCCCGTTGATCACCTCGAAGCGCTCAAAGACAAGCGACATCTTGTTGAAAAACGCCATATCCGGGATATGTTTTGGACTATAGTGATAGAGTGGATGTGCCCAAACCGTTGGAATATCATGCGAAACAGCATATTCCTGAAAGGCGTACACATTTTTCCTGAGTTTATTTAGCATGGTTTCCTGGGCGGGATCGAAACCATAAGCCAGCACATGAATGCCGATATGGAAATCGGGAACCGTGCAGCTAAATTCGGCACCGGTAAGTATGTCAATGCCTTTGTTTTGCAGCTCGTAGCACGAGCGGGCATTGTTGTGGTTGGTGATGGTAAAGGCATTGCATCCGTTTTGCTGAAGCGTTTTAAGTACTGTTTCTGTGGGAGTCCAGGTTTCAGGCACATTGAGGATACGCCCCAGTACTTCATCGGGTACATCGCTGTTGTAGTCATGGCAATGCAGATCCATCCTGAGGGTTTCCTGTATTGGAAACCGAAGTCGTTGTGTTTCGATGAAGGTGGAAATATCTGATTGAAGTAGTTTTGAAAATTCCCTGGCGTGACTAAAAGTAAGTTCCATTCAGATGACTTATATTGGTTGTGCCAAAAGTCCTGAATTCGTGTTAATTGTATATAAAGCGAGGATTAAGGTTGTATTAAAAACCAATGGTAAGTGAAACCCAGAACCTTCTTCCCGGGGCATCCACTCCTGAACCGTGTACCCGATACAATGTATTGAAAATATTCTCAAGCCCAGTATTGAATTTCAGTATCTTCCATTCAAAATGACTTTCAATGTGTACAGAAGTCCAGCCGGGAGTCCCCCCATCGGCAATTCGGTCGTCGTCCTTATCACCACTGCTCAACCGGTTTTGACTGGAGGCAAACATCATCCCGACATCAAAACTCAATTGACGAAATGGACGATAAATGCCCCCCACATAGCCATTGAAAGGAGGTATTCGCCTTATCGGCTCATTATTTTCAGAGTTAAAACCATAGGTATAGATTGCATATGCTCTGGCTGACAGATTACTGGAAAAAACATGTGTCAACTCCGCTTCCGCACCTCTGATAATAGCCCGGTGAATATTCTCCCGATGATAAACCTGGATGCCATCAATGGAATCCTGCCCCATATAGATAGTCTTTACATTGTCGATCAGGTCGGTAAGTAAATTTCGGTATAAAAATAAGGAAGCAAACCACCCTTCTCTCTTAAACTGAAACCCCAGTTCCATGTTAAAAGCCTTCTCCGGTTTTAATCCAAAATTAGGAACTTCATACCTGAAATCGGCTATTCCAAAACTGGATACATCGCTGATATTGGGTGCGCGATAAGCCGTATTGGCAGAAGCCGAAATCCTGAATAACGGACTTAATGCCCACCCTGCACTTAGCAATCCTACCAAAGCATCGGGAGTTATGTGCGATTCACCAAACATAGGATCGTCTACCACCAGTTCTATAAAATTGTACCTGGCTCCGGTTTGAATGGTTAATCGTCCCTGTTCAATTTTATGAATGGTAAACAAGGAAGTACTCAACATGGAAGAATTATCGGGATACAATCCTCGTTCCGATTCCTGAGAAACGCCGTCAGTTAGGATTGTAGAAGCAGAACTGGCGATGTGATCGTAATAGCTCTCAACGCCTGTGGTGGCGATCCATTTTTCCGAAAACGAAGATATATTTTCCAGGATGAACCCCGAAGTAGTAACACCGTCTTTTTCCACATCTGTATGGTCGGCGTCTGATTTCCTTTTATTTCGTTGTTCAAATGAAGATTGAATGGAAATTGTGGCTTTGATTTCAGAAAACAAAGGATGGCTTGTGTACATTTTGAATTTTAAATAGGCCAGACTACGTTGTTGAGGATCGAAACTGTACAAAGAAAATGTCCCGGATTGAATCTGATGATAAAGGGGAACATCTTGTTGAATATCATGCTGAATAGCGAAGATCATTTCTTTGGAATGATCAAGTTTTATCTTCAGCTTCAGATCACCGGAAAAACCGCTGTAGCCGGTTGGACTAAGCACTTTACCCTGTTTACCCGGGTGTATGTCGCCAAATTTTTTGATTGAGAATCCCGATACCAGTGCTAACTTTTTAGAAGAAAAGCCCAACTGAGCACGTGTACTTTTTTCCATGCTGTCGCTCATCCATTTTCCATAAACCGACCCAGTAATGCGGGGCTTTTGGTTTGAATATTCAGGCTCAATGGTTTGAATGTAAACGGTGCCACCAATGGCATCGGAGCCATATTGAACAGACCCCGAACCCCTCATCACCTCGATTTTACTGCACATCAATGGATCAACAGTGTTGAGATACTGGTTTGGGCCCGAGCGAAAGGTAGCGTTGTTTAGCCTGATGCCATCGATGAGGATAAGCGTCTGATATCCGGTAAGTCCGCGAATAAAAGGAGAACCACCTCCCAGATTGGTTCGTTGCATCCAAACGCCCGGCATTCGTTCCATGGCTTCAGGTAAGGTACCAGGTGATAATTGCCGGATTTGTTTCTCTTGCAACAGCGAGATCGCCGAAAGGCTTGTATAATACTTTTCGGAACTCCGTTGAGCCACAATAACGACTTCATCAAAAGTAATGGTATCCGTTTGTACAGAGACTATTTGTGCCCTTAGCCATCCCCACTGTAAGAGGAATACAAGTAAAAGCAATTTTTTCATAAAGAGAAAACTTTATGGATTGATCATGTCATCCACATGATCTAATTTCGGCGAGTTGGCCACAGCCTTCCAATCAAATTTTTCGTCAAACGGGTCAAGCGCCTTCTGTGGATCGAACACCCGCACATCAACAGGTAAGGCATGATATGGAGTGAAATCGGGTTGGATGGAAAACAAATCCGATAAATCAGAGGCACCCGCATCAAATTGATTCAAGTACGGTATTCCGAGAATATTCCAGAAAGTTTTAAAAATGCTGCCAAAACTATAATGATGGTGACCTACATAGTTTTTTTTCGCGTATGGCGAAATAATCATCACGATGCTTCTGTGCGCATCCACATGGTCCTGGCCATTTTGTGCGTCATCTTCGGTCACCACAATGGCCATATTTTTCCAGAAAGGCGTTGAAGACAGGAATTCAATAATGCGACCGAGGGCCAGATCGTTATCGGCCATATAGCTTTCGCGGAAGGGGAATCCTGCCGCCGGCCTTTCGCCTGCTCCATGGTCGTTTGGAAGGATGAGCGAGATAAATCCGGGAGGCTCCATGCCCGGTTTCAACCACTTTTGGGTATATTCATCAATGAAAATATCAGCCCTGAACTGATCGGGGATGGCCATGTTGAAAGTGGGATATTTCCGTGAAGAGTTAACAAAAACCGGGGCAGGTACAGGATAGTTTACCAGGTATTTTTCGCCTCCGTATTTCATGGTTGAATCAGAAATGGCACCGGCGAGTTCGACACTGAAACCAAAATTGAACAAGGATATGTTGTTTCTCTCTAAATGCTCCCACATCGATCCTGCTTCGTTATAATCTTCGGGATAAATGGCACCAGAGGATCCTACAAAAGCAAAATTCCCCGGGGCTGCTGAATTCTGTCTCATCCCCCTGCGTCCACCATATGATGCAGATACACTGGTTTCTACCCATTCGTTGGGATAAGTGCATGTCAACCAGCGATGACCGTCGGCAGATACATCCGAATCTACATAGAAATTATCGGACATGGCAAACCTTTGAGCCAAAGCCAGATGATTTACCATGATATCGGCATTTATTACTGAATCGGTTCGTTTGTTGTTATGGAATGAAACCCCTGCTCCATATCTGGCCATGGAGGGGTCGCCCCTGGCTTCTTTCACCTGACCAAACACTTCATCAAAGGTTCTGTTTTCTTTAGAAAGGAACACCACGTATTTGATTGGCGATGTAAACTCTCCGGGGTAGGCAGGCACGGGGTTGTTATCCTGGTTTTTTTTGTAAGGTTCTATTTTAAAATTGTTGCTCACTACTTTTTGCGAGAGCGCGCCAAGTTGGCTTTCATAGGGAATATCCAGTATCGAAACGGTTCCGTACATAATGCTGCCGATGTAGGTTCCCGCAATGGAGGGGTCAAAATCAGCACCACCATTGGGACCGCTACCAAATCCTTTGGCATTGGCCACAACAAGTTTTTTTCCGTCGGGAGTCACTTTCAATTTGGATGGAAACCAACCAACTGGTATATGACCCAAAACGTCGAACGTTTCTGCATTTATCACTGCAACGGCATTGATTCCCGATTCAGCTACATACAATCTTTTCATATTAGGAGAAAGGGCCAATCCAAATGGAATTACACCCCGCAGATTTGAAAACCGGGCATCCGGATACAAATGGATATGCTTAATAATGGTATCGGTTTTAGGATCGATGACAGAAATCAGGTCGTTATTGCCATTGCTCACGAAAAGATATTTATCGGAAGCCACCACAGAATTAGGACTGGAGCCACCTACAGCAGCAATTCCTTCAATAACCTGGCCTACAAGAAAGCCCGTTTTTATTTTAGATGAAACATAGGCTGAATCTCCCAGATTGACAACCCAAACCGAGAAAGATTCAGGCACGTTGGGATCGCCCAAAGGAGGAACTGACATGGAATCGTTAAGTGCATATCCTTCAATTGCATGTTCTGACATATAGGCTGACGTTGGAAAATCCAGAGACTGCTCTTTCAGATGCTTTGCATCCAGTCCTGTAATAGCTTTGTATTCGTACATTCCCACATTGGCCACATAGGCTTTCTTTCCATCGGGAGATAAGGTTACTCCAAATGGATATCGCCCCACCCGAACCCTGTTAACCAGTTTCCTTTGTTTTATGTCGATGATATTCAAACAGAAATTGATCTGATCAACCACATAAAGGGTATTGCCATCGGTTGACAGAACCAGATCCCCCAGATATCCATAGCTATACTCATTTCCATTCCAGGAGGAAGCGCAATTGATGGAGTCAACTTTTTGGGAAGTGTTTAGATCAAATACGTAAATATTGTTGGAGTTTCCTCCGGAAACATATACATTCTTGTTGTCGTTAGTGATGGCCAGTCCCATGAAAACAGACTCAAGCACCCCTTTGTCGTTGTCGGGTCCTTCAGGTATCTGGGTAACCTGAATGTCATCGCTATCCAGGTTTTTTATCACCGAAATGGAAAATGGATTTGTACCTGAATTGGCTGTTACAGCCACCGTTCCATCAGGGCTTAACACCAAACCGTAAGGATGTGGTGCTACTGTAATTTGTTTACCCATCGGAGTAAGTATTCTACCATTGGGAATAATCGTTTCTCCGCTTTTTGCAACTTCACAATACCGGTTCCCGGCCGGAGCGCTCACTATATATTGCCGGTTAGTTGCACGCTGTTGGCAAGCGGTGAAAATAGTACCCATTGAAATCAGAGAGATCAATGCAAATAATTTAAGTAAATTTTTCATGTTCAGTTATATTTAAAAAAAAGTCGGCTGCTCATTCCCTGATTGTGAATAAAGCAACCGACAAAACAAACCAAAAAAATAATGAAAATGTTATATCAGATAGTCGCTAAATGAACACAATCTTAATTGATCCACCAGGTAGCCACACGCGTTTGATCGTTACCTGCACCAAACTGGCTGCTGATAGCTTGCGAAACATTGTCGGCATTCAACTGGTATTCAGCGTTTGGATACATCCACCTTAATGGAGGTGTGGATGCGGGAAGATAATCAAAATGCGGATATCCTGTTCTCAGGCGATCAAAATAGGCGTTCCAGCCACCCTGCAAAAACGACTGGAAGTACTTTTGCATGATGATCCTTTCGATTTTTTCTTCCGGGGTTAGTGCATTGTCAAGTTCCACAATTGGTTGTGTCAGGTAATTAGTTGCGGACACCTCATCCACATACGAAGCATATTCCAGGGCATAGGTGTTATAAAAGGCAAACGAACCCAGGATGGCATTGTTGTAGTATGTTTTGGCATCGCCTGAAATCCATCCTCTCACAACAGCTTCAGCAAGGATCAACTGTAATTCAGGATATCCTAAAGCAACTGAAGGTTCGGTAGTTGGATCGGTGGTATAGCGGGAATTAACTTTGGACGCGTTTCCAGCGAAAGCTTTGTCGTTGTTCTCATCCGGTGAGGAAACAGGATTTCCTCCATCGTATCCGTTGAAATCGTCGATAGGTAAACCGGCTTCTTTGGCATTTCGGGTTTGTCCATAAAAAATAAAGAGACGGGGATCTTGGTGGTCGCGTAACTTTTGAATAAAGGTAGAGTCCCCATACCTGGAAGAACCATAACTACTTGCGTTAAATTCAGTATATCGATTACCCAATTGGTCAACAAATACCAACTGACAGTTGTCTGCCACTGATTCAAATATAGCTTCGTTGTTAACAATCTGAGCAAATTCAGCAGCGATGTTCAAATTGGCATCTCCCTGCTTTTTGGATAAAGACATCAACACTTTCAATCTGAAGGAATTGATCATTTTTCGCCATAGAGCAGGATTTCCTTTGTAAATAATGTCTCCTTCAATTAAATCGTCGCCCATCATTTCATTGGCTTCCTTGAGTTCGTTAAGAATGCCTGCAAAAACATCCTTTTGTGTATCATAAACCGGGGTAAACAGGGCATCTTCTTCGCCCAACATGGCTTGGGAATATGGTATGTCACCAAATTGAATGGTCAATTTATAGAAATACCAGGCTCTGAAAAACTTAGCAAGTGCCTGATAAGAAGTGTTTTCGATGCGAGTAGCCTCTTCCATCATTTTTGCAACATCTCTAAGCCTGGAATAATTGTCAAAACTACCTCTGTCCCAACTATAGTACTGATTAGGTTCTTCTCCATCGGTTTGAACTACCATTCTGGTAGCAAACAAGGGTGATACTCCCTCTACCTGAAAAGCATTCCACTCAATGGTGGTTAGCAGCAATTGCGGGTGCGATTCCGAAACGTTGTTGGGATTAACATTGATATCTTCCAGTTTCTTGCAGGAGCTGAAGGCGGCGATTACGATGGAGATATAAAAAAGGATTCTTATTGTTTTCATAGTTCAATGTTTTAAAAATTTTGTAAAAATTTAGATGGTGAATTTAAAACCAAGTCCAAGGTATCGCGCCGAGGGATCCTGCAAATCGTTGTCCTGACCAAAATCAGGATCAACAATGATGGCTTTCTTCAAAATCAGGAGGTTATACCCAAAGGCATAAACCTCGAATTTTTTTGATCCTTTGATATTGAACAGGCTGGTAGCATCATAGGTAAACGAAACTGTGCGAAGTTTAACGAAAGTCCGGCTAACCACATTGGCAAATTCACTGCTTTCGTCCTCGGTAACGCGGGCACGGTAAGGATAGTTCTGGCTCCAGGTTTGCCAGCTAACGGCGGTGGTATTGTCTTGAAAAACACGGGTATCCGAAATAACTTCTCCATTCACGCCACGAACAAGTTCGCCACTCACCACATTTACCCCATCTGGAACATAAACAGGTTCACCTGCGGCATATTCAGCATCGCGCCAGGTGGTCGAATTGGGGTGTTTTCCACCCCACCACATCTTCTCAATGGTTCTGGACCAAAATACTCCTCCCACAGCACCATCAATTCCAATGTCCACCGATAGCTTTTTGTATTTAAAATTGTTGGTAAAGCCAAATATCCAATTGGGATCCTGATGTCCCATCATTTGTGGATAGGAATCCTTGGTAGGCAACCCGGTGGTTTCAGAAAGAATTACTTTTCCATCGGGAGATTTCATCCATCCGGTGGTATAGAAGTTGTCAACTCGCTCACCAACTGATAAATAGTTGTATTTATCCTCATCACCATAGATTTTGGTGAGTTTTTTTACATGATGCGACCAGTTAACAAGCACATCCCACTGGAAATTGCGGTTGCGTATGGGCTTGGCCGTCAATACAACCTCTAAACCGTTGGAAGTGTATTCGTTTCCATTTACCTTATGGGAACTAAATCCGGTTGAAGGGGTTACCGGAAGATTCAATATCTGATTCTCATCAACCACATTATAATAGGTAACATCAAGAGCAAGTTTATTTTTCAGAAATGATGAGGAAAGACCCAATTCAATAGATGTGGATTTCTCGGGTTTAATATTGGGGTTGATGATGTCACCGGGATAGGTAATCATGGTTGTCCCATCGTAACTCCCGGCATTGGTATAGTAGGATGATGTTTGGTAAGGATCTAAGTCGCTTGAAACCGAAGCCCACGAACCATAAACCTTCAGGTAGTCGATGGCTTTGGGCATGGTTACTAAATTGGAAACCAGGGTGCTCAGCGAAACCGATGGATAAAAATAGGAGTTATTGGCAACGGGGAGTGTTGACGACCAGTCGTTTCTTCCGGAGAAGGTCAAAAAGAAGGCATTATAAAAATCCACATCAGCGGTAGCATAAACACTGCGTAAGGCTCGTTCCCGTAAGTAGGTGGAAGCTTTTACGTTTCCTTTGGTGTTGTTCAGGCTATACACCCATGGGGCGATAATCCCATCGGTAGCATTATAGTCCTGACCGTATTTGCGGTAGTTGGTTGCAGCACCGGCATTCACTGTCAGGTTTATCTGAGAGGTGAGTTGCTTGTGGTAGGTAGCCAACAAATCGTTGTCCATGGTAAGCCATTTGGAATTCCAGGTTTTGTAGTCGCCATCACGTGGGTCACCATAGTTTAGGTACGACTTGGGACTTTTTCTGTCTTCAAACAAGTTTTTGCTGATAGTCGAAGTCCTCATTTGTACCGAAAAGTCTTTGCTTATATCCCATTTAAGGCTCAACTGACCGTTCATGATGTCGGCATCATACATCTGAGTTAATTCATAAGCTGCAAAATATACGTTGTTGTACCAGGCATAATTGAAGTTTGCCTGACGGTATCCTTCCATTCCCGGGATATATTGATGAGCATCCAGATCCTGACCATTTACGTCATCACCCATCCAGATTAGAATCGTGTACATGTGGTTTTTGGGGCCATAGCCATATCTGGGATAGTTAGTGGAATACACTTTTCCGTATGAAAGCTTGCTGTCGAGGGTAAGATTGTTGGCCAGTTTGGCTGTCGAGGCAAAATGCACACCACCGTTGCTCAGATCAGTGTTGGGCACCTGACCTTTTTGATAAGAATAGTTTCCGGAAAACCGGTAACTAAATTTGGCACTTTTGTAGGCCATCGAAAAATCGGAGTTGGTAACGATACCTGTTCCCAAAAAGTCTTTCAGGTTGTCGTGTTGCTCCCATGGGGTGGGAGTTCTCGAATAACGTGACTGGTCGTCGTATTTGGTGCCTGCCACATCTCCGTACCAGGGAATGGATTCGCCGGTAACATTGTCGTAGATGGGACTATTCCATTGCGCGATCATCTTACCTGGCTCAAATTTTGGTCCCCAGATCATGTCGCCGTCAGAGATACCACCATCCTGGCCATCCCAGAAGGCATACTGACCATTCGAGCCGTTTCCGTATTGGGTTTGAGTTTCAGGATAAACCGTAAAGCCGGCAGTAAACATGGTGCGGTTGGAGAGGGTAATTTCCAGCCCCTCTTTATCAGCGGTTTTTGTGGTGATCAGGATGGCCCCATTGCGCCCTCTTGAACCGTACAAGGCAGAAGCAGAGGTGCCTTTTAATACCGTTATGTCGGCTATATCGTTGGACGACAGGTCGTAGAAATCTGTTTCAACAGGTATGTTATCAACTACAATTAATGGTGTTTTTCCACGTAGTGAAAAACCGGGTGCCTGAAAAATCCCTGTGGGATTGCTAACTGTCAACCCGGCCACTTTACCGGTGAGCAGGTTTCCAATGTTGGGAGCATCCACTTGTTCAAGCTCCTTGGTCTCCATTTGTTGCGTGGAATAACCTACGGTTTTTTTAGCATGTTCGATACCCAAAGCGGTTACCACAAACTCATCCAGATTCACCGAACTTTCGCTTAATTCTATGTTCATGGTTTTTTGAGTGCCTACGGGCATTTCTAAATTCTCATAGCCAATAAATGAAAAAACGAGTGTGGCCTCTGAACTAACAGTTAAAATATAAATACCCTTTGCGTCAGTTACAGTTCCGTTAAGAGTGCCTTTTTCGAGCACATTTACACCCGGCAAAGGATTCCCCGGTTATCTTGTCGGTAACCATTCCGGTAACACGCTCATTCTGGGCAAACAAGGCTGTCCCCAGAAATAGAAAGAGAATCATCATGTAGAAATTCTTCATTGTTGTTGGTTTTTTAGATTTAGTGATTTTTATTTATTATTGCTTTATTTCGATTTTTTAATTCCATTGAACTTGTATGCGATCAAAGACTAAAAGCATCTGATCCACATTATCTGACTTTTGAAGCAGATGTTCAATTTGGGATGATTCCTGATGACATAGCAGGATCGCAACATCCAAAACATGTCCCAACTTATGTTCTGCCTCGGTTTTATCAATAGTTCCCTTTCGAACACCTTTGGTATAGTACTTGTTGATTTTGTTAATACTTTGGTATAGGGTGGGTTTTTCTATCATCACGTGCCCACTAAAAGCACCCGGAGCAGGTTCTGTAGTGTAGGTGTAGTTTTTCTCTATCAAATACATCTTTTTGGCAAAGGCCTCTCCGAATGCATGATTTCTGAGGTCGGAGCCATTCGCTTGTTCATACTGCGTTTGGAGGTTTGCCAGAGAACCCATAATGATGATGCTTTCCATGGGAGCTTCAACTTCCATTATATTAGCTTTGTAAGCCGATTTTGTGTGATGAGCCACTTGCGACCAAAGTGATGTACCCGAAAATATCCAGGCGATAGATAAAAGGATAAATAATTTTTTAGGTTCCATGTTTAGTTGTCTTTTGGTTATAAGTAGAGTAGGTATGTGTGTCGTTTATTGTAATAATTGAATCATTAAGAGATAAAAAAGTATGCGATAATTGAAATGGGTAAAAATCCTGATTTATTGTGGCACATTTCTGCTGAAATTTAATTGTGCAAATATATCGGCAGCCAGGTTATCACATGGTTAAGAGCATATTACGAAAAACTTATCATACTGTGAATTTAACTTTAATTATCTGTTAATTTCCGGCGACATTATGGTTAAGAAGCAAAAATGAACCTTTAAAATGATCCTATATGTTACATGTGTTGAGCTGTTTACCATCAGTTTGTAAGTTTTAGAAAAACTTGACATTCGCGTAATATTCGATTCCCGTAATAAGAATGGTAATAGGAAGGAGGGGCGATCTGATATAAGCAGTCGTCAAAAAACAAACTCACCGTGGCAAACGGAGGGAGTGTTTGAAAATTATATCAATAAAAAAACCCCGGCATGTTAGCCGGGGTAAGTTTAATAATGAATTAGTTAAGGGGCAATTATACCTCGGTTCGATCCAGTTTCTTTAAAGCATACAGGACCATTTTGTAGCTAAACCAGATAAAAACCGGCCAGCTGATCAACCACAATATTTCTTTTAAATACATTTTTCAGTTTTTTTAAAGGTGAATAATCATCTAGTACGCGTGGTGGTCATCTTCCATTTCCTGGGAAGTGATGGGTTTTTTGTTGAGCGAACTCCATGCATACCAGATATATGCAATTACGAACGGAACCAGCAACGAAACATAACTCATGGCCACCAGCGTGTATTTACTCGATGACGCGTTCTGAATGGTAAGCGAACTTTGTAAATCGCTGGTAGAAGGATAGAAACAGGTGTTGTTAAATCCAACCAGAATCAGCAGCGCGAACACGGTGAGTATGGTGCCTCCACCGGTAAACCAGATGGCTTTGGTTCCACATTTTTCATAATGAAATGCCCCCCGGTAGATTCCCCATAAAACTGCCATCACACCTAAAAGCAGGATAACCGTATTCAAAGGCATTTCGATGAGGTTGTTGAAGTATTTGTATGGAACCATGCTCACCACACCATCGGCATCGTATCCAAATCCATCCATCAACAATACATTGATAAGGAAAAACAGGAAAAAAACCAAAAACGGCAACGCGTTAAATAACAACTGTTTGCGGGCACGAGCCAGGATAGTTTCATCCTCAATGTTGTTGAAGAAATACAGGATTCCCAATACTCTGGCCAGGAAGAATACGGCCAACCCCAACGATAGGTTGATAAAGGTTTCGTAACGGGTAAAGTTAAAGGCCAGCTCCAAACCTCTGTACGGATTTTGCCAGATGCTGTGGTTCATGTTGGTCACCAGAAAATCGGAACCAGTAAAGAAAGTAGCCACCGCAGTACCCACGAGGATAGTTCCCAACAATCCATTGATAAACAGAAAGGTTTCGTAGGTTTTGGCCCCCAGGAAATTATCTGCTTTGGTTCTGTATTCATAGGAAACGGCCTGAATAATGAAGGCAAATAAAATCAGCATCCAAACCCAGTAAGCTCCGCCAAAACTGGTGGAATAAAACAATGGAAAGGAGGCAAAAGCGGCACCACCAAAGGTGACCAGGGTGGTAAAAGTGAGGTCCCATTTGCGTCCAAGTGAGTTTACGAGCATTTTTATTTCGTTGTCGGTTTTTCCCAGACTTTTAATCATGGTTTGACCTCCTTGTACGAAAAACATAAATACCAGGATGGCTCCAAGTAAGGATACGATCATCCACCAATACTGTTGCAATGCGAGATATGATAAATTTTCAAACATAATTAGTGCCCTCCTTCATTTTTTGATCCGGAAACGATCTGTGAAACCATAATTTTAATTTCTGCAATCAGCAGTACAGTAAAGGTGACGGCAAATATCCAGAAAGTCACCACCACAGATGATTTATCGATATTGGATACTGCGCTGAGCGTGGGCATTAAATCCTGTACTACCCATGGCTGTCGACCCATTTCGGCCAGAACCCACCCGGCCTGGGAAGCGATGTAGGCCAGTGGAATAGTCCACAAGGCTATGTATAGTACCCACCTGATTTCTTCGATTTTTTTCTTGTAGAGTAGCACCAGAAGTACAATAAACAAAATCATGAAATGTACCCCCAGGATAACCATGATATGGAATGAATAAAAGGCCATGGGGACACTAGGAACCAAATCGTTTGGGTCATCATAATAACCGTATCCAAAATAGGCATAGTTGGCTTCAAATACTTTTAGGTTCTCCGCCGCTGCTACCTGGTCTTTACGCTCCAGTGCATCCTTATAATCACCTAATGCCTTGATGGCCAGCTTACCTTTGTCGATTTTTTCATAATACGACATGATGCCGTGCTTTTCGTTACCGTTGATCAGGTCGTTGATGCCGGGAACGAACACATTGGAGTTTAATGCCACCATGTAGGATAGCAGGTTGGGGATTTCAATTTTAAAGGCAAACCTATCTACGTCAGGTTGCCTGGGGTCGGGAACTTCTTTGAGAAAGCCGATAACTACCAGGGGTGCGCTTACGTTGCCATCATCCAGGCCTTCAAATGCGGCAAACTTCATGGGTTGAGTGTGATAAATATCCCGGGCCGATTCGTCACCCGTTAGTACCAGATAAAAGGACGACAACAAACCAAATACGGCTGCTACGATCATGCTTTTCTTCGCAAAATCCACATTCCGGTGCTTAAGCAGAAACCATGCACTTACGCCTACTACAAAAATCGCCGACAATACATATCCTGAAGAAATGGTGTGTAAGAATTTGTTGATGGCTGTAGGTGAAAAGAGGACTTCCCAAAAGTTAACCATCTCATTTCGGGCGGTATCCGGGTTAAAACGCATTCCAACAGGATTTTGCATCCATGCGTTGGCTACCAGAATCCACAGTGCCGACAGATTCGAGCCAATGGCCACCAGCCAGGCAGAAATCAGGTGAAATTTTTTGCTAACACGTCCCCATCCAAAAAATAGGATGGCGATAAAGGTGGATTCGAGGAAGAAAGCCATAATGCCTTCTATGGCCAGCGGCGCCCCAAAGATGTCTCCCACAAACCAACTGTAGTTCGACCAGTTGGTCCCAAATTCAAACTCCAGAATAATCCCTGTTGCTACGCCAATGGCGAAGTTTACTCCAAACAGGGTCATCCAGAATTTGGTGATCTTTTTCCAAAGCTCATTACCGGTTCTCACATAAATTGTCATCATGATAGCCACAATGAAACTCAATCCCAGCGTGAGCGGGACGAATATCCAGTGGTACATGGCTGTGAGGGCAAATTGTGCCCGCGACCAGTCGACAAGCGCCATGTCAAAATGTTCCATAATACTACTTTTTATTAATTAATTGTTCGATAACATAATCACTGCGTTCCTGATCGGTGCTGAAGTTGGTTTGTAGAAAGTTGGGGAAGAAGAACAGCTTTAGTATGGCAAACATGATAAACAGTTTGATAAAAATGATGAGCCACAATTTTTTGCCTACCGTCATGCTGCGAAAGCCTTCTGTGTAGAAATTGATTATACGTTTAACCGTAGTCATGAGTTTATAGGTATTTGAGTGCTCAAATATATGATATATTATATATAAATAGTTAATTTTTTGTTAATTTATTTTTCATCGCCATGAAATCCAGGTTGAATTAACTAATTTATCTTAAAATGAATCAATTAATGATCCTATAGGCTTATTAGCAAAAACAGCAGATGATGAAAGCATGGATCAGCCTTCAAACCGAAGACCAGTAAAAGTAATGTTAGAAAATTGCAAAAAAAATCCGCAATGAGGCATAATGGCATCATATAACTATATGATCTAAAAGGAACTTATTAGTCCCCCTTATTTATGAGCCGGAATGCGATTGAATGTTGATCCGCTTTGTTTAAATTTGAACCTTTATTCAAATATTCATTATAATAATTGGCTACAGCCTAAAGCTTATGATAAGATTTAATGTGTTTCTTGGATTTTTTTTAACATGGTTCACCCTCATGAGCCAGGCAACTTTTGTAAATGACTCGATACCAGGATATACCCCTGCCGGAGAACCTATCTTTATTGCGGGTAGTTTTAACTCCTGGAACCCGGGCGATCCTGAATATGTCCTGGCAAAGGATGAACAAAACAAATGGTTCATTGTTATGCCTGAAAACCCCGAAGGCAGTAGTATTGATTTCAAATTTACTCGCGGAGACTGGAACCGGGTAGAAAAAGGGATCAACGGTGAGGAAATTCCTAACAGACAGTTTACTTTTGGAAATGGTGATACAGTACATTTTGTTATCTCTAATTGGGCCGATCATGGCGGGGTAGGAGGTTCAACAGCAGCTGACAACGTGGCTATAATGGATTTGCAATTTTATATGCCACAGCTTGATCGCGAAAGGCGTATCTGGATCTATACACCCCCCGGATATGAAATCGGCAATAAACGGTATCCGGTTTTATACATGCACGACGGGCAGAATCTTTTTGACAAGTACACATCTTATGTTGGTGAATGGGAGGTAGATGAGACATTAAATCGACTTTCAGCCGAAGGTTATCAGGTGCCAATTGTAATTGGCATTGATCATGGAGAATCGGACAGGATTAATGAGTATTTGCCCTGGGTAAATCAGCAGTATGGTGGTGGACAAGGTGCTGATTACATGGATTTTATTATCTATACCCTGAAACCTTTTGTCGATCAAAACTACAGAACCCTGCCCGGACGAGAATTTACCGGGATGATGGGAAGTTCTTTGGGAGGCCTGATCTCACATTACGGAGTGCTGAAATTTCAGGATGTTTTCAGCAAAGTGGGGATATTTTCACCGTCCTACTGGATTTCTGACTCGGTTTGGGCGTTTACTACTGAAACCGGGAGACAACAGAGCATGAAAATCTATCAACTGATTGGCAGCATGGAAGGCGGTGGAGCAATTAGTGATATGTGGGATATGCATCAATCATTGACCAACCTGGGTTTTAATGAAAACGAACTGTTTTCACTGGAAGTAGCAGGTGGACAGCACAATGAAACGTTCTGGAGAGATCAATTCACTGATGCGTATTTATGGATGTATGCTTCTTTTGCCAGCAAAATCTACGAAATAAGGCAAAGTATAGAGATCGGGATAAACCCTAATCCGGTTTTTGACGTAATCAACCTCCCCGAAGATATTTTTGGAAAACACGATACCCTCGAAATCATCAATATGAACGGTGAAAAGGTAATTCAAATGAAAATTCGAAACAACAATACAGTGGATGTAAAAATGTTGACATCAGGAACTTATATCCTCCTGATCAGGTCAGATAAAAATACCTATTCCGGCAGGTTTGTGAAACAATAAATTTTCAATATTTCTGCAAAGTTGAGTAGCGATCTGCTTAAAACAAAGGGTCTATACTTAGCGATATAATCATCACCAGCACAAAATAATTGATGCGCATAAAGTAATAAAACGGATTAAAATCCTGTTTTTTTGATTGCAACAAGGGTGCAAATACGGCCACCAACCAAACGGCAGCGATGATAATGATCATCTTGAAAAACAAGGTGGTGACCAATCCATAAACAGGAAGCATCAATGCCGCGATGGCAGTGGCAGCTGTCCAAACGAAGGTGGCATTTTTAATTTGCTGTTTGCTGATTTTTGCCGTGATAGAAGGGTATCCCGCTTTTTCATATTCTTTCCCATAATTGAGCATAAGCAACCAAAAGTGAGGAACCTGCCACACAAAGAAAAAGAAAGCCAGAATAAGCAACCGTGGATCGGTTAGTGAACCTCCACCTGCAACCCAGCCCACCATCGGTGGAATAGAACCGATAATACTTCCTGGTATTACCGCGACAGCTGTTTTACGTTTTAATGGTGTATAGATGGCATTGTACCAGATCAATGCCAGCAAACCCAGTTGGGCAGCTAAAAAACCACTGCCCAAATAAATCAGGTAGGTTCCAAGAATAATTTCGGCGAACGAAATGATAAGCACCTTATTCCCGCTTATTTTACCCGAAGGAATAGGGCGTTTTCTGGTACGTTCCATCAAAGCATCGCGGTCCTTGTCTTGATAATGATTTAGGGCTGCAGCTCCACAGGCAAGGATAAAAATACCCAACATAGGCAATATCACACCGGTGTCGATGGCGTTTTTTGCGAGGGCATAACCGGCCAACATAGTCAGCGTCACTGCAAAAGTGATCCTGACTTTATTAATTTCCAGCAATAATTTTAGCTTATCCATTGGAATCCAATTATTTCAAGGTTTGAATGTAATCGATTATTTTATTGATGTCCTCATCCGACAAAATATCCTTGTAGGGTGTCATCAGATTTGGCTGATAGCTAACCGTAATCGCGGCGTTGGGTTCGGTGATGGATTGTGTGATAAAATCCCGGTCTACTGTAATGGTTTGTTCATTTCCGTCAATCAGAACATTTTCCTGACGGCCCATCAAACCTTTAAAACTAGGCCCGACCAACCGTGTACCATCTGTCGTATGGCATGAAATGCAGGCATTTTTTTTCAGCAGGGTTAATCCGGGAGGTTCGTTGCTTAAATCAGGACTGCTTTTAAGCCAGGCGGCGTATTCATCTTCTCCCACCACGGAAACCGTGCTCAGCATATACGAGTGTAACTGCCCGCAGTATTCGGCACATAAAATATCGTACGAGCCCAGCTTTTGCGGGATAAACCACATGGAATTATTGCCTCCGGGAACCACATCGTGTTTTAAGCGGAAAGCCGGAATATACAAGCTGTGAAGAACATCCGGACTTTTGAGGTTGAGTTTTACAGGTTCGTCGACGGGAAGCACCAGCGAGTCGGAAACTTTGCCGTCAGGATACTTAAAGGTCCATTTCCACATTTGTCCTGTGGCTTCAATTTCCATGGCACCCTCCGGAGCGTTAAGCATGGGTTTGTAGCCCGTCCATCCATAGTAAAACATGATGACTACCAAAATAGTAGGTATTACCGTCCACAGAATTTCCAGCCCGGTATGACCTTCGATGTTGGTGGCAACCGGATTTCTCTTTTTACTATACCTGATAAGAAAGTAGATCATTGTAAAGGTAATCCCGATGAGAAAAAACACAGATATCCCCAGAATTAAATAAAGCGTAAAATCAACACCTTCAACAAAATTTGAAGCATTCATAAATTTTTATCGTGTTAAGTAATCTAAAATAACCATGATTAAAAAGGAGGTAAACAATGACATCACGATCGTCATCAAAACCCGGTAAATTCTGGGGTCATATTTCAAGTGCATGAAATAATATGCTACCACAAGAGCTTTTACACTGGCAATAAATAAAGCAGTAGCCACTGTAATGGTCCTCAAATCAGCTCCGAAAACAGAGATAAACACCGTCATCAGGGTAAGCAGGATGAGCCCGACCCAAGTGCCAAAATGTTCGCGGTAGCTGGTAATATGTTCCGCATGGGTTTCTTCTGTGGAATGTTGATTCTTCATTTTTAGTGAATTAAATAGAATAATGGGAACAAATAAATCCAGATTAAATCGACCAGGTGCCAATAAAGTCCCGAATTTTCCAACAATTGATACCGGCTTTTATTTACCTTGCCACTTTTAATCTTTGCTACCACAACCATGATGAATATCCCTCCCACGATCACATGCAGGCCATGTAATCCTGTCATAAAGAAATACAAGTTAAAATAAAGTTTTTCACCATTTGGCAATTGATTAAAATGATCCATGCCTGGGAATAAACCGTGTTCAAACTTGGACGACCATTCAAAATATTTAACAACAAGAAAAATCAGGGCTGCCAGGATGGTCAACCAGAGCAGGAGGATCGATTTCTTCGAGTCTCCTTTCTGAAGTGCTGAAATGGACATGGCCACGGTCATACTACTGGTGAGAAGGACTACTGTGTTCGCAGTGCCAATCCATACATTCAGGTTGAAAGAAGCCAACAGGAAGGCATCCTGGTTTAATGAGCGGTAAACCATGTAAACCAAAAACAAACCTCCAAAAAGGAGCAGTTCGGTGTAGAGGAAGAGCCACATACCCATTTTTGATGCTTTTGCATCGTAATGATGCCCTGAATTGGGCAAAGTGAAATGGTGGTTCATAAATGGACGTTATTGTGATTTTGCATTGGGATAATTGTACGGGCCTCCTTCGGGAAGTTCAGGCATCTTGTCGAAATTGTGCAAGGGTGGGGGAGAGTCGGTTTGCCATTCGAGGGTCATGCCATTCCATGGATTTCCGGTTGCCTTTGGCCCTTTTCTGTAGCCTGCAATTAAATTGTAGATCATCAGCAACAACCCCACAACCAGTATCCATGATCCAATAGTGGATATCTGATTCAATGTGTGAAATTGAGGCAGGTAATCGTAGTAGCGACGTGGCATTCCCATGATGCCCAGGATCAACATAGGAAAATACAAGATGTTGAACCCGATGAACAGGAATCCGAAAGCCACATAGGCCCGAGTCATGTTGTACATTTTGCCCCACATCTTAGGAAACCAGTAATGTAATGCCCCAAAAAAGGCAAATCCCGCTCCACCAAACATCACATAATGAAAGTGGCCTACAACGAAATAGGTGTCGTGAACATGTACATCCACGGCCAGAGCGCCCACAACCAATCCTGTTAAACCGCCAATAAGAAAGTTAAAAATAAAGGCCAACGCAAAAAGCAACGGGACTTTAATATCGATAGAACCTTTGTATAGTGTGGCCAGCCAGTTAAAGACTTTAATAGCCGTGGGGATGGCAACCAGGAAGGTTAGAATAGAAAAAATAATGGCAGCAGAGCCACTCATGCCCGAGGTAAACATGTGATGTCCCCAAACAAAATAGCCAACAAAGGCAATGGCCATACTGGAATAGGCGATGGGTTTATATCCAAAGATGGTACGTTGCGAAAAAGTAGGGATAATCTCCGAAACCACGCCCATGGCAGGTAAGGCCATAATATAAACCGCGGGGTGCGAATAGATCCAAAACAGGTGTTGATATAAAATGGGATCGCCACCCATGGAGGGATCGAACAAGCCTATGCCAAAAACCCGCTCCACCACTATCATTAACAGGGTAATACCAATAACGGGTGTGGCCAATACCTGAATCCAGGAAGTAGCATAAAGTCCCCACGCAAACAAGGGCATTTTGTTAAAGGTCATGCCCGGGGTTCGTAATCGGTGGATGGTGACAATGAAGTTTAATCCGGTTAAAATGGAGGAGAAACCCAAAACAAAGGCTGCCATCACCGACATTGAGACGTTGGTTCCTGTTTTAACACTGTAAGGAGCGTAAAACGTCCATCCGGTGTCGGCGGGCCCACCCCCAAAAACAAGAGTCGAAAGCGCAAACAATGCACCTATTATATACAACCACCACGACATTAAATTTAAACGTGGTAAGGATACGTCATCTGTTCCCAACATGATGGGGAGAAAAAAGTTCCCAAAAACAGCCGGGATGCTGGGGATAATGAATAAAAAAATCATGATCACACCATGAAGCGTGAATACCTGATTATAGGTTTTCGCTTCCATAATGTCGCGACCCGGATTAAACAATTCAAGACGCATGAAGATTCCAAGGGTTACGCCAACAAGGAAAAATGCGCCAATGGCATAAAGGTACATTAACCCAATGCGCTTGTGATCGAGCGTGAATAACCACGACCAAATCCCCTTTTTTACATTGAGGTAATTGATTTGCTGAGTTGCAATTGAAGTCATTTTAATGGTGTTAAATTTGGTCCGTTTTTTTTGATTTTCTACCTTTTAGCGTAAGCGAAGCCAGGAATATAAATGCGATAAGCAAAATTATCGTGCCTGAGATTTTGGTCATGTTGAACACGTATTTTTTTCCTGCCGGATCGTAGCTAAAGCAATAATTGAGCATCTTGGTGATGGTGGGTCCGGAACGCCCCTGTGCAGCCTCGGCCACTGCCATCTTGATATCGAATGGAAGAAAGTAAGCACTGCCATAAAGATAGCGGGTGATTTTTCCTTTCGGACTTAACACGATTAAGGTGCCAGGGTGAATAAACTGAGTTCCTTCTTTCTTAACTTTAAACCCTACTTCATCAAGAAGCTTAAAGATATTGGCACTGTCGCCTGTAAAAAAATGCCAACCGTTATCCGTATCACCATGCGACAGTAGTTTAGCGTAGGTGTTTTTCTTTTTTAAGGCAAGGGGTGGTTTTTCTACCTGGTTAAAACTAATGGTAAAAACCTGATAATCTTTTCCCATGGTGATGTCGGCCTTCTCCAGGGCTTCGGCCAGTCCGTTGAGCAATGGTGAGCAAATGCCAGGACATTCGTAATAAACCAGCGAAATAATAGTGGGTTTGTTGATGGCCTCTTTCAGATTTACCCTGTTGTATAGCTCATCGGTAAAGATCAGATCTCCCGAGAGTGTATCATCCAAATGTTCATACACACCAAGTTCTTCCTGCGCGTGTATGGGGTTGATCATGGCAATAAGCGAAACTATAACCGCGGCTAACACCTTGGTTATATTTCTTAATAAATTCATTTTCAATTTTGTACGATTTTAAGTTGTGCTGATGGTTTCAGGCGGCTAATTTAGACCAAATAAAAATAAGAACAATTTATTTTGGCATAAATAAAACTTAATGTGATATATAGCATAGTATATTGAATCAATTTGTTACTTCGGGTATGCTTCATGAAAATTGATGTTGAATTATAAAAAAATTGATTAACAAAGGATTGTAAATTCCAAAAAAAAAGACTATTTTTCCCATATTAATACTCATTTACATTTTTAGTAGTTGACTAGTGTTTTGATTATATGTGAATTATGATTTTCGGTAAGGCAATTGTTAGTAGTTAAACAAAAAATTAAAGTTATGAGAGCACTTAAATTATTTATGTTCTTATCCGTTGTCTCTGTGGTCGCAATGAGTTGCAACAAAAGAAATGACAACATCATCGATCCTACCATCAAGTCAGTTAATGATTTGAAAGTGCCATCCGATTTCGATTGGAAAACCACCCAAACCATTTCTGTTATTGTTCATCTTCCTGCTATTGGGGAAGTGCAACCTTTGATCATTACCAACAGGGATGCATCAAGGAGGTATTTCAGAGGGTATCCGGAGGATGGTTCCAGAACCATCAACACTAAAATTACCATTCCGGCTTACATGCATGAGTTAAGGCTAATGTACAATGGTGCTACGGGGCCCAATATGGTATTCATTACCAACAATTCGTTGGTGTATAATTTCAACAATACGACAAAGTCGGCCACCTCTGTCGGATGTGACCTCGATGGTTTTACAACCTATAGCAAAGGTGGATGGGGAAGCCCAGCCAACGGTAATAATGTTGGCCAGTTGCGCGATCAATATTTTGATCAGGTGTATCCCGGCGATTTTGTGGTAGGCAATCCTGCGCAATTTACTGTTACATTTAATGCATCAAACGATGTGGAGACTTATTTGCCTGGCGGCGGTCAGCCTCAGGTACTTACTCAGGACTGGTTGAATCCCGGAGGAAGTGAACATTTGGGAAATATGGCGGACCAGATTATTGCAGCCCGGCTCAATCGCGATTATAACCAGGCTGGTTTTCTTGGAGTGAACTCAACTTATTCGCTCGGAGAACTTGTTTTTATGGATGGTCCTTTTGCTAATGTTTCTGTGAACGATTTTCTGAACATGGCCGAAATAGCTCTTGGCGGTGGGGATATGAATGGACACACGGCTGATGAGTATTCCAGTGCCGCGGAAAACATCAACCTCAGTTTTCATGAAGGAGAGAACGATGATATTTTAACATGCCCCGAAGATACTGAATTGGAAGATCCTTACATCGAGCTTTCCTCCGTTTGTTCCGAACCGGATGTCATTTTTACCATCATCAATACAGGTGATGGGGATATGACAAGTGCTAAAACCTATACATTATATAAGAATAATGTTGAAATTGACGATGGAAACTATCAGCTTTCTGTCAATCAAACAATGGATATTACTGCCAATGGAACCGATACCGACGAGTTTAAGCTGGTTATAGAAACGCCCGATCAGGGCACTTTGCAGGAAATAATTAACGGCTGTGGTGATGGTGGGTCTACTTCTGAACAGTTGGCTGGTTCACTGGCTTATGAAGACTTGTGGCCAGGCAAGGGAGACTACGATTTCAACGACCTGATCATTGATTATGATTTTGAAATCAATAAAAACGATCAGGAAATTGTCCAGGGAATCACCGCAACATTTGTTGTAAAAGCTTTCGGAGCCGCGTATCACAATGGTTTTGGGTTTACTTTGCCAACAGTTAATCCTACTGATATTGTGTCTGTTATTGGTTATAATGTGATTAACGGAACGGTGTTTACTATTGGAGGCAATGGTTTGGAATTAGGGCAGAGTAAAGCCACCATCATCGTTTTTGATGATACGCGTCGCATTATGCCGCAAACAACAGGTGGCGTTGGAGTAAATACGCAATTGGATTACGATTATATTGATCCGGTAACCATCGTGGTGAATATTGTTTTTGAAGACAACGCCATTACATACAGCGAATTGAATATTGGAAGTTTCAATCCGTTCATCATTGTCAACACCATGATAAATGGAGTACCTGGCGCACGCGGTTTGGAAGTCCACCTGCCCGACTATGAACCTTCCGATTTATTTGACGAAACGTATTTTGGACAATGGGAGGATGACTCATCTGTAGCTGAGGGTCGGTATTTTGTCACAGCCAATAACCTCCCCTGGGCCATCAACATTGCTGAAGAATTTGACTGGGTAATTGAATTTCAGGATATCACCGGCGCATACAACATGTTTGCAGAGTGGGCACAAAGCGGTGGGATTAACTATCCTGACTGGTATCAAGATAACAATGGATATAGAAATGATAACCTCATCTATCCTACCCAGATTGTTAAGTAAAAGATTTTAATTATTACTTTCACCACAATAGTGTTAGCAACCTGCTTCTATTCCCAAAAACAAGGGATGAAGCGGGTTGCTTTTTTATTGTGTGAATTTAACATATTTCACTACAGCAAAGTAGTTTAAACGACAGGAAAAATTAGGATGTCTCGTTTCATGAATTTTTAAATAAAAGAGACGAAAAACAGGGTGTCATGCGAATCCTGTCTTCCCCTTTACTTAACCCCGACATGCTTGGCTTCCAGGCTAAACTCGGCCACAGGTTGGGTGATGGCGTTTATTTCCTCATCACTTGCTCCTTCATCTGCAGCCTGCAACTGGAGTCTTTTTACAGAAATAATTTCTTTGGTGACCAATCCATCTATTATGGCCGGTTTTCCGATGGCCGTAGTATCCACAACGTAAACATCCTTCGGAAAAGTAACCAGCACACGCTGTCCATTTCCCATGTCCATCTCAAGCCAGCACCCGGAACCGTGGCAAACCTCCACGATGGTTCCAGTAAGTTGAAGTTCAAGTTCATCGTCGGTTTCCATGGCTGCAGCCAATTCTACGGCCTGAACGACGGGTAGCTTTGCATTCTGGATTTGAGTTGCATCTCCTTTATCTGATTTTGGAGAGGTGTCGCATCCTGAAATAACCAGTACAATCAATAATGAATAAAATATAAACTGTTTCATGGTGTTGTTTTTGTAAAAAATGCCGGCGTCTTTCAAAAGAAAGAATCCGGCATTTTTAGTTTTTAAAATAATGTTAACGTATGATTTTGATGTCTTTAACATCTTCAATCTTAACGGTACCTCCTTTGTTTCCCCACGCATTAAGCACGTAATTTATTACATCTACAGCGTCCTGATGAGTTTCAACCTGAAATGGCATGGGCAGGTTGTAAACAGCCCCATTGACTGTAATTTCTTTGTGCGACCCGTTCAACACTTGTAGAACGGCCCTTTTTTTATCGGCCATTAAATAATCGGAACCCTTTAACGGAGGAAAGGCGCTGGGAATTCCCATACCATTCAACTGGTGACAGGCGACGCATTTGGCCTTATAAATAGCTGCTCCTTTTGGATACTTTGTATCTGCAGGATCATCGTCAGGTGTATTGGCGGCAAAATTGTTTCCACTGAAAGCCATCATGGCACACAGCAGCATCGATGTGGTAATTATTTTCATTTTAATTCATTAAAGGTTTGAAGCGGCAAAGGTAATAAAAGGATTAATTTAGATCTGTTCCAGCTAATTAAAACGCGAAATAATTTTCCCGCTCAGTTCAGGTCATCCCCCGCAACAACCCATCTTTAGCGTGTTTTTTTTCTCAGTAGCAGGGGGCATCATTTTCTCGTGGGGAACCAACATTTTGGTGGGTGGGCTAATAAAGGGTATCCCTAAGGAAAGTCCGCGCAATACGAAAAGTATCCCTAAAATCACAATAAATATGGGCAAGACTTTGCCGAATCGTTTGCGTAGGTTCCGGCCAATGACGTTTCCAAGGAGTGGAATGGTGGCCATAATCGGGATGGTGCCCAGACCAAAAATCACCATGTAAATGATTCCAAAAAATGGTTCGTTGGTATTGATGGCCCCGGCAACAGCCACATACACCAGTCCGCAAGGCAGCAACCCGTTCAGAAGTCCGATTAAAAACAGGGAAGGCAAAGAACTGATGGCAAATAGTTGTCTGAATTTACCAATGAGTTTTCCCGCATAACCAAAAAATAGCTGCTCAATTTTTATTTTACCTTTGAAAAGTGCAGGAAAAACCACTGATACAATCATGATGACACCAATACCAATGGACGCCCACTGTTGCAAACCGGCCATCTCAATTCCATGTCCCAGTAGTCCAAAGATGGCTCCCAGAATACCATAGGTTAGTATTCTACCCAGATTGTAGGTTAAACTTCCGAGTATTTTGTAGCCAAAGTTTCGTTTTCCGAGAGGCAGGGCCACAGCGATAGGGCCGCACATCCCTATACAGTGCAAACTACCAACAAGCCCTGTTAATAAAGCCATTAAATACAGTTCTTCCATTACTTAATGTATATTGGTTTTTCAACGTAGAACTTTTTACCCTGAAAGCTCCATTGCGATTTTAACAAGTATTTACCTTTCGAAAATTGCTGAATTGGGAGATGCATTTGGTTGCTGTCGGTCTGACTAAAGTAATAAACACGATCCATTTTGTTGTTAGATGGCCTGAAGAAAACTAAGGTTCCGGTATCAACAACCAATCCGGGGAAATAAACCACCAGTTCTGTCTCATTTTGGGAAACTGAAAACGTAGCATTTTCCAACCTGGCATTAGCCATTTCATCAATACGTGTTTGATATTGAATTCCCTTAGGATAATAATCTTTTTCAACCAGGATGATGTCATTCCTGAAAGTCATGTAAACTAAAATGATAAGAAATGACATAAAAGCGATGATCCACAAAGCCAGTTTGGTTCCCCAGTTCCATTTTGTTTTCATATTTTTATTTTAATCAAGTGAAGAGGGTCCGACAAAGGAAGACTCCTGGGTTTCTATTAATACGCCTTCCGAATACAGACCAATCTGAAACGTTGTTTGCGAGGAGCGAAGTGCCTGTGTCGGAAGAATAACCAAGAAGGTTCCCTTTCCCATTTTGCCTTTCTCCACGGCACTGTGATCGCCAATATATTGGATTCGTCCGGGAAGCGATTCTATTTTAAAAACCACATCGATGGTCGCGTTGGTTTTATTTACCAGATCGAAGGTGTAAATATTGCTTAGGCTATCTGAACCATAATTTTGGTACATGCTTCCACTTGCCCTCAGAATGGTGACTTCGAAATTACCCCTGAACATAAACAGAGAGGCCAAAAAGATCAAAAGCAGGGTAAGCACGGCAGAGTAAGCAATGGAACGTGTATTGAAAATGGAGTGTTTACCTGTACTGATACCTACTTCCGAATCGTATCGGATAAGTCCTTTTGGTTTGTTGATTTTTGACATGATGGCATCGCACGCATCCATGCAGGCTGTGCAATTAACACATTCCATCTGAGTTCCATTTCTGATGTCGATACCTGTTGGACAGACCACCACGCAACTGTTACAATCGACACAATCCCCCATATCGGCCTTCGTTTGTAGTTTTAACGGACCTCTGGGTTCTCCACGTTTATAATCGTAGGCTACCAGAATGGTTTTTTTATCGACCAGCACGCTTTGTAGCCGACCATAAGGACAGGCTATGGTGCAAACTTGTTCGCGGAAAAAGGCAAAAATAAAATAGAATGCCCCGGCAAATGCGAACAATCCGGCCAAACCGCCCCAATGATTAACGGGGTCATTAAGCAGAAAATGTTTCACCTGGTCGAAACCAATTAGATAGGAGAGAAAGGTAATGGCCGTTATAAAAGAGATGATATAAAAAACAGCATGTTTGAGCGATTTTCTCCACAATTTGTCAAAGTTCATCGGGCCTTTGTCGCGCCGGCGTTGAGCGGCCCGGTCTCCTTCGATCAGATACTCAATTTGCCTGAAAAGGAACTCCATAAAGATGGTCTGAGGACAAACCCATCCGCAAAAAATACGGCCAAAAATTACCGTGAACAAGGTGACAAAAACAATGAGGGTGATAAACGAAATTAAAATCAGGTGAAAATCCTGAGGCCAGAAAGTAATACCAAAGATGATAAATTTTCTTTGCAGGAAATCAAAAAGCATGATGGGATCGCCATGAATTTTAATAAACGGACCTGTGTAAAAGACGAGCATGAGGAAAACGGCTACCCACCGTCTATAGTTAAACAGCCTACCTTTAATTTTTTTGGAATATACCCATGCACGTTTCCCGCTGGCATCAACGGTGGTTAGCTTGTCACGAAAGTTCTCTGGAGAAACAGGTGTTTTTATTGTCATTTTTTATTTCATTCGTCACTTTTCCGAAGAGCAAAGTTAACATTAATCAAAGCAAAAGAAGCCGAAAAAACATGCGGCTTCCTGTATTTTAGAATAATAATTTGATTAATAAGCCGCACCTTGTGGTTCCTTTGGAATGGCCGGTGTTGTACCTTGTAAATCAACCAGGATATAACTGATTACTTCCAGACGGGCCCGCTCCGAAAGCTGGCTTTTGTATGGAATCATACCCTTTTCAATAACACCATCGGCCACCACCTGGTATAATTTCTCTACCGAGTTGCCGTGAATCCAGTAGTTATCTGTCATGTTAGGACCTACCAGTCCACCCCCATCCAAAAGATGACAGACGGAACAAATTTTTGTCCAGGTTTCTTTTCCACTGGCCAGTGAAGCGGGATCATTTAGAATTTTAACTTCAAAAGTGGCGCTGTTTTTCATCGGTAGCGCATCTTTGGCTGTAGCCATTGCGAATTCATATTCCCGGTTTTGTATCAGATCGTCGGAGTGGAAAATCCACAGTCGGATTAAATAAACGATGGCAAAGGCTATACAAATGTAAAAGAGCCATTTCCACCAGGGGGGCAAATCGTTGTCAAGTTCCCTGATACCGTCATAATCATGGTCTTTTATCAACCTTTGGTTGGTCAGGGTATCTCTTTCATAATCTTCGTTATGGTCGTTTTTTATGTGATTTGTTGCCATAGTTACTAGGTGTAAATTGTTAGTTTGAATGAGGTTTTGAAGGGAGATCGTTATCCTGATCCAGGGGCAACCGGCTCATTTCCTCAATTTCTGATTCATTTGTCCTTAACGTTAGCCAAGTGACCAGAATAAAAAAGATAAAAAATAAGAGCATCGAAATAATGGGGTAAATTTCTATTCCGGCAATGTTTTCAAGAATATTGATAACGATCTTCATACCTTCTTCAAATAACGGTTTTTAATTATTTATTTTTATATACATCGGTTCCAAGGCGTTGCAGATAGGCAATCAAGGCAATAATCTCCTTGTTTTTATCCACCTGTATACCGTTGACTTGTAAATCTGCGACAATTTGTTCGGCCTGGGCATTCAAATCGGCAACAGCCTGGTCGGCATATCCGTTACCATAAGGTACTCCCAGTTTGATCATGGCATTGATTTTTGCCACTGTATGGCTCAAATCAACTTCATTTTCTATTAACCAAGGGTAGGCCGGCATGATGGATCCGGGGCTCACCTTCTGGGGATTCTGCATGTGATTGAAATGCCACGAATTGGGTTTGTAGTTGGGCAGAGTATTTACCCCTTCACGTGATAAATCGGGTCCGGTGCGTTTTGAACCAAAAAGGAATGGATGGTCATACACCGTTTCACCAGCTTTGGTGTACTCTCCATAACGTTCAGTCTCACTTCTGAATGGCCTGATCATCTGTGAATGACAAAGATAGCATCCTTCTCTGATATAAATATCCCGACCTTCTAGTTCTAACGGCGTGTATGGTTTTACTGCCGAGATGGTGGGTACATTTTCTTTCACCAGGTACATCGGAACAATTTCTAACAATCCACCGATAAGGATTACCACCAGCGCGGCGAGGGTGAATTGTAACGGACGTCCTTCCAGTCGGCGATGGAACCCTTCTTTGGCCTTTGGGGTTTCTTTGGCAGGAGCTGAAGCTTGTTCAAAACGGACAAAACTCCCTGCCTGAGCAGTTTTAACAACGTTGTAAACGAACATCAGGGCTCCGATGATATAGAGTGATCCTCCAAATGCCCTCAGATAATACATGGGAAGTATTTGTGTAACGGTCTCAAGGAAGTTGGGATAGGCCAGGAATCCTTCGGCTGTAAACTGCTTCCACATTAAGGCTTGCGTAAATCCGGCGAAATACAATGGAATGGAGAAAAACAGCATGCCCAGTGTGGCTATCCAAAAGTGTACGTTCGCCAGTTTGGTGGACCAAAGTTTGGTATTAAACAATCGGGGAACCAGCCAGTAAATCATACCGAAATTCATCATCGAATTCCATCCCAATGTTCCAATGTGCACATGGGCAATGGTCCAGTCGGTAAAATGACTCATGGCATTCACAGTCTTTAGCGAAAGCATGGGACCTTCAAAGGTGGCCATACCATAGGCTGTTACTGCAACGACAAACATCTTTAAAACAGGATCTTCGCGTACTTTATCCCAGGCTCCGCGTAAGGTTAATAATCCGTTGATCATACCACCCCAGGAAGGTGCTATCAACATAACAGAAAATACAACACCCAATGCTTGTGCCCAATCGGGAAGTGCGCTATATAATAAATGGTGTGGACCAGCCCAGATATAGAGAAATATCAGGGCCCAAAAATGGATGATCGACAATTTGTATGAATAAATAGGTCGATTGGCGGCTTTTGGTATAAAATAATACATCATACCCAAAATAGGCGTGGTTAAAAAGAATGCCACGGCATTGTGTCCATACCACCATTGTACCAAAGCATCCTGAATACCAGCGTAAATAGGATAACTGTGGGTGAATGACGTGGGTATAACCAGGTTGTTGGTGATATATAAAACCGCGATAGTTACCCAGGTAGCCAAATAGAACCAAATCGAAACATAAATGTGTTTAACCCGGCGTTTTACCAGTGTCATAATCATGTTGAGCCCGAATACAACCCAAATCAACACCACGAGTACATCAATTGGCCAGATTAATTCCGCATACTCTTTCGACTGTGTAAATCCAAAAGGAAGTGTAAGAGCCGCCAGAACGATAATTAATTGCCAACCCCAAAAATGAATTCCTCCAAGTAATTTACTGTACATGGGGGTTTTAAGTAACCGGGGCATGGAGTAATAAACTGCCGTAAAGATGCCGTTGCCAACAAAGGCAAAAATAACCGCGTTGGTATGCAATGGCCTGATGCGGCTATATACCAACCAGGACAGGTTCCCGCTCATTTGCGGGAAAATCAGCTCAAGTGCGGCGATAAGCCCTACCAACATGCCTACAACGCCCCAAATAACGGTGGCCCATAGAAACAGGTTGCTAAACTTGTTGTCATAAGTAAATTTTTGTAGCTCCATAAGCTTAAACTAATTAGTTAAAAAATGATTCTGATCTATTTTATTTTCCTCTGTTTTTTCTTCATCAGAAGTAACGACACTGGCTGAATCCTTTTTTTTTGATTCGTCAAATAATATCCTGACGGAAGGAGAATACATGTCATCGTACTGGCCATTTCGAACTGCCCAGATAAAACCCAGCAAAAAGCCACCTGCAACGATAATTCCAATAACGGCTAAAAGGATAATGACGGTCATTTAAGTATTCCAGTTCCCAATTACATTTACGTATCAAAATTAGAAAATTTACGTCTCTTTTACACGGGTTTTGTAATTTAAATAGAATTTAAATAACATCTAAATGTAATGATAAACAGCGTGTTAAAGTTTGTACCGTTTGGCCATGAGGCGAATTGAGAAGGTGGCGAAGGTTACAACAGTCACCGAACTGATGGGCATGAGGATGGCTGCGATGATCGGAGAGAGCAAACCTTGTACCGCGAAAAAGAGTCCGACGAGGTTATATAGAAACGAGATTATAAAGCTTAAAATCACTATCCGAATGGCCAGTTTTGAAAATCCAAAGAAGGAGGGAAGCCGTTCAAATTGTTTCGATTCGACGATCCCGTCACAAGCTGGCGAAAAGCTGTAAATGTCATCGGCTATGGTCAAACCCACGCTACTTTCCATTAAAGCTCCTGCATCATTCAATCCATCTCCAACCATGAGTACTTTTTTTCCGGTACTTTTTAATTGTTTGATAAACGACATTTTATCCTGGGGGCTTTGGTTAAACCGGAGGTATTCGTCGTTGCCAAATAACGGCCCCAGGTTGTTTTTCTCACTGTCGTTGTCGCCTGAAAGTAAATACAATGCATGGCTTTTTGAAAGTTCCCGGATGACGGCCTCTAATCCGGGGCGATAGGAATTTGCGATGCTAAAATACCCTGCAACATGATGATTAATAAAACAATATACGTTGCTGGTGTTGGGTGCGTCATCTACCTTTCCTGTGATAAACTTTTTCGAACCCAGGTTGATTCTCGTTCCATTTACAATACCTGAAATGCCCATGGATGGAATTTCCTGATAGTCGCTTATTTCAAAGCGTTGATCACCCGCGATGCTTTCCTTAATGCACGTGCTTAATGGGTGGCTGGAATGGGATGCCAGAAATTTGATTTTCAATAAGTCTTCACCGCTTAGGTTATTCCCAACAAACCGGATGTCCATACTTTTGTTCAGGGTAATTGTGCCCGTTTTATCAAAGACGATGGTGTTAATTTTACTCAGGTTTTCGATTACCTCTGTATTTTTAATATAAAATCCGGCTCTGCCAAAAACACGCATGGTACTACCAAAAGTAAATGGAACGGTGAGGGCCAACGCGCAGGGACAAGCGATAATTAAAACGGATGTAAACGCATACAAGGCCAGGGATGGATTATAAAAAAGCCAGTAAATACCAGCTGTAACACCGATGGCCAGAATAATGATTGTAAAGTATTCACTTACTTTGTTTATGATACTACCCAAAGAGCTGTCGGGTTTGCCGAACCCTTTGTCCTGGTTCCAAAGCTGGGTAAGGTAGCTTTGTTCTACCTGATGAATTACCTCCAACTCAATGGAGCTGCCCGACTGACGTCCTCCCGCGTAAATCATCTCGCCGATTTTTTTTGGAACAGGAATCGATTCGCCAGTTACAAATGAATAATCGATTTTTGCAACTCCTGAGAGAAGGGTGGCATCGGCCGGTATCAATTCCTGGTTTCGAATGAGAATACGGTGTCCTTTTTCTAGTTTGTTTAAAGGAATACTCTGCTCGCCGGAACCTGAAACCAGGGTAACGGCAACCGGAAAGTAACTTTTATAATCCCGTTCAAACGATAATGCCTGATATGTTTTGCTCTGGTACCATTTACCAATCAACAGAAAAAATACCAGTCCGATAAGCGAATCCATGTAACCTATACCTTGTAGGGTGGCAATTTCGTAAGTGCTTTGTATAAAGAGGGTGAAAATGCCCAAAGTGATGGGGAGATCAATGTTGATTATTTTATGCTTCAGACCTTTAAAAGCGGATAAATAATAGTCGTTCGCACTGTAAAACATTACCGGCAATGCCAATATAAAGCTCATCACTCCAAAGAAACCGGTAAATAAACTTCCCAATTGATCGCCTCCGGGGAGATACTCAGGGAATTTGTATAACATCACATTCATGAAACTAAATCCGGCAATACCTATTTTAATCAGCAGTGTACGATTGCTGTGGGTTTCTTTTTTGTCGAGTTTGGCAAGGTTAATTTCGGGAACGTAATGGATGGAAGCAAGTAATTCGACCAATTGTCGCAAGGTAATTTCTCCGTTGTTAAAGGTGATGCTGACCGTTTTTGCAGGGAAATTCACTAAGGATTGGTTAACACCTGAATGGAGTGTGTGCAGGTTTTCGAGGAGCCAGATACACGAAGCGCAATGAATGGTTGGGATATACAAGTTCACCACGCAAATGCCACTATCAGAAAATGTGAGTAGTTTTTCCGCGATTTCTTCATTGTCAAGAAACGCAAATTTTTGGTTGTTGACGGTTTTTTCTAACTTAATGCCTGCCATGGGCTGGATTTCGTAATATTTTTCCAGCTGACTTTTATTAAGTATCTGATAAACAGTGCTACATCCATGGCAACAGAATGCCTTTTCGTTCCAGAGAACAGGCTGACTGCCGCAATCTTCGCCGCAATGAATGCAGGGTGTGCCCATTATGGTTTGTCGCTCTTGATCAGAATATGATTAAAGGTAATGGCCCACATTCCCCGGGGTTGACCTACTTCAAAATCAATGGCTTTGTCGTTGGGATATAGTTTTCTTATTTTAGCAGCAACGTCGGTTGGAATATCAACATACAGCTTGCCATGACAAACCATACATTCTTGTTTAACATCAATGAGTTTGTAATAAACCGGATGCCCGTCCTTGTCAACGTCGACCCTTGTTTTAGGAATAGCCCTTTGAATATATCCCATGACATATTCCTTATACACAGTGTTTTCGAAGTCATTCGTTTCATTATCGGGGTTGCGGTTTTTTTTTGCCACGCGTTTAACTCCAACGTTTAGCACCCGCGCAAGCGAATCGGTGATGGGAATGGCTTGTGTATTACAAAATTCGAGGGCATACATAGGGCCACCCTTTTGCATGGCGTCCATGAGTGCCGACTTGATCCCAAACATGGACTGATGAACCAGAATAGCTCCTTGTATCATCAACTCCCGGTGCAAACTGTCATTTAAACCAGGGTAAACCATGACCTCGTTTTCTTTTACAGGTTGCTGATTTTCTTTTGCAGGTTGTTGATTTTCTTTTGTTTGCTTATTGGTTTGGAGGCATCCTGAGAACAGCGTGGTGTAGAGAAGAAATAGGAGGGAGATTGTTTTCATGTGAAATAATACTTATGGTTTAATAGCAATAATTTTTCCAACAAAGCGTAAATCGTGCCCGGCAAGCGGATGATTGAAATCCAGGGTAACATATTCCTTTCCGATGGCAATTATTTCGCCGTGGTGTTTATTTCCGTCGTCATCGGTCATGGGAATGACATTGCCCTTTTGAAGCATGTTTTCATCAATTTTCCCATCCGCTTGAAAAGTATCTATTGGCAAATCAAACACGGCATAGGGGTCGGTGGGGCCGTATGCGTTTTCAGCATTGATGACGAAGTCAAACGAGTCACCGGTGTCGAGATGAACCAGGTTTTGCTCAAAATCGGGAAGTAACTGGTTGTTGCCAAGAGTAAGCGTTACAGGTTTGTCTTCAGGTACCAATTCCATCGTTTTTCCCGTCTGTACGCTTATCAGCGAGTAGGTTACCTGAATATTTTTTAAAGAATTTTTTTGCTTCATAATGACATTGAATCCATTGCAAAAGTACTACGATTACCGGAATAAAAAAAGCCCTTTCCATCATGTGTGAAAAGGGCTCTTAATGGCGATCGTTTTATTAAAAGTGTTCTTCGGTTGTACTTTCGAGTAGGTAAGGATGGTTTTTTGGTATCAGGGGCATTTTCGATAAAGAATAACCTGTTACCAAGCCAAATAATCCGGCAAAGCCGATAAAGGTTCCGACTTCGATAAGAGAAATAGCGTGTTTAAGTTCGATGCTGGGCATAATGGACATGTACAACTCTACCCACTGTCCAACGATGAGCACAAGTACAGCGAACAACACCAGGTTTTCATTTTTAGCCACCCGGTTCCACATTAGGAAAAGAAATGGGAACGCCCAGTTAACGAGCAGTTCAGTATAAAACATGGTTTTGTATTCACCCATTTCGCGGGGCACATAATAAATGGTTTCTTCAGGAATGTTGGCGTACCAAATTAACAAGTATTGCGACAGCCACATGTAGGCCCATATAATACTAAGTGCAAAAATGTAACGTGAGAAGTTGGCGATGTGTTCTTTGGTGAGCATGGGCAGATAGCCAAGTTTACGCAGGATAATGGCGATAGCGGCAATGGCGGCTACTCCATGGAAAAAGGCGCTAATAAATTTTTTCACCACATAAATAGTGCTGTACCAGTGCGGATCGAGCGACATGAGCCAGTCGATGCTGAAGAGTGAAAACGAGAAGGCGAAAACAAAAATGAATACTTTTGAGCTGAACTCAATTTTACTAAAATAAGCAACACCACCCACCTTATCCTCACGCAACGACAGGCTCTTGATACGGTATGTGAGAAAAATCCATAATCCGAAGAAAACGACAAAACGCAGTGCGAAAAATGGGAGGTTCAGGTAGGGTGCTTTATGCTGAAGCAAAGGATCTTGTGCAACGGCATCTGCATGTGTCCAATGGTATAAATCATGAACACCCAAAAACATCAAAGCAAACAACACAAAACTAACAATCAGGTAGTTGCTCATGGCTTGTGGAATGCGCAAATAGGCCGCCGACCAACCCGACTGGGTTACCGCCTGGATGGCCATCCAAAACAAGGCACCCATTGCTATCGAAAGAAAATAATAATTATTCAGCAATAAGTTTGCCCAGGTCCTGGTTCCGTTTTCTGTGACAAAACCTGCGATTACAGAGATAACACCCAGCACGATCATGACAAGCATGATCAATTTAAATTTGCCACTGAGTTGTACTTTTTTATCCATGTCGGTGATTTTAATGTGAATCATGTTTAGTTGGAAAGGCTTCTGATATAATTAATAATCTTCCACCGTTTTTCCGGCGCGATCTGTGATCCGTGAGGACCCATGAGCCCGGAAATGGATCCCATGGTGATGACATAATACAATTCTCCATCGGGTTTCGATGTAATAAAGGTTTCGACAAGCGATCGGGGTTTGGCAGGAAACAGACCGCTGGTGTATAAGTAACCATCACCTTTTCCCTGATCTCCATGGCAGTCAACACAAAAAATCGTGTAAAGCCGTTTACCCTCTGCAATCGTTCCGGTATCGCCAGTCAACGGATTAACAAGCTGTACACCAGCCAGTGTTTGGTTTACGACCCTGTCGGTAATAGTCGCCCCCGGGTATGGAAAAGGCATGTAACCTCGTGCAACAGCACCCGTCACAGGCAATTGGTTGGTCAGGCTGTCGCGGAAGATCGGATTTGGAGAATAGGCTTTATAGTATTTGGTGTAATACATGTCACGCACCCCCATGTAATCGTAACCTGGATTGTTTTTATCCTTGTTGCACGATAACAACGCGAAAGGAATGATCATCAGGGTTAAAAAACGTAAGAATTTCATCTTGAAGGATTTTTTACTCATGGTCATTTACTGTTGATTCTTTTATTTCAGTGGCTCCGGTTTCTTTAAGCATCTTCATCAAATGCTTTGTTTCCTGCTCGTTCATGTCCTCAGTATTGGCAATCACAAGAACAAACTTGTCTTCCGTGGATCTGGGATCAGGCAAAACAACCTGCTTTCCCGGAAACATTTTTTCCCTGCCAAGGTAGGTTAGAAAGGTCAATAAGGTGCCGATAAAAATAGTCCCGACAAACATAATGATGATGAATGACAGGGTGTTAAGTGGCTTCCCTCCAAATTTCAACGGGTAGCTTACCACCGACATCCAGTAAAGCATCATAAAGATGGCGACAGCCCCGACAGCTCCATACACAAAGGTTGCATAGGGTAACCGGGTGGTTAGCTTAAGCCGCGACCAGATACCATGAATGGGAAATGGAGAATATACATCAGCTACAACAATGCCATCGGCTTGTAGTTTGTCGATAGCATGCAGCAACACGTCCTCATCTTCGTAAATGCCCAGTATATTAGTTTTCATCTGTAAATGATTTTAACGTGGTTGTTTCTTTTAATACTCCTTTCACCTCACTGATAGCAATGGTTGGTAGCCAGCGGAAAAATGCAAGTACGCCTAACACAAATAATCCGATGGTGCCGACAAAAGCCGCTATTTCTGTAATAGTTGGCGAATAGGTTGCCCAGGTAGCCGGCAAAAAGTCTTTGGAAAGTGAAGTCACCACGATGACATACCGTTCGAACCACATTCCAATGTTGATAAAGATGGACATGATAAATACGATGGCGATGTTTTTTCGAATGGCCTTAAACCAGAATAATTGAGGAATAATGGCATTGCAGGTAATCATCGTCCAATAGGCAAAGGTGTAATCGCCCGTGACCCTGTTTTTCATGAAGGTAAAGAGTTCATATTCAGATCCTGAATACCAGGCGGTGAATAGCTCCGTCATGTAGGCTGTGGCCATGATAAGTGAAATAAACGTCAATATTCGGGTAATGGCATCGAGGTGGCCATCCGTTACATAATCCTTAAAGCTGTATAATTTTCTAAGGATAATCATCAACGTGAGTACCATGCCAAATCCTGAAAAAATAGCACCTATAACAAAATAGGGAGGGAAAATAGTGGTGTGCCAGCCCGGTACAACGGATACTGAAAAGTCCATAGAAACAATGGAGTGTACCGAAACTACCAATGGAGCGGCCATTCCTCCCAGGAGCAAAGCGGCAGTTTCGAAACGCAGCCAGCTTTTAGCATTCCCAATCCATCCAAAACTCATGGCGCCATAGATTTTTTTCTTTATTTTGGAGGCGGTGGATTCGCGAATGGTGGCAAAATCAGGAATCATGCCCATGTACCAAAACAAAGCAGAAGCCATGAAATAGGTGCTGATGGCCACTACATCCCAAAACAGGGGTGAGTTAAAATTATCCCAAAGTGGGCCACGGGTATTCCAGTAAGGGAAAATAAAGAATCCATCCCAAATTCTGCCCATGTGAAGTAAGGGGAACAATCCTGCCGCCATCACGGCAAAAATGGTCATGGCCTCGGCTGCCCTGTTAATCGAGGTCCGCCATTTTTGACGCAGGATGAGCAGGAATATCGAAAAGGCAGTTCCTGCATGACCGATACCGATCCACCAAACAAAATTGATAATGGCATATCCCCAGGCTACGTTGTTGTTTAATCCCCAGGCTCCGATACCCGTGGAAATGGTGTTGTAAAATCCCCAGGAACCCCATGCCATGGCGATGATTGCAAGCCCTGCCGTAACCCACCACCAAATTGGTGTGGGTGCATCGAGTGGCCGCAGCACATCCCTGCCCACATCGCTGTAGGTCTTGTTTCCCTTTATTAGTATTCCTCTTACTCTGGTATTGTACATGTTATCAGTTTTTTTTGTTCAATACTATGCTTCTGTATTTCTCACCCTGGTTAAATAACTTGTAGAAGGCAGGGTATGGAGTTGTTCCAGTAAATGGTACATGCGGTCTTCTTTTACCTGCTTATATACTGCACTTTCTTTATTCAGCAGGTTGCCAAATTGAATGGCATCGGCGGGACAACTTTGCTGACAGGCAGTCCTGATTTCACCATCGCGCAGTTCGCGGTCTTCCATCTTGGCCACCAGTTTTTTCTCCTGAATGCGCTGTACGCAAAGCGAGCATTTTTCTACAACACCTCGTTGACGAACTATTACATCCGGGTTGAGTACCATTCTGCCCAGCTCGCTGTTCATGTTGAAGTCGAATTTATTGTTGTTGGTAAACTCGAACCAATTAAAGCGACGTACTTTGTAAGGACAGTTGTTCATACAATAACGTGTTCCGATACAGCGGTTGTAGGCCATCTGGTTCAGGCCTTCGGTACTGTGGTTGGTGGCAGCAACAGGACATACATTTTCGCAAGGGGCATTGTCGCAATGCTGGCACATCACCGGTATGTGGTACACTTCCGGATTCTCTTCACTACGGGCATAATACCTGTCGATGCGCATCCAATGCATGATACGCCGGTTTTTTACCTGTTCTTTACCGATTACGGCTACATTGTTTTCTGATTGACAAGCAATAACACAGTTTGCACACCCGGTACAGCTGTTCAGGTCGATGGACATCCCCCAATGCAAACCATCGTATTGTATCTTACTGTATAACGAAACATTGTGTTCCTCATCGAAAACATGCTGTTCGTTTCCGGCA
>PCUL01000006.1:52236-60078 GCA_002771745.1 Bacteroidetes bacterium CG18_big_fil_WC_8_21_14_2_50_41_14
TCGTGGTGAGTTTGTGTAAGCGCCAGGGGATAGGTCTTTCCACTGATTTTTTCAATTTGTATCACCGTACCTGCCATACCGGCCAGGTTGTCACGGAAGTTCATCAAAGGATAGGCATTTTGACCCACGTTGGTTCCAGCTTTACCGGCAGAGGTACGGCCAAACCCAACAGCAAGGGCGGCAGTCCCGTCCGGTTGACCGGGTTGCACGAGCACCGGTATCTCAAAAAAACCATTGATGCTCACCACATCTTCCAGTTTCAGGTTATTTTCTTTCGCGAAGTTAGGTGAGATACACAGGTAGTTGTCCCAGGTAGATGTGGTGATGGGATCAGGCATTTCAAGCAACCAGGGATTGTTGGTATATTTACCGGAACCGATGGACATTTTTTCGTATAAAACCAACTCGAGCCCGTCTCCTTTTTTATTTGAAGCGGAAATTAGCTTTTGATGAACAAAGGTGGGTTGGGTTCCGTTTTCAACAAGATATTGGTATACCCCATCGTGTTTGGTTTGATTCCAGAATTGTGTAAAATTTCCAACTTCGATGTGGTTGTCGTTCATTTTTGTTGACCAGAATTTTTCCATGAAAGTGGAGAAATCAATGTTCTGACCATGCCAAATAAGCAAACTATCCTCGAACTGGCGCGTGGTAAATATCGGCTGAATAGTTGGCTGCATGATGCTGAGGTAGCCTTCTACAGGAAGCGCATCACCCCATGATTCCAGATAGTTGTGGTTGGGGCAAACCAGATCGCATAAGGCAGCTGTTTCGTCCATCGTATCGGCAAACGATACTTTAAAACCGGTTTTGTTGAGACCCGAGATAAAATCCTTCGCGTTGAAATAGTCATAAACAGGATTCACATTGTGAATCAGGATGCCTGAAATATCCCCTGCGTTCATGTCTTTCACCAGTCGAACCATTTTCTCATCGTTGCCTTGTTTGAGGTACATGGGTCTGTTCAGGTCGATGGTTGTGCCATAGTTTTCCAGTAAATTGTTGATGGCATTTACAATCAATTGAATGTCGAGGTTGTTGGTTCCCGATACGACCAAAGAGGCTCCTTTGTTTTTCAATAAATCCGCTGCCACCGGCATAATATCGATGGGCGAATCAACTGTGGGATAGGTTGTAGCACCTGTGTTACGTGCAATTTCATTGTACAAGTTGAGTAAAATCAAACCTTCATCGGAGGGTTTAATTCCATAACGGAGGTCGGCATTTGAACCGGTAAGCGACAAATTGCTTTCGAACTGATAACTACGCGACATCGTTTTTTTTCCACCACTTAATTTCCGGTTAGCCGAATATTGTTTGGTAAAGGCAACGGGCATCAGCCAGTTTCCCAGGTAATCTGCATTAAACCCGACAATGATCTGTGCCTTGTCGAAGTGATAATTCGGAATCACAGCCTTACCAAATTGCAACTCATTGGCTTTCCTCATGGCAAACATGCTGACAGGGTCGTACATGATCCATTCTACGTTGGGAAAGGTGGTGGTAAATTCTCCAATTAACGCTTTTGTTGAGGGGCTGATGATGGTTGAAGTAAGTAACACGACTTTTTTACCTGTCGCATTCAGCGCGTTTAGCTGTTTTATGACTTCTTCATCAATGGTAGCCCAGTTGGTTTCTTCACGTTGACGGGTCGGTTTTTTTAAGCGGGCATCATCGTATAAATTCAGCACCGAGGCCTGAACACGGGCACTGGTACCGCCTTTGGTGAGGGGAGAAAGGTCGTTGCCTTCAATTTTGATAGGGCGGCTTTCCCGGGTCTTCACTAAAATGCTGCAATAGTCTGTTCCATCGAAAAAGGTGGATGCGTAAAAATTGGCAATACCGGGTATGAGTTCTTCAGGTTGGTTGAGCATGGGAATGGCCTTGCGGACAGGCATTTGGCAACTACTCACCAGGGCAACCGCGCTGACCGAAAAGCCCAACATCTTAAGAAAATCGCGTCGGCTTGACTTTCCTTTGATTTCTGATTCATCAAGACCTTCGATGGAAAATTCGGGATGTGGTTTTTTGTTGTTTAGAACGGAACTTTGTTGTTCCGCGTGCTTCTCAAGACTTTGCCAGTATATTTTTTCCATGGTATGTTTATCTGGATAAATATTTATTCATGTTGATTGATTAATAGTGGCATTTTTGGCATTCATCGCCACCAATGTCCTTCACTGTAACTGCGGTTATTTCACCGTCTTCGAGTTTTTTGTGCAATTTTGTATATTGATCATAAAATTTATTGTTGGCAAACTGCACCGTCTGTGTACGGTGGCATTCGATGCACCAACCCATACTGAGGTCTTCTACCTGGATAATTTGGTCCATTTTCTGGACTTCTCCATGACACTTTTGGCAATCAATTTTACCCACATTTACATGCTGGGCATGATTGAAGTAAACATGATCGGGCAGGTTGTGAACTTTAACCCATTCCACCGGTTTATTGTTTTCGATGGCTGCATAAATCTTGGCAATTTCAACTGTCCCTGTTTTTTTACCCGATTTTACTTGTGCGTGACAATTCATACAGAGGGTAACCGGAGGAATACCTGCGTGCATACTCTCGGCTGCGGTATAATGACAATACTGGCAGTCGATTTTGTTTTGACCGGAGTGAATTTTATGCGAAAAAGCGATGGGTTGATCGGGTTGATAGTATTGCTGGCGCCCCAGGGCGACGGCCTCAACAAAGATGAGTTCACCTATTACCGCCACTGAAACCAAAATAATGACAATGTGTATCCATTTGGCTTTAACCATTTTGGTGATTACCAGATCTGCAACACTAATGACAAGCAAAACAAGCATGATGATAAAAGTGGATCGCATATTGCGACGCTCATCGCTCTTTTTTTCGGCCAGCAGTTTATTATTTTCTTCTGCTATGGACAGTTCTTCTGCTGTTGATCCTGTGGCAGGAGATTCTGTGACTGTGGCTTCTGCCCCTGCAATTTTTCCATCGTTTCGGATGTAGGCCAGGATACCACGCACCTGATCGTCTGTCAGGTTGTGCGGAGGCATCGGAATCTTGAAATGGGCTTCAAACACTTCAATCGCAGCTTTGTCGCCTGACTGAATTAAAGCCTGCGAATTTTGGATAAACTTAATCAACCAGCTTTCCTCACGCTTGTCGTTTACCCCTTTCAAATCCGGGCCAACCAACTTACCTCCTCCAATGGTATGACATGCTTTACATTGCTGAAAATTCTTTTCATCGTCAGCAGTTTGGCTATGAGTAGGAGGAGATGCAAAAAACAGCAGAATGAAAATTCCTAATGTTAGGATTACCCTGAATTTCAGGGTAAATCCTTTGGCAATACCGTTAATGATCATGATGTATAGATTATCAGATAGACAGTAATTTTTTTGAACGTATACAAGGTGTTAAAAATAAGCTAACTTTTCGAATTTTGAAAGGGCAAAATTATTTAATTTTTGAAATAATTTAGACTAATAGGCAACAAAATACCGAATTAGTTTACAACTATTTGTGATTCATTAAAGTAGGAGGTTAAAAAATTTGAACAGGATAAAAAACGAACCTGTGAAGCTAAATGAATGGCATCTTTTATTCATTTTTACAGCTATTTTTCCGGAGTCAATCTCAAGGGACAAGCAAATAAGTAGTCGCTGAGATTACCAACTACCTCCGGCACCGCCACCGCCAAAACTACCGCCACCAAAACCACTAAAACCCCCTCCGAATCCACTACCACCGCTTCCTCCTCCAAATCCGGAAGATCCTCCGCTAAAATTATTCCAACTTCCACCATGCGATCGGTTACCTAACATGCTTCCCAGAAACAATGCAGTCCACAAACTGCCGTTTCGGCTGCCAATACCATACGAATTTTTCTGGCTTCGGCTGATAAAAAAGAAAATGATGATGATAATAAGAAAAGGCAAAATTCCTACAAACCAGGGCGTTTGTGAAGCTTTATTGTACCCTTTGGCTGATATTTCTCCCGAAGCAAGTTTCATTAACACATCAACGGCCTGATCGATACCCTGATAGTAATCCCCATTTTTAAAATTCGGGACCATTTCTTTTTCAACAATTCGCTTTCCAGTAGCATCGGGAATTACAGGCTCGAGTCCGTAACCGGTAGCGATAAATATTTGGCCTTTGTCTGTGCTGCTAAACTTAGGTTTTAGGAGTATGACAATTCCATTATTGAAATCTTTTTGGCCAATTCCCCACTGTTCCCCCAGGGCGAATGCATAAGATGCAGGATCGTAGCCATCGAGGGAATTGAGGGTAACAACAACGATTTGATTTGAAGTGGTATCGTGGAAATAGCGCAATTTATACTCGAGCGTGTTTTTTTGACTTTTTGTCAACACCCCGGCAAAATCGTTTACCAGGCTATCATTGAGTGGTCTTTCATGTATTTTCTGTGCATAAGATGCACTCAACAGGAAAATAAATAAAAGAAAAAGGATGTGTTTTAATGGCTGCATAGATGGTTAAAATATGGGCTAACTAAATGATATTTCATCTGATAGCTCGTTGATATCGTCCAGGTGACGCGGGAAGTGCCGTTTTAATTTTTCCCCTGTTTGCGCTATACCTTCAACGAGTCCTTGTACAAATCTTCCTTCAGTAAAATGGGCAGTCATCGTTTCTTTGGTTTCTTCCCAAAAGTTATCTGGTACAGCCTCATTAATGCCTACATCGCCCAGGATGGCGAATTTTTTTGATTCAACTGCCAGATAGAATAGTATTCCAGTTCGTAGATTTGTTTTTTCCATCTTTAATTTCTTGAATAGATAGGCGGCACGGTCGAGGACATCTCCGCTACATTCGCATTCGATGTGAACCCTGATCTCACCGGAAGTATCCATTTCAGCATTAAGAATGGCTTTTTTAATGGCTGTTTTTTCTGTTTTGGTGAAAAAATTCTTGGCTACCGTATTCATGATATTATTCTTTAGAAAGATACTTTTGGAGCAGTTTCAGCGCCTTGCTGAGCTGCAAAATAGGGCTTTGGCGAAAAACCAAACATCCCTGCAAACAAATTGTTTGGAAATAATTTGATGGTGGTATTGAATTCTTTCGTGACATTGTTAAATTTTTGCCTCTCTACAGTGATCCTGTTTTCGGTACCTTCGAGCTGGGCTTGCAATTCTAGAAAGTTTTGATTGGCTTTAAGATCAGGATACCTTTCAACCACCACCATCAATTTTGACAAGGCCTGGGTAAGCCCTTCCTGTGCCTGTTGAAAGTTTGCGAATGACTGAGGACTTAGGTTATTGGCCTCGATATTAACCGAAGTGGCTTTCGCTCTGGCATTGATAACGCCTTCCAGTGTTTCCTTCTCATGAGAAGCATATCCTTTAACCACTTCTACCAAATTGGGAATCAGGTCGGCACGTCGTTGGTAAACATTTTCAACCTGAGCCCATTGAGCATCCACCACTTCCGATTGTGAAACCATGCTGTTGTAAGTACTTTTGTACCACGAATAGCCCATAAATATAAACATGAGGATAGCGCCCAGAATGACAATTAGAATAATCCAGCCTTTTTTCATTTTAATAAAGTTATTATATTATACAATATGAGATGGTTAAGATGGTCTTAATTAAAACAATCGTGTTTACTACTACTTTTAACCTGGTGGTTCAAACCAAAATAATTGGCTAAGATATAAATAATTCTTTGATAGAGAAAGTGAATTTCAGGTTGAGTTAAGGTTTTATCCCAAATTTCACTCCGGAAGATTGGTGATGTCCTATACACCCATTAGTAGTCCAATTCCTCCGACTAAAAAACCAGCGGCCATATTAATTAGTTTTACTATCACGAACCCTTTTCTGGTTTCAGCGAGCAAAGGAATACTTCCATGACCGTCTTGTACGATTGAACTCGCCAACAGGATGCTAAAAGGCAGATTGCCCGAGGCAAACAAGAGAACGAAAAACAAGTGTGGCCCTGATTCGGGAATAATGCCAATGAGTACAGCCGCCACCAACATCAGGAAAAGATTATCGCGGATAAGACCTTCCAGATCGAGATAACTATTCATCAGGTGCAATACCGCCAATGTGCCCAGCGTCCATATAAAAATTCGTAAAAAATGCTTTCTTAATACATGGTTCCACAAGTGATCGGAAAGGAAATGGTCGTTAACTGTGATGATAATAAACAGGCTTATGATGATGACCGCGATGAAAGTAAACCTGATCCATTCGGGATGATCATGCACATCCATGGCAGGCAAAGCAAGTAATTCGTTTCCGTGGGAATCATCGTGAGATAAAATAACAAACAATAGAATACCAATCAAAAAAGCCATCATGGTCAACCTTAAAGTGGTGATATCTTTCAGTTGGTTCACGATATTTCTCAAATTAAAACGAGCCATTTCGATCGTTTCCTGATGGATTTCAAATTGCCTGTCGGGGCAGGAGACCACTACTTTTCTCTTGTAAAAGAATTGGACGATAAATCCGGTGGCTACGGCAATGGCAAAAATGATCACATGTAACAGAATGGCAGCCTCAGGGATGATAGAAAACATGAAAAAGGCCTCATCACCTGAGGTGGCAATCATGGTAGCAACCAATGCGCCAACACCGATCACATTATGCACGTAAAGCGAAACGGCAGTGTAAGCGCCAAGGCACCCGGGAATAATGCCCAATAGAGCGCCGGTCAGAATTTGTTTCCAGGCACTTTTCTTCAGGTCTTTGCTCCACATACCACGAGTAAAAACATTGAGGTATTCGATAATGAGCATCATGGCCAGCACAAACAAGGTAATGGTTAAGGTCTGGCGCAGAACGAGTAGTATTTGGTCCATATACAATTTTAAACGGCCTCAAAAATAGAAATAAAAGCCTCTGAAAAATAATAAAATGGAACCTTCATCTTCCAATTGGATTATTCCTACTTTTGCTACCTAAATACCTATTTTATTAATGGCTAAAATTGTGAACATTACCGAAGCTGTGTCCATCGCGTTGCACAGCATGGTATTGGTGGCAAAGGCCCAAAAAAGCCAGATGAATGCCACCATTATCTCCAATATTACCGGAAGTTCGAAATTTCATGTTTCTAAAGTATTACAGAAACTGGTGAAAGATGGATTCCTTCTTTCACAACGTGGTCCCGCCGGTGGTTTTGTTTTGGATAGTCCTCCCGAGGAAATTACTTTGTTGCAAATATTTGAATCCATTGAAGGTAAAATCATTATTTCAAAGTGCCCTTTAAATAAAGTATGCCCTTTTGGCGAGTGTATTTTTGAAGATATGACCATGATCATGACCCGGCAATTCAGAGAGTACCTCGAGGCTCATACCCTGGCTGATTACATGTTGCCTAAAAATCGTAAAATCAATTGACAATCAAGATTTCATAGACCTTTAAAAGTTAGATCCCTCTCGTTATCTTGTGAGAAATTCAGCGGTTTTTGTAAAATATTCACGCAGGATTTGTTTGTGATCATCCAACATTCCCGATAAGTCGAGGGCATGGTTCATGTGCTGAAGCCAATGAGTCCTGGTTTCGGCGTTCATGGTAAAATGAGCATGTCGTTTTCTTAATTGGGGGTGTCCCCGCTGATCGCTATAGGTGGTGGGACCACCCAGGTATTGTATCATAAATAAATGCAGGCGGTCTTCGGCAACGGCAAAACCATCACGGTACATGGGAATCAGTAGCTGATCGGTCTGAACTCCTTGATAAAAGTCATGAATTAATTGTTTTATATGCTGTGGGCCAATAGTTTGGTAAAGGGATAGTTGCATGGGTAGTCATGTTTAGTAATTGAAAAAAGAGTACTTTCTGCGTTTTTATATATAAAACGCCAACGTTGGTTTTCTCCGTTG
>PCUL01000006.1:60114-65689 GCA_002771745.1 Bacteroidetes bacterium CG18_big_fil_WC_8_21_14_2_50_41_14
CAGCCGTTTTTGAAAACCGGATTTCTTCTTTGCAGGCTTTTTCTTGTTGATCTCAATGGTAGCCCTCAATTTATCTTCGTTGATCGCATAACGGAAAACAAACATCTGTCCGAACGTAATAATGTTGGCAAGGAAATAGTAATAACTCAATCCTGAGGCATAACTGTTAAAAATTCCAAGGAACATGATGGGCATGAGATACATCATGGTTTTCATACCTGGCATCTGACTGGTTTGTCCGGCCATCATTTGGTTGTTCATATAGGTATACATGATGGTGGAGACCGTCATCAACAACGTGAATAAACTCACATGGTCGCCATAAAATGGAATGTCCCAGGGCAATTGCATAATGGAATCGTAGCTGGATAAGTCGGTTGCCCATAAAAAGGGTTGTTGGCGAAGCTCGATGGAGGCCGGGAAAAATTTAAATAAGGCAAACAAAATGGGCATCTGTAACAACATGGGAACGCAACCCGCCGCAGGATTGACCCCTGCCTGTCTGTATAGAGCCATCGTAGCTTGTTGCTTTTTCATGGCATCTTCCGTTTTCGGGAATTTCTTGGCCAATTCATCAATTTCGGGCTTTAAAACCCTCATTTTGGCCGACGAATAATAGGTTTTGTAAGCAATGGGGAAAAGGATCAACTTTAACAAGAGTGTAAGCATCAGGATCACAATGCCGTAATTCCACCCATAACCTCCAAGCCAGTTGAAGGTTGGAATGACGATGTATTCATTAATCCATGCCAGCAGGAAAAATCCCCAGCCAATGGGTATTTGACGTTCTAAATCAAGATCATACGCTTTTAACGTGTAAAATTTATTGGGCCCAAAATAGAAAGAAAGCGGAATCGATGTTGTTCCCTGCAACTGGATAGGAAGCTCAAATTCAGCCGACATGGTTTTAAGATATCGATCGTTTCCATGGTCCTTCTTTTCGATGACTGTTAATTTTCCGTTATCAAAAGCATCTTTCGCGATAATGGCCGAAGAGAAAAAACGCTGTTTAAACGAGACCCATTTGAGTTTGGTAGAAATTTGTTCATCATCGTCTTCTGTCTCCGACATATATTCCACATCATCACTCAAATACTTATAATAAATAGTAGAACCATTCCATTGATCCTGAACCAATTCCTGTTTACGAAGGTCGGCAAACCAGTTCAAACCCATGTAGTTGTTGTTGGATGACATCACCCCGTCCAGTCCTTCCAGATTGATGGTGAGATCGAACAGGTAGTTGTTACCGGTGATGGTATACAGATACTCGATGTAACTGTTCAGGTTCTTCTCTCCATCAGGCAAATCGGTGTAAAGCCGCATGGAGAAACTCATGGTGTTGTCGCCTGATACCGTTAAGTTGGTTTCTGAGGTGGAAGGTGAGAAATAGAGGTCTTCGGTATTGATCAGCCTGTTTTTGGAGAAGAAGGTCAGCCCAAAACGAGAAGATTCTGGTTCCAGCAAGATCAATGGTAGCGAATCGTAGGTTTGATAACCCTTCAGTTCCACCGTTTTTATGTGCCCGCCTTTATTGGTCAATTCGATGCGGATCAAATCGGTCTCAAGAACGGTTATGTTTTCTTCTCCATTAACGGAACCTGCAAACTGGGCGTATTTTTCGCGTAGTTGGTCTAAATTCTCATCGGTCGACACCATCACCTCCTCGGCAGGTTGCTGTAATTCAGCCTCCTGTTCAAATGCTGCCTGACGGGCCTGCTCCTGTTGAATGCGCTGTTGTTCAATATTGGCCAGCGAATCGGCAGTGTGTTTGCGCTGTGCCAACTCCGTGCTTGATGGGGTAAACCAATATGTATAGCCAATCATGATGGCGGCAATAAGGATAAACCCTAGAATGGAGTTTTTATTCATTATACTATCGTTTGATTTAGGGGGACAAAGATATTCAGAATTATTTAAAGGAAGGAGGTAAATTACAATTGATCTTAATTACTGAATAACAAGTTTTTGATTAGGCTGATAGGCATAAGATATTCGACCTTCCATTCTTTTTTCCACTTTTTTTAAAATATAATTGCAAATTCACTTGACATATTAATCGAAAATGGATTACATTTGTGATATTAAAATAATATCATATTAATCCAAAATTAAAATCATGAAAGCTGAAAAAGAATTTTTGCCTTTGTCGGGATACGTGATGCTGGCAGTAGCCTTGTTGCTCATCATCCCTTCCATTATTGGTTTGATTGTACTTAAAAACTTATTTTTAATAGGTTTGGTGTTCATAGGTGTATTTATTTTGGTGGGTTTCATCATCGTGAACCCCAACGAGTCAAGCATTATGGTTCTGTTTGGAGCCTACAAGGGAACAATAAAGCAGAATGGTTTTTCCTGGGTAAACCCGTTTTTCACCCGGAAGAAAATATCGCTGCGTGCCCGCAACCTCGACAGTGCACCCATCAAGGTAAATGATAAGATTGGCAATCCCATCATGATTGGCGTGGTGATGGTGTGGAAGGTAGAAGATACCTATAAAGCGGCTTTTGAGGTGGATGATTACGTGCACTTTGTGGATATTCAAAGTGAGGCGGCGGTACGTAAACTGGCCGGGCATTTTCCTTACGATGACTTTGAAGCAGAGAACGCCGAGATCACGTTACGAGGCGGGGGAGAAGAGGTCAACCAAATGTTGGAAGATGAAATTACAGAAAGGCTTTCCATTGCCGGAGTAAGGGTGATTGAGGCCCGGATTAACTACATCGCCTACGCCCAGGAAATTGCAGGTGCCATGTTGAAACGTCAGCAGGCAACGGCGATTGTGGCAGCCCGAACCAAAATTGTTGAGGGAGCGGTTGGCATGGTGGAGATGGCTCTGGATGCCTTATCGAGAAAGAAGATTATCGAGTTTGATGATGAGCGGAAAATGGCCATGGTGAGCAACCTGATGGTGGTGCTGACTTCAGATAAGGATGTTTCGCCCGTGGTAAATACAGGAACCCTGTATTCATGATCATGAATTTAAAATCAAAATGATGGAGTTGAAACATGAATAAGAAAAAACCTTTTGTTTTGCGATTGCAACCTGAAATGTTATCGGCCCTGGAACAATGGGCACAGGATGAATTCCGCAGTGTAAATGGTCAGATAGAATCGATACTGAATGATGCGCTGACCAGGGCAGGGCGAAAGAAAAAGTCAGTATCAGAAGGTGAAAACCAGTAACTTAAAAAAAGTATACAGATGAGGTTATTTCAGCCTGCTCTGTAATTCATCAATCACATTGCTGTATTTACGCAATACACGATCCCATTCACGGTACAATTCGTCATTTTTAACGCTGGTGCCCGGTTTTTTGGATTCTTCGCTGACCAGTTTTATTTTGTAGGTTAGAGGATCCGTATCCCCAAGTTTTACAATCATCCGGGTACGGATGGTATTTTGTTGAAACGATTGGACTACCCAACTGGTGCGTAGGTACCCTGTCTCTCTGTCGGTTACCTCAATCACATCAAAATAGGAAGTGATAATCATACTGATGAGTTTCCATGCATCGGTTTCAGATAAACTTGTCTTTAACTCAATGTCAATGTTTGCAATATCAGTTTGGATAGAAGCATCGTATGCGTCGTCTCTTGCCATTTGCACATAATAGGTTTTTGGTGGGACGGCATCGTGTTTTTTATTACAAAAGGTTATGGTCTCGGTTAGATATCCAATCTTTTCCACTCGTACAGTAACGCAACTATTGGATAAAATGACCACTTCTGCGGAGCCTTTTCCCATCAGTTTTCCATCGATATAAATTTCAGCATCTGTTTCTGAAGTGCTCAGTTGGACTTCTTCTTTTCCAGCAAATGCCGTAGCAGGGGTTAAAAACATAATCAGCATCGTTATTAGCAAGATGGGAAATGTAATTTTTTTTGTCATGGTATTTTGGATAAATTGTTAATTAAGAGTAAGTACAAAAATAGTTTTTTTTAATTTCATTTCATATCATTTGTCCTAAAAGGATCAGTAAATAATTCCCCATAGATTTGTCTAGACAGAAATCTATAGTAATTCAGTAAAAATGTAAATTGATAAACAAATGACTGTCTTTCAGTTATTTTGATCTTAATAGCTTGTTTATTTTCAAAGTTTAAAATGACAAACACAGTCCAACACCATATTCAGTAAGCCGAAAATCCAATAGAGCAGTTGGTTTTTCCTGAAGTTGATCGTTGTAATGATTCACCAGTTGGACGATCGTTCGGTTTCCTGAATGATTCATTATCAGCCCTAAAGCAACTCCCGTTCCTGAGGCAATAAGCAACCCTGCTTCTGATTTCTGATAAGAAATGGTTTTTCCAACTTCATAACCAAAAACAAAAGCGCAGGGAAGAGCCATCAGAGTTCCAATGGTGATGAGCCGTCTTCCGGATTTGTATTTTTTAAATAATTCAGGATGGTTTTCAAAAAGCACTTTTACTTCTTTTCTTCGCAAGTCCCGGTTCGACTGATTGATTTTTGATCCAAAATATCTATTCACGCATTCTATGGTTTGTGCTGTGTCTACTTCAAACGATTTGATTTCATCAACCATCGAAATGGTAGGTCCGTTAGCATAATTTATCCTGACCACCCGATCTTTCCAAATAGAAAAGGTAGGTCCGTTTTCATGTCCAACGTTCTTGTATTTAATGTGGTCGGATTCAACTTTTTGTATAATACAAATAATGGGCATACCGGACTTTTTCACGATGGTGTCCTGTGCGTAAGAAATGGAATGCAGTAGGAGTAAAGCAATTAACAATCGAGCGATGTTTTTCATAATCAGTTGTTTTTAAAATGTTTACCTATTGTTTTAATGTAAATATTTTGTTCGGATTTATTTTACATTAAACCTTTCGGGATGAAGTCCGTTAATTCCCCGGTAAAATGCTTCTATTTTTTTCATATCTGCCTCATAATCTCCGGTTGGGTAAAAGACTTTTGTCGGCCCTCCGGTTTTTTTCTGATAATCCAGGTACCCAAGTACAATGGGGACACCTGTTTTGATGGCCAGGATATAGAAGCCTTTTTTCCATTGACGCACAAGCGCCCGGGTTCCTTCGGGTGTGATGGTCAGGTAAAAGGATTCATTTTCTTTAAAATACCGGGTCGTCATCTCCAACACATGCGATTTCCTTCTCCGGTCGACAGGGATTCCGCCCAATTGGGTCAAAAGAGGACCGAGGGGCCAGAAAAAAGCTTCTCTTTTAATATAGAACCTGCTTTGGATACCCAAATACCAGTAACCGAATTTTCCCATGACAAAATCAAAATAACTGGTATGCGGTGCCATGATGATAATGGCTTTTTTAATATCTGATGGAATCTGGCTGGTGATGTTCCAGCCCATCGCGGCAAGCAGGAAACCCGATATTCTTTGCATTGTAGGGTGTTTTGCTGCAAATTTAGAAATAAATGAATAACGGGATTTGGCAATTTCGTTTTTAAAAAGCAGCGGGAGGATTACAGGTATTTTTACCTTCTCATTTTCCCCCCTCATTCTCCTGAAGAATCTTCCAAACCACCATCACCGTTTCGGTAGTTGCTTTTATTTGGGGGCTTTTGATACATTACGCAAAAG
>PCUL01000218.1:0-225 GCA_002771745.1 Bacteroidetes bacterium CG18_big_fil_WC_8_21_14_2_50_41_14
AAACTAGGAAACATTGATCCAACGGATCCGCTCTACCTTACCGACAAACTAAGCATTCCCTATTTGGGATTGGGAATGCTGTATTATACCAACAAATTCTATATCGGTTTCTCCATTCCGCGTATGCTTTCATTTGAAAATGCAGCACCACAAACCAAAATCATCAAACCACACTTTTTCCTGTATGGTGGTTATCGGGTAACTGTGGATGAGAATATTGAGCTT
>PCUL01000218.1:232-3014 GCA_002771745.1 Bacteroidetes bacterium CG18_big_fil_WC_8_21_14_2_50_41_14
CACTTCTTGTCAAATATGTAACAGCAGCACCTGTTGAGGCCGACATTGCCATGGATGTTTGGTACCAGCGTAAGTTTGGATTGGGCGTTTCGTACCGCACGGGTGACGCTTTCACTTTTGCCGCTAAAGGACGGATTGGTATGTTGAATTTTGGCTATTCCTATGACATGACCACTTCCAGCCTGCGTCATTTCAATTCGGGCTCGCATGAAATATTTCTCGGATATCAGTTTGGTAAAAAAGGAATACCCGACACAACTATAGACAACAGATACTTTTAAAATTGTGCCATGAAAAATTTAATCATTATGCTCCTTTGCCTGTCGGGAATTTCGCTTTCGGCCCAAAAATCGCAGGCCGATGTGAAGTTTAAACTGTACGAATACAGCGAAGCCATTCCACTTTATGTGAAATATCTTGAGAAGTCGCCCGGCGATTATAGGGCCACGAAAAATCTCGCCATATCTTACAAACTAATCAACGATATTGATGACGCAATTGCAGTGTATCGCTCGGTGGTTACCATGAAAGAATCGAACACGGAGGATAGGTATGAATTTATTCAGCTGTTACGGGTGCAGGGAAATATTTCCGAAGCCAGACAAAATGCCCTCCTGTATCAGGAAAAAAATGCCGGTGAGAAGGCATCAAACCTCATCAAATCTATTGACATGTATGATGAACTCATGATAGATAAAGATAAGTATGAGGTCACCAACAAATCAGTAAAGTATGCAAAATCTGTATTTGCGAACATCCCATTCCAAAATGGTTTTGTTGTAACTGCGCAAGGGGATGGCATCGACAAAAGCGGCTGGACCGGAAAAGGATATACAAAACTATATTCAACGGATATTAATTTCAGTCAGTTGGTACCATTTGCCAAAGAGGTCATGACCAGTTATAATGACGGCCCGGCTACCTTGTCAGGTGATGGCAGCACGCTGTATTTTACGACCATCAATAAAAAATCCATCCTGGAACAGGATGTAAATACCCGGAAATTACAAATTTCATCTGCTATCCTGAAAGATGGAAAGTGGATTCCGGTTGAGTGGTTCAAATTCAACAACAGCAACTACAATGTGGCCCACCCGGCACTCAGAAACGATGGGAATATGCTGGTTTTTGCCTCCGATAAACCCGGAGGAACAGGCGGTATGGACTTGTATTATTGTACCAAACAAAATGACAATACCTGGTCGGAACCCATGAATATATCAGCATTAAATACTTCCGAAAATGAAATCTTCCCCACCTTTGACAACACCGGTAACTTGTATTTTGCATCAAATGGACTGCCGGGGCTTGGTGGGCTGGATGTGTTTGTAACTAAAAATGAGGGAAATACTTTTGGTGCTCCGGTAAACCTGAAATCACCCATCAACTCAAGTTATGATGATTTCTCTTTATCCACTAACAATGACCTACAGAGTGGATACGTGTCAACCAACAGGTTTGCAACCCCTGAAACGGATGATGTTGCCTTCTTTTCAAGAAAAGTTAAAGAGGTTGTAAAGCCAATGGAGCATACCATTATAAAAATCACTGTTCTGGATAAATACACTTCCATTCCCTTGCCTTATGTTTCCGTTAGCATCAAAGATAATCAGAACAATTTGATTTACAAATGTATGACAGACCCCAATGGCCAGGTTATGGTGGAAGAACTGCCTGCTGACCATTACAAGGTACAGGGTCTTCTGAATGACATCACCACCACCATCGCAACAATTTCCAAGGATGAATTTTCGGCTCCGCTCATCGAAAAAACAATCACCCACAATGACCCGAGATTTACATTATCGGGGATAACCATCAACACATTAAATGGCCCTCCGGTATCAGGTGTTACAGTCACTTGCGAAAACATAAGCCTGAACAGAACATCAAGCATCGTTACAGGCGAAGATGGGAAGTTTTTCTTTCAGATGGAACAGTCAGGCGATTTTAAGGTACTGGGTGAGAAAAAAGGCTGGCTTTCCAGTGAAGCCATTTACGAAACCACTAAAGGACTCGACCGCAGCAAGGATTTATATGTGAAGATCAAACTGAGCATGCAGCAACCTACCGAGAAAGATGTCATCAGACTTGATAAGATCTATTATGATTACGATAAATGTGATATCAAAGCCCGGGCGGCTGAAGAACTGAACCGACTGATCAGGCTTATGAACGACTACCCGGATATGATTATTGAACTTTCATCGCACACCGACAGCAGGGGCAGCAATGCCTATAACGCAACCCTGTCGCAATGCAGGGCTGATGCTGCCGTAGATTATATCGTTGGCAAGGGGATTTCTATCAGCAGGATTGTACCAAAAGGCTACGGTGAATCGCGGCTGGTGAATGAATGTGCCGATGGGGTGAATTGTTCCGAACCAAAACATCAGGAAAACAGAAGAACCGAATTTAATATTCTGGAGTGCCCTTCATGCCCTCAGGTTGTGAAATAAGCATTTCTTCTGCTATCGGATGTACACTAAAGCATTTTTCTACACATTCAGCGCATTAAAGAGGTTAAAGGTAGGATTGTCAAAAGTATTGGTTCGAAGCAATAGTAGGCGTTCATTGGAGCATGACCCTGCAACAGAATGAAACATTGACAAAAAAAAGTAACTATTAACAGTTAAAAAAAGGAGGTCAAAAATGCGACACAAACGATTAAAATTAAGTGCCATTCTCTTGTTAGGACTCGGACTGACTGGACTGTATGCACAAGAAAGCGTTATCGCCACAGGCGGTAATGCTTCCGGGGGCGGAGGTTCGGCGAGTTATT
>PCUL01000226.1:0-2937 GCA_002771745.1 Bacteroidetes bacterium CG18_big_fil_WC_8_21_14_2_50_41_14
TCGTAGCGGCACTTGGCGTTGTATTCATGTTCCAGGCGATACTGAATTACTTCAAACTGCAAAGCGCCCACGGTACCAATGATTTTTCGTCCGGTGTGTTTTCCTGTAAAAAGCTGTGCCACTCCTTCATCCATCAACTGGTCAATTCCTTTGGCCAGTTGTTTCGATTTTAAAGGATCGGCGTTTTCAATGTATTTGAACAATTCGGGCGAAAAGCTGGGGATGCCTTTGTAGTTCAGGATTTCACCTTCGGTGAGCGTATCCCCGATTTTGAAATTACCTGTATCGTGCAAACCCACGATATCGCCCGGAAACATCTCGTCCACCACACTTTTCTTTTGCGCCATAAAAGCGGTGGGACTGGCAAACTTCAGCTTTCTGTTGAGCCTCACATGCAAGTAGTTGGTGTTGCGCAGAAAAACCCCCGAAACCACCCTCACAAAAGCGATGCGGTCGCGGTGGTTGGGATCCATGTTGGCGTGGATTTTAAATACAAATCCGGTAAAAGCTTCATCATCAGGGTTCACGTGTCGCACGTCGCTGTCTTTTCCCCGGGGAGTAGGTGCGAAGGAAATAAAATTGTCCAACAATTCTTTCACCCCAAAATTGTTCAGGGCACTCCCAAAAAATACCGGTGACAAATCTCCGTCCAGGTATTGCTGCACATCCATGGGGGGATAAACACCCGCGGCGAGTGCCACCTCTTCCCTTAGTTTTTTAGCATCCTTGGGTAAATATTGATCCAGTTCGGGACTGTTGATGTCGTTTATTTCGATGCCTTCCTGAATGGTTTGTTTGTTGGGGGTAAACAGGTTCAAATTCTGCGAGAAAATATTGTAGACGCCCTTAAAATTTGATCCCATATTGATGGGCCAGCTGAGTGGTGTTACCCGCAGTTGTAGTTTTTTCTCAATTTCATCCAGCAATTCAAAGGCATCTTTACCGGGACGGTCCATTTTGTTGATGAAAACGATGGTAGGTGTTTTTCTCATCCGGCAAACTTCCACCAGCTTTTCTGTTTGAGGTTCAACGCCTTTGGCCACATCGATCACCACGATTACACTGTCCACGGCGGTGAGTGTTCTAAAGGTATCTTCGGCAAAATCCTGGTGACCGGGAGTGTCGAGGATATTGATTTTGATGTCGTTGTATTCAAAGCCCATCACGGAAGTGGCCACCGAAATACCACGCTGGCGCTCAATTTCCATCCAGTCGGAAGTGGCCGTTTTTTTAATTTTATTCGATTTTACGGCCCCTGCCACCTGAATGGCACCACCAAAAAGCAATAACTTCTCGGTCAGGGTTGTTTTACCCGCATCGGGGTGGCTGATAATGGCAAAAGTACGGCGGCGGTTTATTTCTTTCTGAATATTCATATACTGTGGAAAAAGTTTGCAAAATTAGCAAATTTCTGCTGATCAGGTATATTGCTTTCCTGATTGACTTCAGAGTAGTTTTAATATCTTTGTAACAGGATGCAAAATCTTAGTATATGAAACAAACCGGAGAACTTTACCGCAATCAATTTAGTGAGGTAAACATGCCGCAATTCAGGTTTATAGGTTGGTTGCTGAGCCTGGCCGGCGGTTTTATGCTTTGGAAATTAAATCCAATCGGGTTCATCCTGTTTGTCGCAGGCATGGTACTGGCATTTTTCCGTGAAGGCATTGAAATCCGGATTAAGGAGCGGCAGTTTCGGTCGTATATTTCAATCTTTTCCATTTTCATGGGAAAATGGAAACCCCTGCCGGAAATTGAATACATCACCCTATTTAATGAACGGGTTAACCAGGAGGCGTGGTTGTTGAGCATTCATGGCAATACCCTTGATGAGCATATTAAAGTGGCACTTGTGCTTGGAAACCACCAGCAAATACCGGTGGGCATTTTTAAGGACAAGGAAATGGCAGTGGAAGCGGCAACAAAACTGGCTACTCAATTGGGAACTAAGTTATTGGATTATACTACAAAAGATCAGGTTTGGTTGCTTTAGCAGTTGGTGGATCAATGTATTTCCAGCGTAATTAAAATAGAACGGCTAGTTAGCTTGGGTATGAGCCTAAAATAAATAACAATTCTTTAACACGTATTTTATCCAGAACCAGTCTAAACAACAAATTTGTTGTTTACATTTACCGGACTTATTAAAGCAAAGCTATTAATCAGCGTGTATCGTTGCCCTGGTCATGTCATCCCGGCTCTGGCCGAAACATCAAACCGTAGATACAACATCCACAGCAGCAACCAATTAAGACAATTGAAAGAGCGGGATGCTTTAAAATTAACGCTAACTCTTAAAACATTACTATGAAAATTTTACTAAAATGTCTGCTGCCGAAAGGCAATCATGCAACACTACAATGAAAAAAAGCAGCCAAAAAGATGTTTTTGGAACAAAAAAACGAAAATCGCCCATCAAGTTCGGGATGGAGCTTCTGCAACTGATGGTATTTACATTTATTGTTGGTAGTGCAGCATTTGCCCAAACTGATCCGCCATACGTGCAATGGCAATACACAGGTGAAGCCCAACTGGGCGATCCTGCAGGAGAAGATTGGATATTTGATGTCAATAAAACCACTGACGGCGGTTTTCTTTCAGCAGGGTTTTCCGATAATATTGCCGGGGTTCACTTACCCTCTTATATTAAGGTTGATGGCAACGGGAATTACCTTTGGGATCAGATTGTAAGTATGGGGCTGAATTATCACCAGGGAAACTTCCAGGTTGTAAAAGAGCTTGACAACGGCCATTTTGTATTGTTTGGAAATAAACAAAAAACGATTGGCACGACCCCTCCTATAGATGCTGATTACCTTATCCTGCATGAGATTGACGCATCCGGCAATGCTATTTCGGGCTTTCCAAAACTTTTTTTACCCAATATCGCTGATGCAGATATGGCCTTTGGATTTTCACTGCAACTAGAAAAAAATT
>PCUL01000226.1:3104-3343 GCA_002771745.1 Bacteroidetes bacterium CG18_big_fil_WC_8_21_14_2_50_41_14
TGCCAATAACCCTGAGAGAGATGTTTACCTTACAAAACTTGATCTGAACGGGGCAAAGTTATGGGAAAAACGGTTTACCAAGGCACAACTGGTTATCTCGGGAATGTATGTGGATAAATTTGATTATTTTAATGGTACCAAAGAGTTGGAAACAGGTGAGGACAGTTATTATACCGCTTGTGACAGTACATTGCCTTATGGCTACGTGAACGATAACGAAAGAGGTTTTGATGTGGTGC
>PCUL01000226.1:3373-4325 GCA_002771745.1 Bacteroidetes bacterium CG18_big_fil_WC_8_21_14_2_50_41_14
GGTACCACAATTTAAAAATGGCATATTTAATGGGGAATACCTCGCCACCAATGCTGTTATCATTAAAGTAGATCAAACCAACGGAAATGCAACCTCGGCTGAGAATTACCGCTACTTTGCCGGAATAGACTACTTTTCCAGGATGAAAATACTTGAAAATCCTGTCACGCCTACTGATTATAAAATTGTGGTCATTGGCAACAACCCCCATATTGATGAAAATGGGATACCTATACGCATGATGGGCGAACTGCTGATGTTGGACAATACCGGAACAAGGCAGTGGTACAAACAGTTTAACGACAACTCGGAAGAATACTGCATGTTCGGTTTAACCCTGACCAGTGATGGTGGCTATGTGGTTGCCGGAAACAATGAAATGGATGTTATTGTAAACGGAACAGTAATTAAAACAGAAAATTACGTTGCGATAAAGCTGGACCACGATTGCCCGGAATTTAATGTGATACCACTGAATATTACAGAAAACACAGAATGGGTGATACCAAAACGGATAAAACAGGATGTGTTCGTAAAACAAGGTGCCACCCTTACCATAAAAGACGAGGTGTATTTTAGCAAAGACGCACACCTGATTGTTGAAGCAGGGGCAAAACTTGAACTGGTTGGGGCATTGCTTACTAATAGTTACGATGCACCCTACTGGCCGGGCATCCAGGTTTGGGGTACCTCTTCGGGTGCGCAAAACCCGGTTGAGCAAGGCTGGGTTCTGATGAGCAACAGCACCATCGAAAATGCTGAAAGAGGTATTGTTGCTAATAATTATTACACACTCAACGCATGGCAGCCGGGCTATCGCGGAGGTATTGTGCAAGCAAATTCTGCAACTTTTAGAAATTGCAATATCGCTGTTCAATTTGATGCATACGAACCTTTCTCAGTCAGTTCTTTTATAAACTGTTCTTTTATTACCGACGAGAACTACTGGCTA
>PCUL01000437.1 GCA_002771745.1 Bacteroidetes bacterium CG18_big_fil_WC_8_21_14_2_50_41_14
TATTTGGAGGATCCTACCAGGGGAACCCGCAGGATGTCCAAAGAACTCAAAAAGAAAGGCTATCAGGTTGGACGGTGTCATGTTAGAAGGTTGATGCAAATCATGCGGATGAAAACCGTTTATTGTCGCCCGCGCACCACGGTGATTGATCCGGCAAAATATAAATATCCCTATCTGCTACGGAACCTGGGGATCACTCGTGCAAACCATCCCGAAAGCTTGCGGGATTGTGCTTCTATCAAGGTTTGCGGTATATTGGCAGTGAAGTGCTTCGAAATCGCCACCTTCGTATGCAAAATATTATACACATGGTTAAGTACCCAAAATCCAATCCATTTGATGAATAGAAATTAAAAAAGTAAATCCTATGAAAAGATTATTTATTCTAGTTATAGCCTTGACAACATGTATTTGTATTTCTATTGCACAGAATCCTGTTTGGATGAATTACACGAACGGAGAGAACATTTCAGCAATAGCAGAAGATAACAATAGTGTTTGGATTGGAACAACGGCAGGTTTGGTAAAATTTGACAAAACTTCGGAAATGTTAACCTATTTTACTGCCGCAAATTCGCCATTACCTCACAACTTTATTTCTTCAATTGCCATCGACGGGTGTGGATGTATATGGATTGGGACTTCAAATGGATTAGTTAAGATAGCTGACACAACCTGGACAACCTTTGATATGAATAATTCAGGATTGCCATCGAATGCCATCTTCACAATAAGTGCTGAATCAAATGGAACTTTATGGATAGGCACCTCCGGTGGATTGGCAAAATTTGATGGAACGGACTGGATTACCTATGACCAGGGAAATTCAGGCTTACCAAATATGTGGGTTTTTGATATAGCCGTTGAAGAAAACGGGGATAAGTGGATTGCTACTTACGATGGCATGGCAAAATTTGATGATATAAATTGGACCGTCTACAATACTTCAAATTCTGGATTACCAAGTAATTGGGTTTATTCTATTGCAATTGACGAAAACGGATGCAAGTGGATAGGTACTCAAAGTTCAGGAGGCTTGGCAAAGTTTGACAACACAAACTGGACTGTTTTTAATACCGATAATTCAGAATTGCCAAGTAATTTTGTTTACTCAGTTACTGTAAGTGAAAACGGGGAGAAGTGGATCGCTACCACCTATGGTTTAGCAAAATTTGACGATGCCAATTGGACTATTTATCAGGTTAATAATTCAGGCCTGCCAGACAATTATGTTCGAACAATCATGATTGATGGCAATGGGAATAAATGGGTGGGAACTTATGAAGGACTGGCTGAATTTAACGACATGAATTGGACACCTTACAATACGTCTAATTCAGGATTACCTGACAATTGGGTTAATTCGACAGCAATTGACAATGATTGGAACAAGTGGATTGGTACTTCAAAGGGTTTAACAAAATTTGACGATGTAAACTGGCACACTTTTAACGCATCAAATTCAAATTTACCCGGAGATGATGTGCTAACTGTATGTATTGACGAAAGTGGAAATAAATGGTTAGGAACCAATGAAGGATTAGCAAAATTTGATAATACCAATTGGACTGTATTTAATACACTTAATTCTGACTTGCCCAGTAACTACATTACATCAATTGCCATAGAAGGTAATAGTGATAAATGGATAGGAACTCCTCATGGTTTAGTAAAGTTTAATGATTCAATTTGGACCATTTATAACACGACCAATTCAGGAATGCCAGACAACGATGTAGACGCCATAATCATTGATAATAACGGAAATAAGTGGATTTCCGTTGGGGATTATGGAATTGTAAAATTTGATGATACAAACTGGACCGTTTATAACGCTTCCAATTCCGGGTTGCCAGACGATTATATAAACTCCATCGCGATTGGCATGAATGGGGATAAGTGGTTTGGAACATCACAAGGATTGGCAAAATTTGATGATTTTTCCTGGATTGTTTACAACACATCGAATTCAGAATTGCCATATGACAACATTGATATAATTGCCATTGATGATAATGATACAAAGTGGATCGGTGCATCTAATTGGAGTATTGGCGGTTTAATAAAGTTCAATGGCTCAGAATGGGTTACATTCAACACGTATGATTCGGGTTTGAATGATATTCTTATATCTATCACAATTGATGATAGTGACACAAAATGGATTGGCTCATTCGGCGGAGGACTAGCGGTATTAAATGAAAATGGTATACCTGTTTCTATTCAAAATTCTAAATCGATTACAGATCAGTTAGTAATATACCCTAACCCGACCAGTGATTTTTTCCATATCAACAATGGTTTAAATGACAGGCCTTCAATAGTAGAGATATTCAATCTGCATGGAGAATGTATCTCAAGAAGAATAATGGAGAACAATCTCAACTCAATTAATGTTAGTAATCTGACAATTGGACCCTATTTTATTAGAATCCGCAATGACGAGGGTGAAATTATTAAAAAACTTATTAAGAATTAATAACCCCCGCACCAGGCGTAGAATATAGAAACAAAAGTAATTATTTACCTGTCCATTTCCTCCACAATAAAATTGTAGATCTGAGTTAAAGCAGTCACCTGATACCGGCAAGCCTTAGAACTTTTTTAAGAGCTCTAAGGCTTGCGGTTGATCAGGAACATTATTTAAATTATTATCACAGATTTAAAAGAACAGGTATCTTGCTTTTAAAACTTGTTGCGTTTTATAACTCTGATAGCTACTGAATCACAACCTACCTTACTTCTGTGAAATCATTTATTTGGATCTTAACAAAATAAAACCTCTGACTCGTCCTCGTTTGAGCGTAGCGGTAACGAGCCTGCCTGCGGCAGGCAGGGATGCAAGAAAATAAACCTCATAACAAAATTGTCTGATACCAATTAAAAAACGATATTTGTCACACTATGTCAGGCGACAGA
>PCUL01000018.1:0-406 GCA_002771745.1 Bacteroidetes bacterium CG18_big_fil_WC_8_21_14_2_50_41_14
TGCCCACGATGATTAATATTTAGAACTAAGATGTTCATATTCAGATAAAACCCGCCATAAAGTATTATGCAATGTTGTGAGCCGTGTTTATTATATTATCTCAAAATCAACTTCGGTTAAAATTCAAATTAGTGAGCATAACTTATTATCAACCAGGTGTTTTATGTAAAACGAATTTGTCTTTTTCATATTTTAATAAGTAAACGGCGCTTTTTTAGTCCGAAAAATTCAAATTTAACTAATCGATTGCTAAAAACTGCCAATTCATCAAAATTCGTTTAGCCAAAGTTCGTTAGTAAAACAATTGACCTGGTTAACTTCCATTTTATTGCTGTCAATATCAGGATTTGTAAGTGGTTTATTTACTCGATATCTTTTTATTGAAACTGTGTTTCCCACATGGCTC
>PCUL01000018.1:433-13461 GCA_002771745.1 Bacteroidetes bacterium CG18_big_fil_WC_8_21_14_2_50_41_14
TCTGTTTGCCCATATTATCAATTCGTTGTGTTTCATGCCAAGAATGGTTTTATTTGGTTATTGCGTTTAGCATGTAGCAAATGTATCACTTTTTTTAGTTTGAATTCCCGCATGGTTAAATATTTATTAAATCTCCCGGACTGGTTATTTTCGATAAATTCAGGTTGCTTACGTGGGTGTATATCTCAGTGGTTTTTGAACTTTCGTGACCTAACAATTCCTGAATATACCGCAAATCTGTTCCGCTCTCCAATAAATGGGTGGCAAACGAATGGCGCAGGGTGTGTACCGAGCCTCGCGTAGTTATTCCTGCTTGGTCTTTGGCCTTATGTAACGTATTGCGGATGCTCGTGGTAGAGTATTGTCCGCCATATTGTCCCTCAAATAAATATTCCTTGGGCGTGACTTCCTCCAAATATTTGTCAATCAATATCAATGCATTGCCGGCCAACTTGGTATACCGGTCCTTTCTGCCCTTGCTCTTTCTTATGAAAAGTAGCTTCCTGTCGCGAAGCAGGTCTTCCTTCCTCAGGCGCAACACTTCACCTATTCTTAGTCCTGCCGAATAAATTAAAAATAACACAGCCTTGTGTTTTGGGTTTTCTACACTTTTTATAAGGCGCTCCACCTCATCTTTGCTATAAACCTCAGGTAGTGGCTTGTTTCGCTTAGGTCGTGCTAACTGCTCCAGCATAAGTTCCCTGCTACCCATTACATGGTAATATAGCTTTATACTGTTCACCGATTGGTTAAGCAACGAAGCACTGGGCGCATTGCGTTGACTCCAAATCTCGTGGTATTGATTGATCTCCGCTGTTCCAAAACCATTGATGGTTTCCAGGCTTTTACCCTTATAGGCATTCAAATAGCGCAAAACCATGTGATGATAGGTCACCAAAGTATTTTCGCTGTAATTTCGGCTTTGCAGGTAGGTTAAAAAGGAGATAGGACAGGTTTTGTAGTCTTTGTCTTTTTCATACGACTGCTCCAACAATGTCCTCTTTATTTCTAAATCGCTTATTTGTAAAGCCGAATTCAATTTTACAGTATAACGGGCAACTAAAAAATTGATTACTTCTTTAAACCTGTGGCTTCCTGCTTTTATTTCCCACAAACCATTGGCTTTTAGATACCTAAAAAAACCACTTTCCATAATTTCGTGGTATTCAGATCTGTTGAAAAATTGCTTAAAGCCAATAAACTCCCGATCTTCCTGTTTGAATGGCAACAAAGTGATGGTATCCGGCTTTTTATGCAACTTTAATACATGCTGCGGTATGTTCAGCGTTCCAATGTTTCTGCTGCTGATGTTCAGTTGTTTCCACTCAAGTTTCGATAAATTAACAAATGCAATGTCTTCAAACAAGTCCTGTAATAAAGCGACAGTTTGCTTGTTCTCAACAGTATACCAGGCATCCAGTTCCATGCTATACATAATCCATTCGTTTTGACTTATCCGCTCCCTGATGTCAGTATTTTGCCTGAAGTACAATTTGATACACCGCTCACCATTCAGCGTTACCCTGTTTAAAAACAGCATGGGTTTACTTTTTTCTTCACTCATGATTATTCTTTTTATTGCAAATCTACAGGCTCATTTGTGCAATAGCCGATTTGTAAACGACTAAAAACGAATATAAACGACTATAAAAGCGAATAATTTTACTATATATTTGCAAAACAATAGTTTGAAACATGAAACGTAAGTGTTTGTACTGTCAGGATGAGTTTGAAGGTCGGAGCGATAAAAGATTCTGTTGCGACCAGTGTCGTAATGCCTACAACAACCAAAACAAAAAAATACACGAACAATTTATCCTGGACATAAATAAAATCCTCCGTAAAAACCGCATGGTACTGCACCTACTTAATCCGATAGGGAGATCAACCATCAGGAAAGAATATATGTTAAAACTGGGGTTCGACTTTCAGTTCTATACCCATACCTACACCACGAACAACAACAATACCTACAGATTTTGTTATGAATACGGCTATTTCGAGATTGACAATGAAAAAGTGCTCGTGATTACCTGGCAACCCTACATGAAAACACAAACCTAATAGTGTTTCAGCCCATTTCCCCAACCATCCCTCCCCACAGCTTCGCCTTCTAAGTCCCATAGAGTTAAACTAACGAACTGATGTTCAACCCCTTTTGTGATCATTGCTACATATCAAAAAAACAGCAAACGGTTACTGTTCTTGAAATCCGTGATTACCTTGTTGTGCGTAGTGAGTATGGAGTATGGTGGGAGTTAATAAGCAGACAGGCAACATAAGCAGGTTTTTCGGATTTTGCATTTGATTACTTCAAGATTGTTTATGTTTTGATGGTGCTAATGTATAAAATATATTCTTCAAGCAAACAAAGGGTTCATTATTTCGGATATTTATCACTACAACTATCAAAATGGCTCATTTTTATTATTATAACAAGGTGTAGCATGAAAGTTAAAAGGGCAGACAGATACATCCGGGCCAGGGGCGTCATTATACTGACAATGCTGTTGTATGTTCCGGTATTTACCTGTAAGCCAGAAAATTCCCGGGTGAATAGGTTTCTCCCGCGTAATCACGGATCTACACCTGATGATACCGTACCAATCCTTCGATGGGATCTTTTAGTACAATTCCCATGATAAGCTGATGCTCGCGGCATACTTCCTGAAGGACTTCTTTAAAATGATACGCTATTGATCCGGTAAAGGCAACAGGCAGGAATTCGTGGTCCTCATAAAGATTTACATTTAAGGTGATAAAATCATCCAAGGAATTTTTTACCACCCTTCTGCACCAGGCATTTTCGATGTGCTTTAATGCAAAACGCGTTAGCGAAGCCATGAAACGGTTGGGTTCGGGCTGTTTGTATATCAGGTCGAGTGTTTTCTCAAAGGTGAGTTGGTAATCATGATAAAAGGCCCTTGTAATTTCTTCATCGGCTTCGCCTTTTAACAACCCGGTAAGTAAATTTTTTCCAATGGTGGTTCCGCTGCCTTCATCGGCCAACAGAAATCCCAACGAAGGAACGTTATCAGTAATCTGTTGGCCATCCCAACGGCAGGAGTTGGAACCGGTTCCCAGTATGCAGGCAATTCCTTTTTCATGGTGAAACAGTGCCAACGCAGCACCATATAAATCGTGACTTACCCGAATTGTTGCATTTATAAAAAGCGGTTGCAGTGCATTTTCCACCCTGGTGCAATTGGTCGTTGACGAACAACCTGATCCATAGAAAAAAAGTTCATCAATTTTAGTTGGATCAGGGAGGTTGGGTAGCAATTCTTTTTGCAGAATTTCACTTAATTCCTCATCTCCATAATAATAAGGGTTGTGCCCGCGGGTGCTAAAATAGTGTACTTTATTCTGTTTGTCGATGATGGCCCAACTGGTTTTGGTTGATCCGCTGTCAGCAATTAATTTCATAATAATCAGATAGGTAGGGTAAAAAAACCAGGAGGCCGATGAGGACTGATGCAATGGCAAAAATCAACACTGCCCCGGCTGCAACATCCTTGGCAGCTCCTGCCATCCTGTGGTGCTCTGGTGAAACCATATCCACAATCAGTTCTATGGCAGTGTTAAACATTTCTGCGGAAATCACCCCGCCCATGGCCACAATCACTATCATCCACTCGGTACGGGTAATCTGGAAGAAAAAACCTGCATAGATCACCAGTAAGGCAGCCACCAGGTGGATCCATAAATTATGCTGGGTTTTAACCGCTTTCCAAATTCCTTTTCCCGCGTATTGAAAACTCTTCAATCGTCTTAAAAAAGAAAAAGTACGTCGTTGTTTCAATGGTGTTGAATTGAATTGATGAAAAATACAAAACTAATCATTTCCCATGATGTCGTGCTTCACTACGGCCTTCTTTTTCCACCTGCCTGTTTTATAATACAACGAGGAAGCTAAAACCCCAAAGACCCAGGCGATTGGAATTCCCCACCAGATGCCGATAGTGCCAAAATGCAACGACAGCAAATAGGAGAGGGGCAGCCTGATTATCCAGAGTGCCATGATGGTGATAAACATGGGAAACAAGGTGTCGCCGGCGCCCCTGAGTGCCCCGTTAAAAATAAACATCATCGAAAAGACCATGTAAAACGGGCTAACAATCTGCAGGTAGCTTACCCCGATGGCAACTACTTCGTAATCCTCTTTGTTGGTGAATAACCTCATGAGTGGTTCAGCAAAAATAACGGTGCAGGCGCTTATCGTTAATGCCAGTACTGATATCATCAAGAGGGTGGCTTTCAGCCCTTTTCCAATGCGCTCATTTTTGTTTGCACCGATATTTTGTCCCACGAAAGTGGAAATGGCGGCAGAAAAAGCCATGGCGGGCATGGTAGCAAACGAATCGATGCGGGTGGCTACGCTATAAGCGGCCACGGTGGGTGTGCCAAATGTGTTTACAATGCGGTACAAGGCCAAAAAACCAATGGCAACAGCGGTTTGCTGAAATCCTGATGGGAGCCCAATTTGAAGGCTCTTTTTAAATATCCCCCGGTCGAACTTCATTTTTAACGGAGAAAAATCCAAAAATTTGTGGTACTTGTTCAGGTACCATACAATGGAAAGAAAAGCTCCTGCCTGGGCAATGACGGTGGCGGCCGCTACTCCTTCTATTCCCCAGCGAAAGATTACTACGAATAAAACATCCAGACCAATATTGATGATGGTGGAAACCACCAGGAAATAGAGCGGTGTTTTTGAATCGCCCAACCCACGCAGTATGGCACTGGTGCCCTGAAATCCGAAAAAGAATACAAAACCGATGGCATAAATATTGAAATAAGATACAGCCAGGGGAATGACTTCTTCGGGTAAGTCGATAAGCCTGAAAATGCTTTCGCTGAACGAAATGCCGATGATAGTCAGCGCGATGGAAGCAAAAAACATGAAGATGTATAAGGTGTCGATGGTTCGTTTTACCATGTCCATTTGTTTGGCACCATAGTATTGCGCTATGATGACTGTGGCGCCAATTGCAATGCCCACCACGAATGAAATAAGTGCAAAAATCAAAGGGAAATTCGCTCCTACGGCGGCCAGGGCTTCTTTGCCCAATACCTTGCCAATGATAATGCTGTCGACCACATTGTACATCTGCTGAAGCACGTTGCCCAACAGCATGGGTATTGCAAAGTTAAGAATCCGCCTTCCTTCCTTACCAGTAGTGAGATCCTTCAATGAGTGAGTGGTTAATGAGTGGTTAGTGAGTGAGTTGGTGAGTTATTGAGTATTGGCTATTATTTTTTTGGCTTCAGCGGATTATTCTTCTCAACAAATTTCGTAGGGTTCATCTTATCGACAGATGATTTTACATCTTTCATCTCCGATGCAATGTCTTTGAGGTCGTCAGCGATTCCGCTGTTATCGGTGGCGTTTTTAAACTCGCGTATTCCTTTGCCCAGGCCTTTTGCCAGTTCAGGAATTTTCTTACCTCCGAAAAGCAATAACACCACTATCAAAATGACGATGACCTCAGGTCCACCTATCCAGCCGGCAACTTGTATCATAACTTTTTTTTTACAAAAGTAGTTTTTTTTACCTTTGCCGCAGTTCGGCAGGTTGTTTCATCGTTCGCAATTTCGTGTTGCGGAAGGAAAGTCGGGACAACACAGAGCACCTTGCTTCCTAACGGGAAGGGCGTGTCGAAAGACACGTACAGCCAGTGCCACAGAAAATAACCGCCAGCCTCAGGCTGGTAAGGGTGAAAACGCGGGGTAAGAGCCCACGCCGGTGGTTGGCGACAGCCACCGGGGGTAAACCTCAGGGGTTGCAAGATCAAATACACCGACACTTTTGCCTCGTGCAAAATAAGGGCGGCTCGTCCGAAGTCGGAGGGTAGATTGCTGGAGCCTGATGGTGACATCAGGTCGAGATAAATGATGAAAGTCGGTGGCCGGCGCAAGCTGCCACCGAAACAGAATCCCGCTTACAGGCCTGCCGGGCTTTTTTTACTTACTTCGCCACCGATCCACATTAAAATTTTCCATAAGTTTTCATTATATGGCAAATAGGTTTTTTTGCGTTTGGGATATTAATATCATGGTTCTTGTTCTTTGCAGATGACAAAATTTGCTAAAGTTGAGCCCACTCCGAAAAGTATGTGTTCATTGATTTTCAACTCATTTACCCCTGACCCCTAAAGGGGGATTCGTTGAAAATCAATGAACTATCTAAAGTCCCCTTTAGGGGATTTAGGGGTATTTGTCTTTTCGGAGTGGACTCATCATTAGATATTCAAATATATAGGTTAATAACGGATATGTATTGGTAGCAACACACTTTATTTTATTTCATTCATTTTCATTGGATTCTGACGACAATCAAAAACATTTACAATGACTATGCGATTTTTATTTGTATCAACCCAATAAATGATTTTGTAATTTTTGAAAACTAAATATCTAAAGCATTGAGGTCTATTAGTCAATATCACCTCTTTCTGTCCGATGTTTGGGTTTTTATCTAGTGAAATAGTTTTGTCAATAATTCCGTCTACTAATTTTTGGGCGACATCAATGCCAGCTTCAGTTTCATAGAAATTAAAAATGTCCGTTAACTTATTCTCTGCAAATGTGGTCCAATAAACTATCAAACTCATTTCTTAAATTTTAACTTTAAGTCGATAGCTTTGATGACATTATCGTTTTCTGAGTCTTCAATAGCTTGATCAATTTCACTATTAAATTGATCTAAGTCCATTGGTTTATTTGATTTGGCAAATAATTCTGATTTACTGATTTTCAACATTTTCTCTAAACCACTTATTATTTCCTCATTTTGTATCCGGAGAAAATCTTGAATAAATGATATTTTTCTAGTCTGTAAGTCCATATTATTTGATTTTATTCAAAAGTACAATATTTTTGAATTTCAAAAATATTTTCGTGGATACTTTTTTCCTGAAGCTTGCAGCTGACTAAGTAATAGCTAAGTTTTGTCAGTCCGCTTCAATCAGTCCAAAACTCAGAAACTGTCTAAATTTTGTTTTAGGCTCCGTTATGAGCCTAATATGGGTATAAGAAAAATCATTTTATTTGTTTATATCGTCCGGATGGCGGTCGAAATAACTAGAGTAATATTTCCTTTTCTCTCTTTTAGTCGTAATGGAATCTGCATTTCGCTATTAGAATTTCGTTTTCTCTAACAGCGTAAATAAGTCTGTGTTCACTGTCAATACGTCTTGACCAGAAACCTTGGTATTTATGTTTTAAAGGTTCGGGTTTCCCGATACCAGTAAAGGGGTTTCGCGAAATATCTTTCAATAGGTCATTTATTCTTTTTAAATTCTTTTTGTTGGTATTTTGCCAATACAAATAGTCTTCCCACGATTCATCTACAAAAATGTACTTCATTCGATGATGAGTTCTTGTTGAAAGGAAGATCCACTCTTTAATTTCTCTATTGCAGAGTCGAGTCTGCTTTCATTTGTACTGGAAGATAATTCATGTTGTGTGGCGTTCAAAGAATTATATTCTTCAAGTGAAATTACAACTACTCCTGAGTCTTTGCCTCGATTAATTATCAAGGTTTCAAAGTTTTGAGTAACATTGTCAAGATACTTTTTTATATCTTTTCTAAAGTCAGAGATTGATGTCGTCAGCATGATTGTTTCTATTAGTACAAAATAAAGTACAAATGTAAGTACAATAATTCATTATTTCAAGCGGATACACTTTTTTCTGAAATTGTAGGTAACTTAGTAATAGCTAAGTTTTGTTAGTCCGCTTCAATCAATTAAAAACTTAATGAAGAATGATAGATAAACCACCGACTTCAATCCATTATGATCAGAAGCTCCTCAAGAACAGCTTGATCGGCAGTTTTCAGTGCCATTTGGGGAAGATCGTTCTGCTGTTCGAAAATCACCACTTTATTGTTGCCACGCAGTAGCCAGCATCCGGGAAGGTAAAGCGTTTGTTGCGGCCCAACTTTCCAGTACCGTCCGAGGTTGTAACCGTTTACAAACACAATCCCCTTTCCCCAGCCATGCATATCCAGAAAAACATCACCCGGTTGTTCAACTTGGAAAGTTCCAGAGTAAATCGCCGGGTGTCCGGCTTTTACTTCGCTTTTAGCAGAGGTGATTTCGGGAGCCTGATCCATCGGGATGTTGTACATTTCCCAATCACCCTGTATTTCAACGCTATCAATGGTAACCGGAGAAATAATGCCTTTGGAATTGTCTGGAATTTCTGCCCCATAATTGATACGCCCCATGTTTTCGACTAAGATTTCCAGCCGACCGTTGGCCGGAATATCTATATCCAGTCCAAATGTTTTATACATGCGGTTCAATTCTCCGATTTTGATGCCGTCGATGTAAACTAGGGCATAATCGCGTAGTCCGGTTACCTCCATTTTTCCTTTCAAAGGCTGCCCGAATCGTTTGCTGTAAAGCACATAACCATGTCCCTGTCCAAGTTGTTCAAAAGAAAGTGGCGTGTCATTTTTTACCGGTACGATGGTATTTTTCCATTCAAAGAAATCAACCTGTTCATTTAGTGGAATATCAGGAAGTGTAATCACGGGTATGGGTGCAGGAATACCGGGCAGCGAATCATCCGTGTATTTCTTCATCAACTCCCGCAAAGCCATATACTTGGGCGTTGCCAAACCCGATTCGCTGATGGGCGCATCGTAATCATAGCTTGTGATATCTGGCTGAATGCCATAGGTTTCATTGTAGTTTGCCCCGGAAGTAAAGGCGAAATTAGTACCACCATGCACCATATAGATGTTAAAACTGATGCGGTGGAGTAGAAATTGCTCGATTTGATTTACCGTCTGTTCCGGCTCAATACGAATAAAAGGTTCTGCCCAATGATCGAGCCAGCCGGGATAGTATTCTGCCACCAAATAGGGTCCTCCCGGATAATAGGCATCCACACATTTTTTAAGATGCTCTATATTTACCTCCCCATTGGCTGTTGGTAATACCCCCGGAATAGCGCCGTTTTCGAACAGCCAATCACCATCGGATGTAAACATAGGCACATCAAAACCAGCCTCTTGCAGCATTTTTTGGATTGATAAATAATATTGCCGGTGTTCTTCCTTCGGAATATCGATCCGTTGTGCCATATAGGAACCGAATTCATTTTCAACCTGAACCATGATGATGGGACCGCCATGGGTCATCTGAAAGTTAATTAGCTGGTCGGCAAGTTGTTGAATATATACCTTACATGAATCGAGAAAGGGTTGATTGGAGCGGATAACCAACTTGTCGTTGTTTTGAATCCACCATGGATAGCCTCCAAATTCCCATTCGGCACACACATAAGGCCCCGGGCGAAGGATCACGAACATCCCTTCTTCCTGACAAATTTTGATGAACTTAACCAAATCATGCCTTTCAGAAGTAAAGTCCCAAACGCCTGGTGAGGTGTTATGAAAATTCCAAAAGCAATACACGGCTATCGTATTCAATCCCATGGCTTTGGCCATCTGCACCCGGTGCCGCCAATAGGCTTCCGGGATGCGCGGATAATGCATCTCCCCTGAATGGATTTGTATTGTTTTTCCGTCATACAAAAACTGAGAACTTCCGATCGTAAAATGATGCTGTTGAGCGAAAAGACCCGGGTTCATCAACAACAAAAACAGGACTGCAATGATTATTTCCTTTATTCTCTGCTTTTTCTTCATTTTGATATATGCCACTTTAAAAATAAATTTTTCAATAAACCTCAATCCCCGATACCGTCAGAGAAGCTTTTGCCCCCGTGAAATTTACCCGGATTAAGTCGGTTGTAACAGGCTCAATTTTTATAATTCTTTTAAAACCCATCGTGGTAGCCTCTGCCACCCTGATCCATTCGTCAGCTTTTTTTACTTCAATGGTAAATGCTTTCACCCGCTGACCAAGATTAAGGTATTCGTGCAACACTACATAGTTAACTATTTGTTCCTCAATCAAATCAATTTCGATGCTTCCGGTTGTAATGCTGTCATCGGTAGCCCAGTAAGTATCCTGATTGTTGTCAATTAATTGGTTGCTATCGAATGTTTTGGAGTTGCCACGGATCGTACTTACCGAAACTTTTGCTCCTTCGAGAAGGTTGGTTTTAAATTCGTTATTAAGAAGCTGCCGGAAGCCTTGCAGCGATTTTATATCATTTTCATGGATAAGCCCACGGCGGTCAGGTGGAACATTCAGCAAAAGCACAGCCCCACGCCCCACGGACTCAAGATATATCTCAAACAACTTTTCAGGTGATTTTACCAACGAATCTTCGCTGGCATGATAGAACCACCCCGGTCGGATGGAAACATCCACTTCTGATGGTATCCAATCAGATCCATTTTCCATTCCGGTACCTATTATTTTCTCGAAACCGGGTCGCCTGATATGGCATGAATCGGGATCAATGGCGTACCAGTTTGTTTCGCACACATACCCCTGTTCGTTACCAACCCACCGGATATCAGATCCGTCATCACTGAAGATGATTAATTCTTCGTTTTGCAGCGACCGGGCCAGCTTTATAGTATTCTCCCAGTCATAATAATCCTGTGATATCTGACGATTTTCATTGGCACCACCATAGTAACCGGTTCCTCCATTGGCACCATCGAACCACAACTCAAAGATAGGTCCATAGTTGGAAAACAGTTCCGTTAACTGATTGCGGTAGTAGTTGATATAACCGGGCATCGCATACACTGCGCTGTTGCGATCCCAGGGTGAGATGTAGATGCCAAACTTAAGTGCTTCTTTTTTACAGGCATCCGAAACTTCACGGACCAGGTCACCATTGCCGTTCCTGTATGGACTGTTTTTTATAGAGTGGGCTGTATAGGAAGAAGGCCAGAGGCAAAACCCATCGTGGTGTTTACAGGTGAGAATCAATCCCTTAAATCCGGCATTTTTCAGCGCCTGAACCCATTGGTCGGGGTTAGCTGCGGTGGGATTAAATACCGATTCCGCTTCATCACCCATGCCCCACTCTAAATCGGTAAACGTATTTGTTGTAAAATGAATAAATGCATTCATCTCCATCCCCATCCAATCAAGCTGACGTTGTGTTGGTACAGGTAGAACCGGATCGGGTGGCGGGGTATCATGTTGGGCAAACACAGAAAAAAACTGGAGGAGCAAAAAATAGGAAAACAGCCTTTTCATTAGATACTTTTTATTAGCAAACCATTATTAAAGGATATTTCACTTACTTTTTATGCAGCCCGCACTCCTTGGTTTCCGGGTTTTCCCACCACCAACGGCCGGCACGAACCTCTTCACCGGGTTCTATGGCACGTGTACAAGGCTGGCAACCAATGCTGGCAAAGCCCTTTTTATGAAGTGGATTGACCGGAATTTTATGTTCCTTAATATAATCCCAGGTTTGGCTTTCCGTCCAGTCGATAAGCGGGTTGATCTTGAGCATGTTGTTGCTTGCATCCCATTCAACGGCCTGCATGTTTTCGCGCGTAACCGATTGTTCACGACGTAAGCCGGTAATCCAGGCATCCAACCCCTGCATGGCCCTGGCCAGAGGCACCAGTTTACGCAAACGACAACATAACTTGCGGTTTTCAATGCTGTCGTAAAACAGGTTAATCCCTTTTTTAGCAACCATTTCTTCAACCTCGTGGGCATTGGGAAAAAAAACCTCCAGGTTGATCTTGTACTTTTTGGAAGTACGGTCCATCAGGTCGTACGCTTCAGGAAAGAGCCGCCCGGTGTCCAGGGTGAAAATGCGGGTGGAAGGAGCTGTTTCGGCCACCATTTGGGTAAGCACCTGGTCTTCCAGCCCCAGACTTGTGGAAAGGGCAATTTTACCTTTAAATTTATCAAGAAAGAAGGCTACAATTTGTTGTGCTGATGCCCCGGAAAGCTGAATATTCCAGTCGGCTATGGTTGATGAGTCGATCATTTTCTGTGATTTTAGGCAAAAATAGTGTTTTCCTGAAAAAGAATACCAACCGATTTTATGGATTGATTTTGACAATAGCCTACTTTTGCGCAAAAAAAATATGGTCCTGTTATTTCTCACCTCATCCGAAATGCCTGATTTGCTTCCTTATGATCAGAAAACCATTAAAAGTTTAACTGAACAAGGTATTGATGTTGATATTTTGGATTGGGAAAAGGTGGTTCAAACAGATCCCACAAAACTCAGTAGATACAGGGCCATCATTATCCGCACCATCTGGAATTACTTTAAAAAACCGGAATCGTTTATTAAAATGCTTGATTTCTTTAAAGAAAATCACCTGCCTCTACTCAATCCGGTGGATATTGTCAGATGGAATATGGATAAGCGTTATTTGCAGGAACTACAAGATGACGGAATCGAAGTCATTCCAACGGAGTTTATTTTCAAGCACCATGAAAATGTATTTCAGAAAGCCATCAACCGAGGTTGGAAAACGATGGTATTAAAGCCCATGATTTCAGGAGGTTCTTATCACACTTTCGTGATAACGGATCAGGAAGGGAAGCGATTTGATGAACTCATTGAAGAATTCTATCAAAACCGTCCATACTTACTTCAGGAATTTATTCCCGAAATTACCAATGGCGAAATCTCCACCTTGTGTTATGCAAGTGGTTACAGTTACAGTATTAAAAAAGTACCCCAGGCTGGTGATTACCGGGTACAATTTAACTATGGCGGACAATATCATGTATGTCCGGTTGACCCACAAATTCAGGCCATTGCACAAAAAATTCAAGGGCGTTTCAACAGCACAACCCTCTACCAAAGAGTTGACGGTGTTTGGAGAGACGGCCATTTTTTACTCATGGAAGTAGAGCTGATCGAACCTGATTTGTATCTGGGACACCATGAAGAAGCTTTGAATGAGTGGGTGAAGAATTTGATGCTTTTATAAGCAGGTTATACCGCCCTTTGATATTATTTCACCTCTAATTTTGCCAGCTTTATGACTTCTACAAAAGCATAGACAAACTCTGATAATCATTTATTCACTTTTTATTCAGTCGGTTACTGCATTGCAAATGCCGGAAAAATGTATCTGAATTTAAAATGATAACTAATATTAAAGA
>PCUL01000171.1 GCA_002771745.1 Bacteroidetes bacterium CG18_big_fil_WC_8_21_14_2_50_41_14
CAAAATCTTTAACATTCCATTATGCAAGAGATCTTCCGCATCCTGTGTTGAAGTTCCATATCGCATGCACACGCCTAACAACGACGGTGCTGATTGGTCGTACCAATCAGTAATAGCCTGCCGGTCGCCCTTTTTAAGGAGCTTTATAAACGATGGTTCAAACAGTTTTTGCATACGTTACAACTCAATAACACCAAAGTGGCGGGAAGTTGCCTGAGCAGCAACCTAAATAATAAAAGTAGGCAAATATTTAACAAACCGTCCTGATGGTTTATATTTTACTGACAACGGCAGACCAATTCCCGGAAAGGAATTACAAAGTGAAAGGTTATTACATCAATCAATGTATGGAGCATATACAAGAATATTTTGTATTGGCTACTATTTTAATTCTTATACGTTTAAATAAACGTGAAAATAGGGCGGTGCACTGCACCTTAAAAAATAGGTATTTCTTTTCAATAAATATTGGCGGTACGCTGTACCTGTTGATTTGCTTGAAAATGGAACTTTGTATAAATGGAGTAAGTAATCATTAATCATGTATCAAGATTCACCAATAATCCTTGAGTCTACTCCGAAAAGTATGTGTTCATTGATTTTCAACTCATTTACCCCCCTGCCTGCTGGTAGGCAAGTGACCCCTAAAGGGGAATTCGTTGAAAATCAACAAACTATTTATTATTCACTTTAATGTCTTTTGGGGTTCTAGACTTTTCGGAGTGGATTCATCCTTCTATTTTTAATGTTTGGTGACGGTTACCCACTACAATATTGAATGAGAAGACCCTTTTGCCAGTTTAAAAAGTTCCTCTCAGTTTTCCAGGTTGTTGCTGCCCCAACTTTTAGATTAACTTCCGGAAAATTGTCAGAATGATTTCAAGTTGGTTTATCATCCAAGTTTGGAAAAACAACCACCCGGACAACATCCCAAATTCTTTTAAAAATGGTACTTTTGCAGAAACTAATTATTCTGCCATGCGTTTTTTTGTTTTTAAAACACCCAAGCCGAAGTCGTTTACCTACATACCCCGTTACTACGATCCCGATAAGCTGGCACTGGAGCAGAAAAAGGCGGCCATGGGGCTTGATAGCACTTTAACGCACAATGAACAGATCAGGTTACAGATGTCGAGAAGATGGCGAAGAGGCAGTTCCGTGCAAGAAGGAACCTCCATGTCGAAGGTCATCACTTACGCCATTTATGCCACCTTTATTTTAGGTAGTGTTTACTTGATTATGTTCACCGATTTTATCGAACGATTGCTTTCGGCTTTCGGAGTAACACACTAAGCCTTTATGTTAAACACGATCAAACTGCTTCCCGATTCTGTAGCCAACCAAATTGCCGCCGGAGAAGTGATACAACGTCCGGCTTCTGCAGTAAAAGAACTGCTTGAAAATGCCGTGGACGCAGGTGGTACTGTCCTTCATCTGATTGTCAAAGAAGCCGGGAAAACGCTTATTCAGGTGATCGACAATGGCAGCGGACTTTCAGTGATGGATGCGCGCATGAGCTTCGAGCGTCATGCTACATCCAAAATCACCAAGGCCGACGATTTGTTTGCTATCCGAACCATGGGGTTTCGCGGAGAAGCCCTGGCATCGGTTGCCGCCATTGCCCAGGTGGAAATGAAAACCAGACCTCACGATGACGAAGTAGGTACCTGCCTGAAAATTGAAGGTTCGAAATTGATAGAACAAAACCCGTGTCAATGTCAGTCCGGAACCAGTATTTCTGTCAGGAACTTGTTTTTCAACGTGCCGGCTCGCCGAAATTTTTTGAAAGGCGTGAATGTGGAAAACAGACATATCCTGGAAGAATTTATCCGTATCGCAGTAATACATTTTGATATTGGTTTCTCCTATTTCAATAACGACAAACTGGTTTACAAGCTAACCCCCGGCTCGTTTAAATCGCGTATCGTGGGTTTGTTCGGACAACCTTATAACGAGCGGCTGTTGTCGGTAGAACAGAAAACGGAATTGGTGGCCATTACCGGGTTTATCGGGAAACCTGAATTCTCAAAGAAAACAAGAGGCGAACAGTATTTTTTCGTCAACAAACGGTACATCAAGCATCCATACCTGCACCATGCAGTTAGCAATGCTTATACTGAATTGATTCCGTCAGATGCCTATCCCACCTACTTTATCAACATCGAAATCGACCCCGGCGAAATCGACATCAATATACATCCCACCAAAACGGAGATCAATTTTAAAGATGCACGGTTGGTGTACGCCATTTTACACACAGCTATTAAGCAATCCATTGGCAAACACGCACTTACACCTACCATCGATTTTAATGTGGATCCCAGCATCGAAGCGGCCTTTTCCCAGCGTCCTTCGACCAGCCTGAAACAACCTGAAGTTCAGGTGAATCCTGATTACAATCCATTTAAATCGAATCAGGAGATCAGTCGTGGTTTTAAAACGCACGACAGACCGGCTCAATCTGAATGGGAAGCTTTGTTTGAAACAATAAAGAACCCGGATGAAATTCAGCCTGTGCCGGACAAAACAGAATCAATTAACGATCTGGTGCCGGAAAGTGATGCCGGTTTTTTTCAGGTACGACAAACTTACCTGGTTTGCAATGTGCGAACAGGCCTGCTGTTAATCCACCAGCAACGTGCCCACGAAAGGATTTTATATGAATTTTTCGTGAACCAACTCCAAAATCACCAGCACATTTCGCAGCAGCAGTTATTTCCTGAACATCTGCATTTTTCGCCCGAAGATGCCAACATTCTCAGGCAACTG
>PCUL01000286.1:0-1280 GCA_002771745.1 Bacteroidetes bacterium CG18_big_fil_WC_8_21_14_2_50_41_14
TATGATATGATGGATTTCAATCCTTTGGTTTATCTAAATTATTTCCATATGTAGATTTTTTATTTATGTAACATGTGCAATAAAAGTGGAACTGCTTGATTATTCTGCAAAATAATTCTTTCTTTATTTGTAGAACTATAATCACTATATTTGCGTTAACTATTAACAAACGCAATACTTTTGTAAACTATGTTAAACATTGGAAGTAATATAACCGGGTTTCTTAAGCAAAATAAATAATCCCGAGCAGACCTTGCCAAAGCAAGGCAAGTTTATTCAATGTAAAAAACTTTCTTATGCAAACAGTAACAATAGAACTTACAGATAACAACTCTTTAAAGGCTTTGCAAGACTTAGAGCATAAGCATTTGATACGGATTGTAAAAGAACCGGATTTAAACTCATATGCTTTACCAGGTGAACCAATAAGTGAAGAAGATTTTAAAAAGTGGGTTGAGTATGCTGAAGATTCTCCAACTGTAAGTATAACAGAAGCCAAACAACGATGGGCAACACAAAAGAAAAAGCTCCAAAAACTTATTCGTTAAGGATAACCAAAAGCGCTCTGCAAAATATTGACGATATTACGGGTTATATTGCCTATATCAAACACCAGCCTTTAAATGCTATCCGTGTTGGTGATAAAATTTTTGAGACCATAGACCGCATTGAGCAGAATCCTTTGACATTTAGGGAATGTGAAGAAATTCCGACTAAAACCAAAATATACCGCAATGCGGTTTGTATGAGTTGGCTTATCATTTACAAAATTAGAGTCTCTGAAATTGTTATTCTCGGTATTATTCATGGTAGTCGTAGGGCTTCAAAAGTTAGAAAGCTTAGAAAAGTAAAATAAGAAGAATTAAGAAAGCCTATCCGCTGCGTGGTTTCACTTGTCTGCCTCAGACATGAATCTACACTTAGCTCCATTTATTATTTTGCTATTCTACGCTCTGAGGGTGGGAGACAATCTGGTGTATTATGTGAAAAGGTTAGGCTAAGGCCGGGATTTTAGAAGGAGCATGCTTTCGGTATTGGCCAATTCTCCATCTGTTTTTTCAGGGGCGGTGTGCAGGATTTCAGCCCTTTGTTTTATCTAAATTATTTCCATGTGTAGATTTTTTTATTTGTGTGTCATGTGCAATAAAAGCCAACGCCATCAAGGTGTTTATCGTGCTGGCGTATTCGCCCTTTACCTTGTTGGTTTTCCTGTGGTATAACCAGGTGAACTGGATTTATGGCCTTATCCTGGCCATTGGCAATGTAACCGGAGCCCTGAT
>PCUL01000286.1:1455-2399 GCA_002771745.1 Bacteroidetes bacterium CG18_big_fil_WC_8_21_14_2_50_41_14
TATTTTCGCGATAAATGATTGAACCTTGGCAGAAAATATTTTTTCAGGTAATATTTTAGCCAATTTAAAAAGGGCACAAAAATTCCAGGGTACTTTTCGGCTACCTGGAGTAGTTTAGTCAGGTTCATTACGAAGATTATCGATTGTACCCATGAAGCAGAAGTACTTGCTAACCTGGCTTTTATATTATTCAATCCGTATCCGCGTTTGGCTTGTCCGAACTTGCCCTCTACATGATTTCGCTCTGAGGCTTTCTTGCGGTTGCGGTATTTCTGTGCAGAGGTCATGGGATCTTCCTTTGGCGGACGACCTAATGGAGGTCCGTAAATCCGTATTCCTTTCTCTTTCAGATATTTCCTGTTTTCTCTGGTTAAAAAGATTCGGTCGGCCAGCAGTACTTTAGGATAACAGTCGTATTGTGTTCTAAAATTCTCAACCTGAAGTTCCAGGTCTTTACTTTCGTTGTAGGCATCCCAGCTTAACCTGTCAATCCTGCAAAAACCATTTACCTCGCTCACATTAATCTTGGAGCCAAACTCCGTGTTTCTCCCATCTTTTCCCCTGACAATAGGACGAACGTAAGGTTGGAAGATATTGACTATACGATCTTTACAGCTGTTCTTTTTGTTGTCGTACATTTCTTTTTATTGCTGATAAACTATCCTGATGGTCTGTAGAAGTTCTTTCTCTTTCTTTGACAGGATCATTTCCCGATCAGAATTTTTTGCTAACAGATTGTCCACTATTCCAAGATCGCGGTTTACATATTGTAGTTGGGCTTTGATTCCTTTGCGTATCACGCTCTTGCTTTTACGTTTCTTTTTCGAAAGATTCAAAAATTCTTTTCTGGCTTTTCTTCTGTACGTTCTTGGCTTTAAGCCATCTATATCTTTGTGATAGATCAGGTCAATGATCATCTCCAATTGCTTCCGGCTCTCATTAAG
>PCUL01000286.1:2526-2591 GCA_002771745.1 Bacteroidetes bacterium CG18_big_fil_WC_8_21_14_2_50_41_14
CTTGCCTGATGCGGTTTTAGTTGTTCCGATTTTTCGATGATCAACCTGTTGAATGCATCAAACTC
>PCUL01000286.1:2735-2877 GCA_002771745.1 Bacteroidetes bacterium CG18_big_fil_WC_8_21_14_2_50_41_14
CATGTGTTTGACAATCAGCGCTGCAATAACTGTGCGCACATCCACCGATAAGCGACCTGTGTCAGACTGAAGATGCTGAACATATACGTTTGCCAGCTCATCCCACGGAATGAGTTCGGCCAACTTTACCCAGCGATTTTCC
>PCUL01000317.1:0-916 GCA_002771745.1 Bacteroidetes bacterium CG18_big_fil_WC_8_21_14_2_50_41_14
CTTCGGGAGTTATCCCTTCCAGCAATTCATAATATTTAGGATTCTGTCTTCCAATTTTTATGAATCGCTTTTCAGCAGATTTCCCATTCTCTGACACCACAAAAATCCATTGGCCACCGGTTTTTTGATAAAAATTACCCCTGGGCAAAAGCAACGATTTTTGAGGACTTGCCAGTTGCAAGCGGGTGTAATAGGTCTGACCGGTGCGCATATTTTCAGGCATTTCGCCCTCAAAAACCATCTCAACCGAAAACTTACCATCCCGAACATCAGGAAGTACTTTTCGTATTTTAAGTTGATACTCCTGATCCTGTCGTTCCAGTATAGCCTTTAAGCCAACCTTCACCTTGTCGATGTAATGTTCGTCGATTTGAGCAACTACCTTAAATGAAGTGAGCACATGAATTTGACCAATCCTTCCTCCTTTGGGAATTAATTGTCCGATTTCGGCATCCAACACGGTAAGTTGACCATCGATGGGAGCCACCACATTTAAGTTATCCTGACGTTGCCGTACCAAAGTCAGGTTCAAATTCATATTATGCAGATTATCCTCCATTTGCATAATCTGTATGGAACGAAAAATACTGTCTTGCTTCTGACGTTCCATATATAGTTCGTAACTTCTTTTGGCAAAATGATAATTTTCTTCTGATTCAAGAAACTCATCCTTGGAAATCAAATCGTTGGCATAGAAAGACTTGTTATGATCATATTTCCTTTTTTTACGTACAATGTCATATTCCAGGTTAAGTAACTCTCTCTTTATCTGTAGTTTTTCCTGCTCCATAGTTACCATGGTATTTCTGAGAAAATTGCTTTTTTCGGCTAGCTGAGATTCGCTGTTAAGGATACTCAGGCTTAAATCAGGGTTACTTAATCGTAAAATGATGTCCCCCTTTTTTAAAACTTCACC
>PCUL01000317.1:969-3702 GCA_002771745.1 Bacteroidetes bacterium CG18_big_fil_WC_8_21_14_2_50_41_14
AAATTCCTTCAGAAACTTGCTCAACACTTAACTTCTCAATATCTACATTTAATGTTGAAACATTGGTCCTGAAGAAAGCCTGAAAACTCAGGAGGCCAACAACCAGAACACCAACTCCTATCAGAATATGTTTCCTTTTTATTCCCTTTTTCTTTTTTATTGGTAAGTCCATTTTAATAAATGCTAGACTTGTGAGTGATGATATTGCGTCACAAAGTTCAATGCCCATGCCGTAATGTATATATTGCTGATTATCTAATATTTATAAATTTTAATTGGGAGAAAAATGCTACCCACTGTAAAAATATTTTACAGTGGGTGTTTGATTAGTTTACAATTAGTTAATTTCGGTGCTTAATCAAAAGGATGAACACGTTATGAAGGGTAAAATTCTCATCGTTGATGACAACAAAAGTGTGCTTACCGCACTTGAGATGCTGCTGCAAACAGAATTCGAAAGCGTGTTTTGCTTGAGTAATCCGGCTGGTCTGCTTGCTACAATCAAAAAGCACAACTTCGACATCGTGCTGTTGGACATGAATTTCAATGCAGGCATTAATAGCGGCAATGAAGGTATTTTTTGGTTACACGAAATCCAGAAATATGATGCAACAATAAGTGTGGTCATGATTACTGCCTTTGGCGGCATTGAATTGGCCGTGAAAGCCGTAAAAGAAGGGGCCTTCGATTTCATTCTAAAGCCCTGGAACAACAACAAACTCATCACCACCTTACATGCAGCAATGAAACTCAGAAAGAGCAGGGTTGAAAATATTTCATTAGTCAATACTGCTGCCACACTAAAAAGGGAACTTACGCAACCTGCACAGTCTATCATCGGCCAATCAAATTCGATGAAACGGGTGATGGATATGGTGAAGAAAGTGGCCAAAACAGATGCCAATATTTTTATCACCGGAGAAAATGGCACCGGAAAAGAACTCATCGCCAAGGAAATACATCGGTATTCCAACAGATGCAACGAACTGATGTTAAGTGTCGACATGGGGTCCATTAGCGAATCGCTTTTCGAAAGCGAGCTTTTTGGTCATACAAAAGGCTCATTTACAGATGCCAAAGAAGATAGGACAGGCAAATTTGAAACGGCTGACAAAGGCACGCTTTTTCTTGACGAAATTGGCAATCTATCCTTGTCAATGCAAGCCAAAATACTTAGCGTGTTGGAGAGCAGAAGTGTAACAAAGTTAGGCAACAACAGGGCTGTTCCCATCGATATCAGGCTTATTTCTGCCACCAATAAAGATTTAAGTTCAATGATTCAGCAAGGCCTATTCAGGGAAGATTTACTTTATCGCATCAATACCATTACCATCAAGTTGCCTCCTTTGCGTGAAAGAGAAAACGACATCCTGTTGCTTGCCGAATTTTATCTCCTTAAATATTCCGCTAAATACGACAAACAGGGTCTGAAAATTAATCAAAAAGCCACCCAAAAACTACTGAATTACTCCTGGCCGGGTAATGTGAGAGAACTGCAGCACAGCATCGAAAAAGCGGTAATTTTAGCAGATGATGGGGTACTTGGCGAATCGAGTTTCAATTTAAACGACCATAGTTCTGATCTCGATTTGAATCTGCAAAACAGTACCCTCGAAGAAATGGAAAAGGCGATGATACTGGTTAGCATTAAAAAGGAGAAGGGAAACATGAGCAACGTGGCCAAAAATTTGGGCATCACCCGCCAAACACTTTATAATAAATTGAAAAGATATGAGATATAACCATTTCAATAAGTCCATTTCAATCCGTTTGGCAATTATCATATTGCTTTCGATGGCTGTTTCTTATTTACTTTTCGCTGAACAAAACTACGCCCTTAGCCTGATACCGGCATTCTTGCTCATCGTTGCCCTGATCAATATTATCAGGTATTTCAATAAAATAAACCAATGGATTGCTTTTTTTCTGCTCGGGATTGAAAACGAAGATACTACCTTAAAGGTTCCATCAAAAAGTGGCAACAGGGCCATTGATGATATATATTTTGGAATAAACCGGCTTAACGAACTCTTTAAACAAACCAAAGTAGAGATAAGCACCCAGGAACAGTATTTTCGGTCAATAATAAACCAATCAGCCACAGGATTATTTTCAATTAACAAAAATGGCCGAATAATAAATATAAATCCTGCTGCAATGAAGCTTACTGGTTTAAAGGATCAATATCATATAAATGTATTGGCTGCAATTGATGCGGCTCTCCCGGAATTCTTGATGCATCCATTTAAAAACAAGCAAAGCCAGTCTGCCACTTTTGAAAACAAATACGGTCAAAAATTATTATTCAAACTATCGGAAATCATAAGTCAGGAAGATAAAATCCGACTGGTTGCCGTCAGTGATATTACCAAAGAACTCGACAATGGCGAAGTGGATGCCTGGATAAAACTCGCCCGCACATTGTCGCACGAAATAATGAACAATATTGCACCAATTACCACGCTGTCGCAGGTTATCTCAAGTTATTTTACCAAAGAAAATCGCACCATTGAGATTCGTGATCTCGAACAAAAGACCATAACAAATACCATCAAGGGATTAAAAGTTATAGAAGAAAGAAGTGTTGGACTCATGAGTTTTGTTGACAATTACCGCAAATTCACCAAACTCCCTGCACCTAAATATGCTGAGGTTGATCTATGCCAAATTATTGAAAACAATCTTATGGCTGCAAGCACTTACTGTGGATTTGAAAAAATAAAACTGCAAAAG
>PCUL01000404.1:0-10157 GCA_002771745.1 Bacteroidetes bacterium CG18_big_fil_WC_8_21_14_2_50_41_14
CGGTAATTTTGTTCCAGTTTAAAGAGTTTGATGTCGGGATAATCCTTTTTCAGGTTCAGCATATTGCTGATATTGGCTCCACGAAAGGCATAAATGCTTTGAGCATCATCGCCTACCACACAGATGTTCTCGGTATTGGCGGCCAATCGCTTAATGATAAGATATTGTGCATAGTTGGTGTCCTGGTACTCATCTACCATGATGTACTGGAATTTTTGCTGATACTTGTAAAGTATTTCCGGGAAACCGGCAAACAGCAGGTAGGTGTTAAACAGCAAATCGTCAAAATCCATGGCATCGGCTTTTTTAAGTCTGGCCTGGTATGCACGGTAAATATCTTTAATCATGGGTTTCCCGGAAGCCTCGTCAACAGTTTGAACATCGGGATTGTTGGCATATTGGTCGGCATTCATTAGTGAGGATTTTGCCATGGAGATTCTGCCGGCTACAAAGGATTGGGCATACACCTTGCTGTCGAGTTGCATGTCGCTGACAATCTGTCGGATAAGCCGTTTGCTGTCGGTACTGTCGTAGATGGAATAATTGGATGGATAGCCCAGTAAATGACCATCAATGCGCAATATCTTCGAAAAAATGGAGTGAAAGGTTCCCATCCACACATTTCTGCCTTCGCCATCACCTACGAGTTTAAGCACTCTTTCCTTCATCTCGCGGGCTGCCTTGTTGGTAAAGGTCAGTGCCAGAATATGAAAGGCATCCACCCCTTTGGAGAGCAAATAGGCTATTCGGTAAGTAAGTACACGTGTTTTTCCCGATCCGGCACCGGCGATGACCATCACAGGGCCCTCGGCCTGCACTACAGCGTCATATTGTTCTTTGTTGAGTTGATCTAAAAAGTTGCTCACAGTTTTTTCTTTGACGTGCAAAAGTACATTTTTCGGTCGAGGCATTGGAATAAGAAACTGCGCTCAAGTTAAAATTCGCTACTTTTGATGCCCTCAAATCTATGGTGTACAAGGAAAATAGAACTTTAATTTTTTTACTGCTGATTCTTTCGACAGCGGCCATTATGCGCTTTTGGGCTTTTCCTGACATTCCTTTTATGCATGATGAGCTCAGCGCCATGAGCAGGGTGCAATTTCAGAGCTTTTCGGATATGATCAGGTATGGCGTGGTTTTAAACGATACCCATCCTGCCGGAATTCAGGTATTTTTATATTATTGGGTACGATTGGGTGGTGAATCTGAATGGTGGGTAAAACTTCCTTTTCTGCTCAGTGGAGTGGCCTCCGTTTACCTGATATTCCTGATTGGGCGGATCTGGTTTGACGAAATCACCGGGTTGCTTACGGCTTCCTATATGGCTACGCTTCAGTTTTTTATTATGTACAGCCAGATTGCACGGCCCTATTCAAGCGGTTTGTTTCTAACCCTGTTGATGGTGTATTTCTGGAGTAAGTATTTTTTCGGGCAACCCAAAAACCGCTACCTTATATTATATGTGTTGTTTAGTGCCATGTCGGCCTACAACCATCATTTTAGTTTGTTGTTTGCCGGTTTGGTCGGGATTTCAGGTTTGTTGTTTGTCAAAAAGAATCAATTATTAAAATATTTCCTGGCCGGACTGGGTATTTTCGTCCTTTACATTCCTCATCTGTCAGTTTTCTTTCATCAGCTCGAACAAGGTGGTATCGGTGGAGTAGGAGGATGGTTGTCGGCACCAACACCTGAATTTATCTCCAATTTTTTTAGTTGGGTCATGCATTTTTCATGGGTTGCAGCAGGATTGTTGCTGGTAGTGGTCCTCTTTATTTTGCTGAAATCAGGTAAACTGAACCAGGTAGCACTTCCAAGGCATAAACGCGCTTTATTGTTGTTCTGGTTTGTTGTCCCATTCGCCCTTGGGTATTTCTATTCCACGCTGGTGAACCCAATTCTGCAATTTTCGTTGTTGATTTTTACCACTCCCTATTTAATAATGTTTGTGTTTAGCTGGCATAAAACGTTAAAAACAAAGCAACTGGCCGTTGTCCTCCTGTTGGTTATTTCGGTCAACAGCCTGACATTGATTTTTGGTCGTCATTACTACAAGGATTTCTACTCGCAACCTTATGAGGATTTGTTCAAAACGGCCCTGGTGGATCAGGGCAACCGGGAGGTGTTTATCATCGACGATTGCATCCCATACATTCATGGGTACTATTTTAGAAAGTTTGGCAAGGAGTTGCCTTATTATACCAAGCGAAACCGGGAATTTTACTGGGATGATTTTAATAAAATGCTCAGTAGAATTAAGCAACCGATTGTTGTGGTAGAGGCGCTTACAGGAGAGGAACTACAATGGGTGCGCTCCTATTTTCCTTATGAGTTGGATTACCGGCACGGATTTACGCATGAAATATATGTATTAAGCAAAGATCCGGCTGATCGGGATTCGGCAAATTCAAAAACACTGGTGTTGTTCAATCAGGACACCCTTATTGGAACGATACGCATAAAACCGGAACTGGTGGTATTCGATTCAGTTTTACAACGCAAACAACTGATAATGACTGCTGATCAGGAATGGGGATTTTCTACATCATTTGTTTTAGACAGCATTTCCAAAAGTGGTTATGTTATACTGGAGGCCAGTTTGGGAGTAACACCTTTGGATAGTTTGGGATCTGCCTTGCTTACCGGATATGTTACTCGAGGGGAAAAAGTGATTTTCTGGTTGGCTTCTCCATTTCGGCGGTTTGAGTTTGATAATCATCAACCAATCACCGTTTTTCTGACCATTGATATGCAAAGTGCCCTTCACAACCACCTCGACACGGATGATGTGAAGATTCACTTTAAAATATGGAATAACAAAAAGCAAGGAAGTTATATTATTGATTGGATGAAGATTAACCTTCATAAAGGCAATCCGGAAAGATATAGTTTGTATTACAGGTAAACAGAAAAACAGACAATGTTATTATAATATTTAGTCAGTATTATCAAAATAAGCATCTGAAATCCAATAAAATAAGTAGGTATTTAATTATTTATTAAAAATAGTTTGTTGAAAAAGTTGCAAAGAATAAAAATACGATTACCTTTGCAGCCCGTTTCAGATATGAGAAAAAAGTAACTGGAACAGACATAGTTAAAGGAACCTGACAAGGTAAAACGATATAGGTTTCCGGCGCAACCAACACTTGATGTTAAATAATTACAGTGTTGCGTAGTTTTAAAGCCCGCTGGTGTATCCCCCCTTGTCAACTTTCTGAAAATTATTAAAATAAATCGAGGTTTGTATAAAATGATTTTATACTTTTGCACCTCCAAAATTTTGAGGACTTAAGTTTAATAATTAAACGTTAATATGCCGACAATACAACAGTTAGTTAGAAAAGGACGAGAGAAACTTATTGATAAAAGTAAGTCACCTGCTCTGGATTCGTGTCCCCAACGCCGTGGAGTTTGTGTGAGAGTTTACACAACCACGCCAAAAAAACCTAACTCAGCTATGCGTAAAGTAGCCAGGGTCAGGCTCACCAATGGAAAAGAGGTGAATGCCTATATTCCGGGTGAAGGACATAACCTACAGGAACACTCCATCGTCATGATAAGAGGTGGTCGTGTGAAAGACCTTCCAGGTGTACGTTACCATATCATCCGTGGAGCATTGGATACTTCGGGTGTAGATGGCCGTACACAACGCCGATCGAAATATGGTACAAAACGTCCAAAAAAGAAATAATAGTATAACAGTTTTATAAGCTTGATCAAATGAGGAAAGCAAAACCAAAAATACGAATCACCCTTCCCGATCCTAAATTCGGCGATGAGCTGGTTACAAAATTTGTGAACAACATGATGTATGCCGGAAAGAAAAGTACTGCTTACCGCATATTTTATGAGGCAATGGAAATTGTTGCCGAACGTTCAAAAGAAGATCCCGTTGATGTTTGGAAAAAGGGCCTTGCCAACGTTACTCCTGCTGTTGAGGTACGGAGCCGCCGTATTGGTGGTGCTACTTTCCAGATTCCTTCAGAAATCCGCGCAGGTCGTAAAATGTCAATAGGCATGAAAAACCTGATCAGCTTTTCCCGTAAGCGTCATGAAAAGACCATGGGACAGAAACTGGCCGGCGAAATATTAGCTGCTTATAAGGAAGAAGGATCAGCCTATAAAAGAAAAGAAGACACACACCGCATGGCAGAAGCCAATAAAGCATTCTCACATTTTCGGTTTTAATTAAAACCAACTAAAATAGCTACGCAAACTAATGGCAGTGCAAGATTCAAATAGTAAATTAAGATTCACCCGGAACATTGGGATTATGGCTCACATCGACGCCGGTAAGACTACTACCACCGAGCGTATTCTGTTTTATACAGGCCGTAATTACAAAATGGGTGAAGTGCACGAAGGTGGTGCCACGATGGACTGGATGGTTCAGGAACAAGAACGTGGTATTACCATTACTTCTGCCGCAACTACAGTATACTGGGAATTATTTAATAAAAAACATAAAATCAATATTATCGACACCCCCGGACACGTTGACTTTACCGTGGAGGTAGAGCGCTCATTACGCGTTTTGGATGGTGCGGTCGCCCTGTTTTGTGCCGTTGGTGGTGTAGAACCCCAATCGGAAACAGTTTGGAGACAAGCCGATAAATATAACGTGCCACGCATCAGTTTTGTAAATAAAATGGATCGCGCAGGTGCCGACTTTTTTACAGTGGTCGACCAGATAAAAACCAGATTAGGAGCCAATGCAATCCCAATTCAGGTGCCAATCGGTGTCGAAGAAGATTTCGTTGGCGTTGTCGATTTGGTAAAAGACAAAGCCTTCATTTGGGAAGAAGGAAACAACGGAACTAAAATCGTTGAAATCCCTATTCCTGCCGATATGGAGCAAATCGTATACGATTACCGCATGCGCCTCATCGAAGGGGTGGCTGAAGAAAGTGATGAACTTCTTGCAAAATTCCTCGACGATCCTCATTCAATTACCGAAGAGGAAATGATTGCTTCCATTCGCAACGCTACCCTTGAAATGCGTATCACACCTGTCATGTGTGGATCCGCTTTTAAAAATAAAGGCGTACAGATGTTGTTGAATGCCATCATCGAATTCTTACCCAGTCCACTGGATGTAGATCCAGTTGTGGGGATTAACCCCTTTACTGATAAAGAAGAAATTCGTCAGCCCGATGCCAACGAAAAGTTTTCAGCGTTGGCATTTAAAATTGCTACCGATCCCTTTGTGGGTCGTTTGTGCTTTTTCCGGGTTTATTCGGGAACGCTGCATGCCGGTTCATATGTTTATAATGTGAACACCGGTAAAAAGGAGCGCATCAGCCGCATTATGCAGATGTTCGCCAACAAGCAAGAACCCATGGATAAAATTGAAGCCGGGGATATTGGAGCTGCTGTTGGATTTAAAACCATCCATACCGGCGACACGCTTACCGATGAAAAATGGCCTCTGATTCTTGAATCCATGACTTTCCCAAAACCAGTTATCAGCATCGCTATCGAGCCTAAAACGGCCAAAGAGATGGATAAAATGGGTATGGCTCTTGGTAAATTGACCGAAGAAGATCCTACTTTTATTGTCAATACAGATATCGACTCAGGTCAGACCATTATTTCTGGTATGGGTGAACTGCATTTGGAAATTTTGATTGACAGGCTTCGCCGTGAATTTAACGTTGATTGCAATGTGGGTAACCCACAGGTTTCTTACAAAGAGGCTATTATCGGTTCTGCCACACATAAAGAAGTATATAAGAAACAAACCGGGGGACGTGGTAAATTTGCTGATATCCAATTTGAATTAAGCCCTGCCGATGAAGGTGTTGAAGGACTTCAGTTTATTGATGACGTAAAAGGTGGTCACATTCCGAAAGAGTTTATACCCTCCATTAAAAAAGGATTTGAAGTGGCCATGCAAAATGGTGTATTGGCCGGATTTGCAGTTGAAAGTATGAAAGTGCGTCTGCTTGATGGTTCGTTCCATCCGGTTGATTCTGATCAACTTGCTTTTGAGATGGCTGCAAAAATTGGATTTAAAGCGGCTGCCAGAAAAGCCAAGTGTGTGTTGCTTGAACCCATCATGAAAGTTGAAGTGGTAACGCCTGATGCTTACCTTGGTGATGTTACCGGAGATTTAAATAAACGCCGCGCCATGGTGGAAGATGTTGCTGCTAAAATCAACTTTCAGATAATTAAAGCCAAAGTGCCTTTGTCAGAGATGTTTGGTTATGTTACCACGCTTAGAACCTTATCCTCAGGCAGAGCTACCTCTACCATGGAGTTCGACAGCTTTAAGCAGGCACCTGAGTATGTTTCAGAAGAGGTGATTAAAAAAGTTAAAGGAATAATTAGCTAAAACTATAAAAAGTGAGCCAGAGAATTAGAATAAAACTGAAATCGTACGATCACAACTTAGTTGATAAATCAGCTGAGAAAATCGTAAAAGCGGTAAAATCAACCGGTGCTGTTGTTAGTGGGCCGATACCGTTACCAACACATAAAAAGGTATTCACTGTTAACCGTTCCACCTTTGTTAACAAAAAGTCAAGGGAACAGTTTGAGCTGGCTACTTTTAAAAGATTGATGGATGTATATAACTCCTCATCAAAAACCATCGACTCTCTGATGAAGCTGGAATTGCCCAGTGGAGTAGAGGTTGAGATCAAAGTATAACGATTAACGGTTTAAAGAATTGTAACAATGTCAGGATTATTAGGTAAGAAAATAGGGATGACCTCCATCTACGACGCGAATGGGAAGAATATTCCATGTACCGTTATTGAAGCTGGTCCATGTGTTGTGACTCAGGTACGCAGCAAGGCCGTAGACGGCTATGATGCTATTCAACTGGCTTTTGACGATAAGAAAGAAAAACATACTCCAAAACCCATGCAGGGACATTTTGCTAAAGCCAATACAACACCTAAGCGCTTTGTAGCTGAATTTACGCGTTTTGAAGATCGCAAAAAGTTTGGTGATGTGTTGACGGTAGATGTTTTTAAAGAAGGCGAATATATTGATGTGGTGGGCAAATCCAAAGGTAAAGGATTCCAGGGAGTAGTTAAACGTCATGGTTTTGCCGGTGTTAACGATGCTACTCACGGTCAGCACAACCGCCTCCGGGCTCCCGGATCAATTGGTGCGTCATCATGGCCTTCCAGGGTATTCAAAGGAATGCGAATGGCTGGTCGTATGGGAGGTGCCAGGACAAAATTGATCAATTTGCAGGTAATGCAGATTATTCCTGAGAAGAATTTAGTAGTAGTAAAAGGAGCGATACCCGGTCCGAATAATTCATATGTAAAATTAGAAAGATGGAGTTAGTTGTTCATAAGATCAGCGGAGAGGCTACAGACAGAAAAGTTATTCTGGATGATTCCATCTTTGGAATAGTACCCAGCGACCACGCCATTTATCTTGATACTAAACAGTATTTAGCTAATCAGCGGCAGGGAACTCACGATTCCAAGGAGAAAAGTGACTTAACGGGAAGTACCCGCAAAATCAAACGCCAGAAGGGTACAGGGACCGCACGTGCTGGTAGCATTAAAAGCCCTATTTTTAAAGGAGGAGCACGCGTTTTTGGCCCTCACCCACGATACTACGGGTTTAAGTTGAACAAGAAAGTAAAGCGTTTAGCCCGGAAATCTGCGCTTACTTATATGGCATTAGACAATAACATTCTGGTGTTAGAGGATTTTAATTTGGAAACCTCCAAAACCAAGGATTTCAGAAAAATACTAAATAATTTAGGCGTAGATAATAAACGTACCCTGATGATTATTGATAAAACTGACGAAAACATTTATTTGTCAGCACGCAATATCCAGAAGACTAAAGTTATTCGTGCGGAAGGGATCAATACCTATGAAGTACTTTATGCCAACAAGATTATTTTAGTGGAAAGTGCAGTAAAAACCATCGTTGAAGTATTCGCGAATAAATAAATTTAAAGAGATGGGCGTAATATTTAAACCGGTAATTACAGAAAAAATGACTGCCAAGGGCGAAAAGCTCAATCAGTTTGGATTTCTTGTGCAGCCAAAGGCTAACAAGTTACAAATTCAAAGTGAAGTGGAGACCCTCTACGGTGTTCAAGTAGTTTCTGTAAACACCATGAATTACTCAGGAAAAAGGAAATCACGCAATACTAAATCAGGCGTTATCTCCGGTAAGACAAAAGCCTTTAAAAAAGCTATCATCACTTTAGCTAAAGGAGAAACAATTGATTTTTTTAGCAACATTTAGAAGTAATGGCACTGAAAAAATATAAACCAACAACACCCGGTCAACGCTTTAAGATCATAAGCGCTTTTGACGATATTACAGCTACCAAACCCGAAAAAAGTTTGATAGTCGGTAAAGTCAGCACCGGAGGACGAGACAACCAAGGTAAAATGACTATCCGCAATGTAGGTGGTGGTCATAAACAAAAATACCGCTTTATTGACTTTAAACGTGATAAGGAAGGAATTCCCGGCACAGTTAAAACAATAGAGTACGATCCTAATCGCACAGCTCGTATTGCGTTAATCAATTATGCCGATGGGGAAAAGCGTTATATCGTAGCCCCTCACGGCCTGAAAGTAGGTCAGGAAATTCACAGTGGAAATGGTATATCACCAGATTTGGGAAATACACTATACCTAAGCGAAATTCCTTTCGGTACAGTGATTCATAACATTGAACTACGTCCGGGTCAAGGTGCTAAAATGGCAAGAAGTGCCGGATCATACGCTCAGTTGATGACGCGTGAAGGTAAATTTGCAATTTTGAAATTGCCTTCAGGCGAAACCCGAATGATTTTGCAAACTTGTAAAGCCACCATAGGAATGGTCTCAAATGTGGATCACGGATTGGAAAAATCCGGGAAAGCTGGACGAAGCCGTTGGCTGGGTCATCGCCCAAGAGTTCGTGGTGTAGCCATGAACCCTGTCGATCACCCAATGGGTGGTGGTGAAGGAAGAGCTTCCGGAGGTCATCCACGTTCGCGTAAAGGTATCCCCGCTAAGGGCTATCGCACACGAGCTCCTAAAAAGGCTTCCTCTAAGTATATCATTGAAAGAAGAAAGAAATAATTACTGAGCGTTAATTGAATCAATATGAGCCGATCGTTAAAAAAGGGACCCTACATCGAACTTAAACTCGATAAAAAGGTAATGGCCAATGTGGACTCCGGTAAAAAAACCGTGATAAAAACCTGGTCGAGAGCCTCAATGATTTCTCCCGATTTTGTGGGCCAGACCATAGCTGTGCACAACGGTAATAAATTTATCCCTGTGTATGTTACCGAGAACATGGTAGGACATAAACTGGGCGAATTTGCACCAACCCGAATGTTCAGAGGACATGCCGGAAAAAAGAATAAAGGTAAAAAATAAAGTGTAGAATAATGGGATCTAGAAAACATATCAGTGCCGAAAAGCGTAAAGAAGCACAAAAAACGTTTTATGTAGCTCGTCTGCGCAATGTGCCCACTTCACCAAGGAAAATGCGCCTTGTGGCCGACCTTGTACGTGGAATGGATGTTGAAAAAGCATTGCCTGTATTGCAACATATGCCAAATGAGGCTGCGGGACGTTTATATAAACTAGTACGTTCAGCCATTTCTAATTGGGAAGTGAAAAATGAAGGCGCCAAGGTGGAAGATAACCATCTGTTTATAAAACTACTCAGTGTCGATGGCGGAAGAATGCTCAAACGTGTTCAACCGGCACCGCAAGGTCGTGCTCACCGTGTAAGAAAAAGATCAAATCATGTAACACTTGTTTTGGACAGCCGGAAAGAGCAAAAGAATGAAGTTAATATTACCGAAAACAGCGATAATTAGATTATAATGGGACAAAAAACTAATCCAATAGGACTCAGGTTAGGCATCATTAAAGGATGGGATTCATACTGGTACGGTGGGAAAAGCTTCGCAGCTAAACTCGTCGAGGATGATCAAATTAGAAAATACCTGAATGCACGTCTGGCAAAGGCTGGAATATCGCGCATTATGATCGAACGTACGTTGAAGTTGGTTACCGTTACTATTTATACTGCCCGTCCTGGAATCATCATAGGTAAAGGCGGTCAGGAAGTGGACAAGCTGAAGGAAGAATTGAAGAAACTGACCGGAAAAGAAGTTCAGATCAACATCTCTGAAATTAAACGCCCTGAGTTAGATGCACACATCG
>PCUL01000404.1:10183-22829 GCA_002771745.1 Bacteroidetes bacterium CG18_big_fil_WC_8_21_14_2_50_41_14
CTGCGTGCAGATATTGATTACGCGCTGGTAGAAGCTCATACTACTTATGGTAGAATAGGTATTAAGGTTTGGATATTTAAAGGTGAGATTTACGGAAAACCAGAATTAGTTGCTGTTACCGTGGGTGGAAGTAACCAAAGAACCGCAGCACCTGCGAAAAATACCAATGCAGGTCGTCAAAGAAGAAGAAGGTAGCAGAAGCATAGTACTCATTTTATAAAGGATAATAGGCATGTTACAACCTAAGAAAACAAAGTTCAGAAAGCAGCAAAAAGGAAAGATGAAAGGTAACTCCGGAAGGGGTCACGAGCTGGCTTTCGGAAGTTTCGGAATAAAAACCATGCAACAAGCATGGCTCACAGGTCGGCAGATTGAAGCTGCACGTCAAGCTGTTACGCGTTATATGAAACGTGAAGGTCAGATTTGGATCAGGATTTTCCCCGATAAACCCGTCACCAAAAAACCCGCTGAGGTTCGTATGGGTAAAGGAAAAGGTGCCCCTGAATATTTTGTGGCCCGTATTACTCCCGGTCGTATCCTTTTCGAAGCAGAAGGTGTGCCATTACAGGTTGCAAAGGAGGCCATGCGATTGGCTGCCCAAAAACTGCCTGTTATTACTAAGTTTGTTGTACGTAGAGATTTTACTGAAGAAAATAAATTGTAAGATGAAACAAGAGGTCGTAAAAGAGTTAAGCACTACCGATATTATCGAAAGACTCGAAGAAGAACGGAAACGCATTACGCGTCTGAAGCTCAATCATGCGGTTTCCCCATTGGAAAACCCAAATGATATCAAAGCCAACAGAAAAGCGATTGCCCGTTTGGAAACCGAACTGAGGATTAGAACTATTGCTGAAAAAAATAAAAAGTAATCATACGATGGAAAAGAGAAACCTAAGGAAAGAAAGAACCGGCATCGTAGTGAGCAACAAGATGGATAAATCCATAGTGGTTCGGATAGAACGCCGTGTTAAACATCCTGTTTACGGCAAATTCATCAAATTGTCCACCAAGTTCATTGCCCACGACGAAAAAAATGATTGCAACATCGGTGATACCGTGAGCATTATGGAAACCCGTCCGTTAAGCAAAAATAAGAACTGGAGACTAGTAGAAATCATTGAAAGAGCTAAATAACCATGATACAACAAGAATCAAGAATGGCTGTTGCAGATAACAGCGGAGCAAAAGAAGTCCTCTGTATCAGAGTACTGGGCGGAACTAACCGCCGCTATGCCTCCATTGGTGACAAGGTGGTAGTGGCAGTAAAGAGCGCTATTCCATCGGGAACCATCAAGAAAGGTGCTGTTTCTAAAGCTGTGGTGGTTAGAACTAAAAAAGAAATTCGCAGAAACGATGGATCCTATATTCGTTTCGATGATAATGCTGTTGTATTGCTTAATACCGCCGGCGAAATGATGGGTACCCGTATCTTTGGACCTGTTGCTCGTGAACTACGCGAAAAGCAGTATATGAAAATTGTATCACTGGCACCTGAAGTGCTTTAACCAACCAAGGAGATTTAGTTATGGCTAAGTTGCAAATAAAAAAAGGGGATAACGTAAAAGTCATTGCCGGTAACAACAAGGGACAGAATGGCAGGGTTTTGGTCGTAGATATCGAAAAAGAAAGAGCTATTGTGGAAGGCGTAAACCTGGCATCCAAACATGCTAAACCCAGTGCTAAGAATCCCAAAGGTGGTATCCTGAAACAGGAAGCTTCGGTGCATGTTTCAAACCTGATGATCATGGATAAATCCGGAACACCAACCCGTATAGGCTATAAAGTCGATGAAAAAACCGGAAAAAAAATTCGTATCTCAAAAAAAACAGGGGAGGCTATTAAATAATGAATGATCAACCTAGATTAAGAAAAAAGTATAGCGAGGAAATTATCCCAGCTTTAACCGAACAGTTTGGTTATAAAACTGTTATGCAGGTTCCAAGGGTACTTAAAATTGCCCTGAATCAGGGTATAAGTGGTGCCCTGACAGATAAAAAGATGATTGAAACAGGTATCAACGAAATGACGGCCATTACAGGTCAGAAAGCAGTTCCTACCATTTCAAAACGTGACGTGTCGAACTTTAAACTTAGAAAAGGAAATGCAATCGGCGTAAGGGTAACCCTGCGTGGCAAAAAAATGTACGAGTTCCTCGACAGATTGGTTGCTGTTTCACTTCCCCGTGTCAGGGATTTCAACGGGATTAGCGATAAAGGCTTTGATGGCCGTGGAAACTATTCATTTGGAATTACCGAACAGCTTATTTTCCCTGAAATAGACATCGATAAAGTTTCAAAAATTAATGGTATGGACATTACCATTGTTACTTCTGCAGAAACCGATGCCGAAGCTTATGCACTCTTGAAAGAATTTGGATTACCGTTTAAACATCAAAAAATATAATTACTCATGGCAAAAGAGTCGATGAAAGCGCGTGAGCGTAAAAGACAACGAATGGTTGAACAATATGCCGAAAGGCGTGCTATACTTAAAAAGGCTGGCGATTATGAGGGATTACAAAAAATACCCCGCAATGCTTCACCAGTTAGATTGCATAACCGTTGCCAGCTTACCGGCCGACCGAAAGGCTACATGAGACAATTTGGCATCTCACGTATTAACTTTAGGGAAATGGCACTTGCAGGCTTGATCCCGGGTATAAAGAAAACCAGTTGGTAAATTAACGAATTTAAAAGAATTGTCAGATGATAACCGATCCAGTTGCAGACTATTTGACCAGAATCAGGAATGCCGTTGCAGCCAAACACCGCATGGTAGAAGTTCCTGCTTCGAATCTAAAAAAGAATATTACCAAAATCCTTTTTGAAAAAGGATATATCCTGAATTATAAATTTGAGGATAACGACGTGCAAGGCAACATTAAAATTGCCCTGAAATACCACCCGGTAACTAAATTACCAGCTATCAGAAGCCTCGAACGCATTTCAAAACCTGGACTTCGCCAGTATAAAAATGCAACCGAACTTCCACGGGTAATTAATGGTTTAGGTGTGGCTATCTTATCTACCTCAAAAGGTGTAATTACCGATAAGGAAGCCAGAAAACTAAACGTGGGTGGTGAAGTTATTTGTTATGTAAGTTAATAGAGGAGAAAGATCAATGTCACGAATAGGAAAATTACCAATTAGTATCCCAAAAGGAGTCGAAGTGCAGGTTTCGGACAGTAATCTGGTTACCATCAAAGGAAAACTTGGGCAACTCGAACAACAAATGGATTCCGCCATCACCTTAAAGGTAAACGATGGGCAAATCGAACTGCACCGTATTTCAGAGGAACTTGACCATAAGGCCAAGCACGGGTTGTACCGTTCGCTGATCCACAACATGGTCATCGGAGTTTCAGAAGGTTATAAATTGGTTCAGGAATTAGTTGGTGTAGGATATAAGGCCGAAGCAAAAGGGCAAATTCTCGAGTTGTCTCTTGGATATTCGCACCATATATTTATGGAACTTCCCCCGGAAGTAAAAGTTGAAACATTGGTTGAGAGAGGTAAACTCCCACAGATCAAACTCTCTTCTATCGATAAACAGCTACTCGGACAAGTGGCTGCTAAGATTAGATCACTGCGCAAACCTGAACCTTACAAGGGTAAAGGTATTAAGTTCCAAGGCGAGGTGTTGAGGAAAAAGGCTGGTAAAGCTGGTGAAAAGAAGTAAAATTCTCATACTTAACAGGTTAAAACGTTAAATAATGAATACAAAAAATAAAAAAACCTATCGCAGATTGCGGATCAAGATGAGAATCAGGAAGACTGTTATTGGTACTCCTGATAGACCAAGAATGAGTGTACATAGAAGTAACAAACAAATCTATGTTCAACTTATTGACGATAGCACTGGGAATAGTTTATTGGCTGCATCATCACGCGAAAGCGATGTTGCTGAAAATAAAATTACTAAAATCGGGCAAGCTGCCGCGGTTGGAAAGAAAATTGCTGAGAAAGCCCAGGCAGCCGGTATCACTACAGTAGTTTTTGACAGAAATGGTTATTTGTATCATGGCAGAGTGAAATCGTTAGCTGAAGCTGCCAGATTAGGGGGACTAAAATTTTAAGGTATTATGGCGAACGCGAACATTAAACGTGTAAAATCCAGCGAAATTGAATTTAAAGATCGGCTGGTGAGCATACAGAGAGTAACTAAAGTAACTAAAGGGGGCCGTACTTTCAGCTTTTCAGCTATCGTCGTCGTAGGTAACGAAAACGGTGTGGTTGGTTATGGCTTGGGAAAGGCAAAAGAAGTTACTTCTGCCATTGCAAAAGGTATTGACGATGCCAAAAAGCATTTGATTAAAGTGCCTGTAATGAAAGGTACAGTTCCTCACGAACAAATTGGTAAATACAGTGGTGCCAGGGTTTATATACAGCCAGCTTCGGCCGGTACGGGTGTTATCGCCGGAGGTGCTATGCGCGCCGTCCTCGAAAGTGTTGGAGTTACTGATGTATTGGCAAAGTCCAAAGGATCATCAAATCCTCACTCTGTAGTAAAAGCTACCATTGATGCTTTGTCTAAACTCAGAGATCCCTTTACAATAGCCCAGGTTCGCGGTGTTGAATTAGATACAGTATTTAACGGATAAGAAAAGAATCGACACGATGAAAAAAGTGATAATTACTCAAACTCGTAGCGCTATAAACCGCCCTAAAAGGCAAAGGCTTACACTTGCAGCCCTTGGTTTAAAAAAGCTGAACAATCCCAAAGAACATGTGGCTACTCCACAAATCCTTGGTATGATTGATAAAGTAAAACATTTGTTGAAAGTAGAAGAAATTTAATAACGATAACGATGGATTTAAGCAATCTTAAACCTGCAGAAGGTTCTGTTAGGAACAGAAAAAGGATAGGACGAGGACAGGGTTCCGGACGTGGAGGTACTTCTACTAAAGGTCATAAAGGTGCCCAATCAAGATCTGGTTATAAACGTAAACCCGGTTTTGAAGGTGGACAGATGCCATTGTATCGGCGCGTACCTAAATTTGGTTTTAAAAATATCAATAGAGTCGAATACCGGGGTGTTAATATTTGCGTCTTGCAAAAACTGGCTGAAGAAAAAAATCTTGAAGTGATCAATCAACAAGTGTTGATTGAACATGGCATTGTAGCTAAAAAAGATCTGGTGAAAATATTAGGCATGGGTGAACTCAAGGCAAAACTTGATGTAACGGCTCACAGTTTTACAAAAACTGCTCAAAGTGCCATTGAAGCACAAGGTGGAACAGCTACTAAAATTTAATTTTGAATGAAAAAATTATTCGAAACCTTACGGAACATAAATAAGATTGAGGAATTAAGAAACCGCATTCTTTACACCCTTGGGATTATTCTGATTTACAGATTGGGATCCTTTATTACCTTGCCTGGCGTGGACCCCAATATGTTGGCAAACCTCCAGCAACAAGGTAGTGGTGGCTTAATGGGATTATTGAATATGTTTTCAGGTGGTGCATTTTCCAATGCTTCTATTTTTGCATTGGGTATTATGCCCTATATTTCTGCCTCCATTGTGATCCAATTGTTGGGAATGGCTATTCCTTATTTCCAGCGTTTGCAACGTGAAGGCGAAAGTGGACGTCGTAAAATTAACCAGATAACCCGTTACCTCACTGTCATTATTGTTGGTTTGCAGGCTCCCGGTTATATAGCTAACCTGGTATCACAACTCCCGGCAGAGGCTATTACGCCTTTCAGTGCTGCTGTTGCAACTCCTCCATTCTTTTTTTGGCTGAGTTCAACCATCATCCTGATAGCAGGTACGCTGTTTGTCATGTGGTTAGGAGAAAAAATTACGGATAAAGGTATTGGCAATGGAATTTCCCTAATCATTATGATTGGTATCATTGCCCGACTACCCGGCTCACTTGTTCAGGAGTTTGTTTCTAAGATGGGAGCACTTGGTGGAGGACTTGTATACTTCCTTGTAGAACTGGTAATACTTATGTTTGTGGTTCTATTTACCATTTTGTTGGTCCAGGGAACACGACGTGTACCCATTCAGTACGCGAAACGAATCGTAGGTAACAAACAATACGGAGGTGTTCGTCAATATTTGCCCTTAAAAGTAAATTCGGCTGGAGTAATGCCGATCATTTTTGCACAGGCTATCATGTTTCTGCCTATTACCTTGATTGGTTTTGCACAGTCAGAATCATTATCAGGATTCGCGGCCGCTTTCGCGGACTATACCGGATTCTGGTATAATTTCACTTTCTTCATCATGATTATCTTGTTTACCTACTTTTATACTGCCATTACTATCAACCCGAATCAGATGGCCGATGACCTTAAAAAGAACGGCGGTTTTATACCCGGGATAAAACCTGGTAAAAAAACGGCAGAATATCTTGATAACATTTTATCGAGAATTACCTTGCCTGGTTCCGTTTTTCTTGGTATTATTGCTATTATGCCGGCATTTGCTCAAATAGCAGGAGTAAACAGTGGATTTGCACAATTTTACGGAGGAACTTCACTGCTTATTTTAGTGGGTGTTGTTCTCGATACATTGCAACAAATTGAAAGCTATTTATTGATGCGTCATTATGACGGACTGACAAAATCAGGTCGTATTAAAGGACGGTCATCAACATTTAGCATGTAAAAATACTTTCGTTAGATGATTTATTTTAAAACTGACGAAGAGGTTGAATTATTAAGACAGAGTTCTTTACTTGTTGGAAAAACTTTAGCTGAGGTGGCCCGCATACTGCGGCCCGGTGTTTTAACCATCGATTTGGATCAGGTTGCTGAAACCTTTATCCGCGATCATGGTGCCGTACCAGGGTTTAAAGGATATGGTGGATTTCCGGGTAGTTTATGTATATCCATAAACGATGAGGTGGTTCATGGCATTCCGGGAAAAAGGGTGATTAAAGAAGGTGACATTGTTTCAATTGACTGCGGAACCATTATGAATGGGTTCTATGGAGATTCGGCGTATACGTTTGGTGTTGGAGAAATCCTTGTTGAACATGCAGAATTATTGAAACGAACCAAAGAATCATTACTGCTGGCCGTTGAACAGGCTGTATCTGGAAAGCGGATCGGCGATATTGGTAGCACTGTTCAGAATTATGTTGAAGGTTTTGGCTACTCAGTTGTTCGCGAATTAGTAGGACATGGGTTAGGCAGACATCTTCACGAAAAACCTGAAGTACCTAATTATGGACGAAAAGGTACCGGCGTAAAGTTGAAATCAGGAATGTGTTTGGCCATTGAGCCTATGGTTAATCTGGGTGTAAAGGAAATATCCCAGGATAAAGATGGCTGGACAATACGAACTGCAGATGGGAAACATTCTGCACATTTTGAACACGATGTAGTCGTGAGGGATGGCAAGTCTGATGTTCTGTCAACGTTTGAATATATTGAAGAAGTAATTAAAAAAAATATGAACTTATATGGCTAAACAACAGTCGATTGAGCAAGATGGTACTGTAGTCGAATCTTTGGGTAATGCCATGTTTAGGGTAGAACTTGAGAATGGTCATGTAATTACAGCTCATATTTCCGGGAAGATGCGTATGCATTATATTAAAATACTTCCCGGCGACCGTGTGAAGTTGGAAATGTCACCATACGATTTATCAAAAGGGAGAATCACATTTAGATATAAATAGTAGCAACAATGAAAATAAGAGCATCTATCAAAAAAAGAACACCCGAGGACATCATTGTACGTCGTAAAGGGAGATTGTATGTTATTAACAAAAAAAATCCCAAGTTTAAACAAAGACAAGGGTAACCTGGGGTCGTATTAAAATTAAAAGATAAATTATGGCTAGAATTGCAGGAGTAGACATCCCAAATAACAAGAGAGGTGAGATCGCGTTGACTTATATCTACGGTATAGGTCACAATACGGCTCAGAAGATTTTAACCGAGGCTGGTATCAATTGGGATACAAAAGCCCAGGACTGGACGGATGATGAACAAAATACAATCCGTAATATTATAAGTGCCCTTAAAGTAGAGGGGGAATTGCGTTCAGAAACCCAAACCAATATCAAAAGGTTGATGGATATCGGAACTTACAGGGGAATCAGGCATCGTTTGGGTTTACCACTTCGTGGCCAAACTACCAAGAACAATGCCCGTACCCGTAAAGGACGAAAGAAAACCGTTGCTAACAAGAAGAAAGCTACCAAATAGTAAATAAATTTTATATCATAGTCTAGTTACAGAATTATGGCAAAAAGGACCAGAAGTACAAAGAAAAGAGTTGTGAAGATCGACCCCATTGGAAGGGCCTATGTTCAAGCATCGTTTAATAACATTATCGTGTCATTAACCAATGAGGGTGGCCAGGTTATTTCCTGGGCGTCTGCTGGAAAAATGGGATTCAGAGGCTCCAAGAAAAATACACCCTATGCAGCTCAGATGGCAGCTCAGGATTGCTCTAAAGTAGCCTATGATCTTGGATTGCGCAAAGTGAAAGTGTTTGTTAAAGGACCTGGCTCTGGAAGAGAGTCAGCCATTCGTACCATACATTCTTCTGGAATTGAGGTGACCGAAATTATGGATGTGACCCCATTGCCACACAATGGATGCCGTCCCCCCAAGAGAAGAAGGGTATAATCACTAATCGCAAACGTTTAACGACAAATTATCTAAAAAATGGCAAGATACATCGGACCAAAATCCAGAATCGCACGCAAATTTAATGAACCGATTTTCGGAGCGGACAAATACCTTGATAAAAAGGCGTTTCCTCCGGGGCAGCATGGCGCAGCAAAAAAAAGAAAAAAGCAATCTGAATATGGTATTCAGCTTCAGGAAAAACAAAAGGCGAAATATACTTATGGAATTCTTGAACGTCAGTTTCGCAATATTTTTAAGCTTGCTTCGCATAAAAGAGGTATTACTGGCGAAAACCTATTAAAGTTCATCGAATCACGTCTCGACAACACGGTATTTAGACTTGGTATCGCACCCACTCGATCAGGAGCTCGTCAATTGGTGTCGCACCGGCATATTACTGTTAACGGTCATGTTTTGAACATCCCAAGTTACCTATGTAAGGAAGGTGATATCGTTGGCGTGCGCGAAAAATCAAAAAGTCTCGTAGCTATTAATGAATCGCTGCAAAGCGCACACAAAAGCTATAGCTGGCTGGAATGGGATCGTCAAAAAATGCAAGGTAGGTTCTTGAATTTACCAGCACGTGAAGAAATCCCTGAAAACATTAAAGAACAGCTCATCGTTGAGTTGTACTCCAAATAACATTTACTCATTTACTGATAACTAATAGCTAGAGATATATTATGGCAATTTTAGCATTTCAAAAGCCCGATAAGGTAGTGATGAACGGCGCTGATGAGTTTCATGGGATATTTGAATTTAGACCCCTGGAACCTGGTTTCGGAATCACCATTGGCAATGCCCTGAGAAGAATTTTGCTTTCTTCGCTCGAAGGATTTGCTATAACATCTGTCAAAATTGACGGTGTTGTTCATGAGTTTTCCACGATTAAGGGAGTAGTAGAAGACGTAACCGAAATCGTACTAAATCTCAAAAAAATCCGCTTTAAACAGCAAATTCAAAACGAGAATAGCGAAAAAATCAATATCATCATTGGTGATCAGGAGGTATTCAAAGCTGGCGACATCAATAAGTTCCTCTCTGTTTTTCAGGTGCTGAACCCTGAAGAGGTCATCTGCCATCTCGACCCAACGGTGAAGCTAAGCCTTGAACTAACCATTTCCAAAGGAAGAGGCTATGTTCCGGCTGAAGAAAATGCCGATCCGGAAGCCTTGCTTGGTACTGTGGCTATTGATTCCATTCATACTCCAATTAAAAATGTGAAATACCACGTCGAAAACTATCGGGTTGAACAAAAAACGGACTATGAAAAATTGGTGATTGATATTTTAACCGATGGCTCAATACATCCTAAGGATGCATTAAAAGAGGCGGCTAAAATTTTAATCCATCACTTCATGCTGTTTTCTGATGAGCGTATTACTCTGGAAACTGAAGAGAGATCGGTTAATGAAGAATTTGATGAAAACACGCTGCACATTCGCCAATTGCTGAAATCCAGGTTGGTCGACCTTGATTTGTCGGTTAGGGCATTAAACTGTCTGAAAGCAGCTGATGTAGAAACACTTGGCGAACTTGTAGCCTACAATAGAAATGATTTATTGAAATTCAGGAATTTTGGAAAGAAATCGCTTGCTGAGTTGGATCAGCTTGTTGAAAGCAAGAGCCTGGAATTCGGTATGAATATAGCAAAATTTAAATTAGATAAGGATTAAGCGAGATGAGACATAGAAAAAGTTTTAATCATTTAGGAAGAACACCAGCACACAGAAAAGCAATGTTGTCGAACATGGCGACTTCCTTGATTATGCACAAGAGAATTACAACTACGGTTGCTAAAGCCAAAGAGTTGAGATCGTATGTTGAGCCATTAATTACCCGATCAAAGGACGACACAACACATTCACGTCGTACTGTATTTAGCCTATTACAAGACAAAGTGGCTGTTGCAGAATTGTTCCGCGAAATAGCTACTAAAGTCGGAAACCGTCCGGGTGGCTATACCCGGGTGATCAAGCTTGGTAAACGTTTGGGCGATAATGCCGATATGGCCATGATGGAATTAGTTGACTTCAATGAGTTGCTTCTGATTGAAAAATCTGGCGCAAAGACCAAAACAACGCGTCGTCGTCGGGGTGGAAGTAAAACGGCAGCGACTGTTCCGGCTGAAGAGGTTAAAGTAGAGGCTCCGGAAGCCACCACTACTGAAGAAGAAAAATCCGAATAGTAAGCTGTAGAACGGTGCAATCGATTTAAATGAATCTAAAGTGTACATTTGATCCATAATGGTTGACGTTTGTAAAAATAAAGAGGTGTTGGAATTTTCCAGCACCTCTTTTGTTTATTTGGGCAGTTTTTTTTATATACTTTTGCATCATAATTATTAAATTAAAGTTATGAGTCAGATACAAAGTATTCATGGAAGACAGATCCTGGATTCCAGAGGAAACCCAACTGTAGAAGTAGAAGTATATACTACTTCAGGTATTATTGGCAGAGCTGCTGTTCCATCAGGGGCTTCAACAGGTGTACACGAAGCTGTTGAATTACGTGATGGGGACAAAAAGTTTTTTCTTGGAAAAGGGGTGTTAAAAGCAGTTCAGAATGTCAACAACATTCTTGCTGAAGAATTAAATGGTTATTATGTTACTGATCAGGCTGAAATTGATCAGCGCATGATCGAAATTGATGGAACTCCCAACAAAGCCAAGCTGGGTGCTAATGCTATTCTTGGTGTATCATTGGCTGTGGCACATGCCGCTGCTCAGGCCACAAGTCAACAGCTATTTAGATACATTGGAGGAGTTAATGCCAGAACCCTCCCTATTCCAATGATGAATATCCTGAATGGGGGATCACATGCCGACAACAGCATTGATTTTCAGGAATTCATGATTATGCCCATAGGAGCTCGTAATTTTACCCAAGCCATTCAGATGGGAGCCGAGGTATTTCATCATCTTAAAGCAGTTCTTAAAAAGGCTGGTCATGCCACCAATGTTGGCGATGAAGGCGGATTTGCCCCTAATTTGAAATCAAATGAGGAAGCGGTAAAAGTGATTCTTGAAGCAATTGATAAAGCTGGTTATAAAGCCGGTGAAGATATTTTTATTGCTCTCGATCCCGCTGCATCCGAATTCTATTTGCCCGATGAAAATGTATATCATCTGAAATGGTCAACCGGGGAGAAGCTAACTCCTGCTGAAATGGTTGATTATTGGGATAATTGGATAAAAAAATACCCTATCATCTCAATTGAAGATGGCATGGCGGAGGATGACTGGTCAGGTTGGAAGCTGATGACTGACAAGATGGGCAAAAGAATTCAGTTGGTAGGCGATGATATTTTCGTTACCAACACAAAAAGGTTGCAAGAAGGTATTGACAAAGGTGTTGCCAACTCCATATTAATAAAGGTAAACCAAATTGGTACCCTGACCGAAACCATTGACGCAGTTAATATGGCAACACGAAACAGTTATACTTCCGTGATAAGTCATCGCTCAGGCGAAACTGAAGATGTTACCATTGCTGATCTGTCAGTGGCTTTGAATACCGGACAGATCAAGACCGGATCTGCTAGTCGCACCGATCGCATTGCAAAATACAATCAGCTCATGCGTATTGAAGAATTGTTGGGCGATACGGCTGTGTATCCTGGTAAAAACTTTAAGTATCTGAAATAAGAATTGAATAAATCATTTTTTGTCAAGCTTCTTTATCCTCATTTTGGGTGGAGAAGCTTTTTTATTGATGAAATTTGGTAATTATTTAGCAGCAGTATTAAATTAATCCTCAAATCAACATTTCCCTGAATTTTCACCCCCTGCCTACCGGTAGGCAGGGGGTGAAAAGGAATTGAGACTAAATTTATGGTTAAAAACAGAGCAGCTAAATAATTACGAAATTTGAATGGTATAAAGTCAAAAATGAGGTTTTGGAGGATCAAATTAACAGATCCGATAATTATTTCCCTCTTTTCTAAATTCATTTCCCTCATTAACTAATTGTTAACCAGTCCCGGAAAAAAATAATGAAATAATATTTTAGAAACCACTTGTAAAGAAGAAAAACAAGTGTACTT
>PCUL01000400.1 GCA_002771745.1 Bacteroidetes bacterium CG18_big_fil_WC_8_21_14_2_50_41_14
TTCCCAATATGGGATTTACATGAGGGAAGAATATAAACATTTGACTACACTAATTATTCTACGAAACCCAATGTTTCGTTCATTAGGCCGGAGTAAGTGTCGAAAAAATAATAGAATATACAGAACTTTATTTTCTCCCGATTCTACCCTCACCACCTCATCGGCTTTTTCAGCATTTCCTTTATCATTTTGGTTAACTGAATATTGCCATTGAAACGGCCTTTAAAGCTATACAGTTGTTTATCTATTTCTTCAATTGTATGGTTGGCGGGTTTCTCGCGGTTGGCTTTGACACTTTCTTCATTTAATGTCTTAATTTGCTGAATGGTGGCTGAAGAAGGATCCAATTTAAGCAATGCCTTTTCAACTTCAAGTCGAAATTCATAGGTATAGTCGTTCAGGTGGGCAAATAAAGCCGGCAGAACCGATTTATCACGCGAATCACCCAGTGCCCTAACCACCAGCATTTTGATGTCATATCTTTCATTTTCCAAAGCCTGCACTAACTTTGAAATTTGGCCCTCTCTTTCCCATGAATTTATTCGCCTCTTTTTAATCTGAAATTTAAGGTTCATCATAAATCTAATGTGTTGATTTCAAATCCGTCTCCCTCTCCGTGGTGAATTCAATTAACCGATAAGGGTAGTGCATGTTCACCTCATCGATTTCCGATATAAATAACTCATCGTATTTCTTTGAATATCTGTTCTGTGCATAATAATCTCTTAACTCATACAGAGCACTTCGACAGGAGGTAAGAACTTTCAGGTATGAGGAGAAAATCACCTGATCGTTCAGATAGAATTTAATCAGGTAATCCGAATTTTTAAGGATGAGCTTTTGCACAACCTCCTTCACATTTTCATTGTCAACCAAAGAATCTTTAACAAGACAATAATCCATCTCTAACTGGTGAATTTCGATAATATTCTGCTTTTCATCCAGCTTACCAGTTACAAAAGAGCCATGTGAGTTTTCATTTCTATTACGTTGCAGTCGAAAATACATGCCAATATCCTGATAATAACGTTGGTCGTAGAGTGGATGTACGGGTACTACAGCATAGGCTATTCTTGAAACGCCACAATTGGATAATTCACTTTTCAGTTGATTAACAATCCCCATTTTAATATCCCGGTTAATAAAGATTAGAACCGTAAAAATACTTCTGTCATATTCATGCATGCCCTCTTGAAATTTCTCAATTTTCGTACGCACACCTTCCAGTCCAACTACCTGATTATCTATGATGATAATGGGTTCAGTGGGTTTGTATAAAGAGGTGTCCTGAACAACGAAAAGATTCAATACCAAGCTGCGCCTTTCAACTCTGTGATAAATATCCGACTCGGGTAACAACAATTGATAATTAAACTGGATATTCTTTTTAAGAAAATTATCATTAAGGGCCTTATAATCAATCAAATTTATCCTGGACAACCCCACTGAAATAACAGAAAGTATTGCTATGGACAGTAGAAACCATTTTAGACTTCTTCTCAAAAAAGTCCATCTGAGGGTATTCCAGGTTTGGAAGAAAAGGACAATAACAATCAGAACGAAAATGTAGTTGTACTTTGGATAAAAACTAAATACATACTGTCCACCATGAAGTGTCAAAACAAACATAATCCCGAAAACCACTCCCATTTTTGCAAACCAATCCAAAAAAAACCAATTCAACACCCGTTGGTCATTCACTATTGATAACCTCCTTCTATTGAAACGATCCTGAAACGCCCTTGGTTTATCAAACCAGAAATTAAAACAAACTGACTGCCCAAAAATTACTGAAATAAAGGCAAAGAACAAGTTATAAAAATTGACTTCTGAATCTGATAAAACGAACATATCGCTATAGAAATCAACAGAAAGAACTCTAAAAACTTCACGGCAAACATATAGAAATGAATAAAATGCAAATGAATAGGTGATTCCTAGAACGATACCCACAACCAACTTTGACCTTGAAATTTCAAGAAACTTTATTTGAGGTTGAAGGAATTTCTTTTTTAAGGTCATTATTTGATTGTTTCCATGGAGGCTATATCTATTTCATCACGGAATGTAGTTTCATTTCTGATCTCCGGATGGCACGGTTATAAACTGTAAGACCAAAAATAAAAAAAATACCTTTCCAACCGACCCAATGGCAAATTTTCAACAACACAGGTGCATTGAATTAAATAAAAAAAGTCCGTCAAACTAACCTATTGTTAATCTGACGAACTTCAAAAAAGATTTTTTCTTCTTTAGAGCTCTTTGATCTCTGCAACCAACGCCTGCAACGTATCCTTGGCATTACCAAACAACATGCGGGTTTTATCGTTAAAGAACAGGTAATTCTCGATGGCAGCATACCCTTTGCCCATGCCCCGTTTCATCACGATGATGTTTTTAGCAGCGCGCGCGTTCACAATCGGCATGCCATAAATAGGACTGGAAGGATCGTCCTGTGCAGCAGGATTTACCACGTCGTTGGCGCCAATCACCACCACCACATCGGTGTTGGGCAAATCGGGGTTGATGTGTTCACTTTCGATGAGTTTTTCGTAGGGCACATCGGCTTCGGCCAACAATACATTCATGTGTCCGGGCATGCGACCGGCCACAGGATGGATGGCATATTTTACTTCCACCCCCTTGCTTTCGAGCAGTTTATCCAGGTCATGACAGATGTGCTGGGCCTGTGCCACAGCCAGTCCGTATCCGGGAACAATCACTACTTTTTGTGAATAGTTGAGCAATACGGCGGCATCCGACAGCGTAATTTCCCTGATATTTCCTTCTTCATGTTCCATGGCAGCTCCACCGCCGCCAAAGGCACCAATGATGACATTCAACAGCG
>PCUL01000420.1:0-2801 GCA_002771745.1 Bacteroidetes bacterium CG18_big_fil_WC_8_21_14_2_50_41_14
GCCTTATTGTCAATCACATGCCACCTCCCCAGTTCCGGGTCATAAAACCTCGCCCCATAATCATACCAATCCAGCTCAAAGTCATCCTGCAGCTCTTTGCCGTTGTAGAGGTAGCGGTTGTAATCGTAATAGGCCCGGTTTTCGCGCAGGGGGGTCACCAGCATTCCAAAGGGGTAATAGCTGTTTTGCTGCAAAACAAGATTGTCCCCGTTAAACAAAACGCGGTTATTCCCCAAATGGTCTTTTATAAAATACTGGTAAACCATTTTCCCTCCCATTGGCTCCACCAGCCCTTCGCTGGTTATTATATGCTTTAATGCACCATTTTCGAAGACAAAGTTACCAATATAATGGGTTGTGGTGATCACCCGGCCATTAACTTTTGTTTGTTTGATCAACTTTTGCCCGGTAGCATCATATTGATACAGGATATTGTCAAAATCACCCTTGCGGACAATGTTAATTTGATTGGGCAGGTTGAGGTAGTTGTAGGTTACCAATGAAATTTGTTTGTTCAGGTCCACCAGCATGTTTCCATTGTTATCGTAAGCATACTCGGTCAGTTCAAAAAAGCCATCATCGGTAAAGCCGTTGTTCTGGCATTGGTCATCCAGCACATCATTAACACTGGCAAGCTGGTTTCCTTTATATGCATAGGACAGGCTGTCGATGCCTGCACGGAATAATTTGAGTATGTTCCCGTTTTTGTCATAACTGTAACTTGTGCCATAAGCACCACCAACGGGGTGTGTAGCTTTAGTCAACCTGTTTAATCCATCATAAGTAAATAAATACATATCATATGAAGGAGATTGACAGAACATTTCAGAAATATTGCCATTATACTGTGGCGTGCCTTGCGTTTCGTTATATCCAAGGGTAAGCGAGAATAAGTCGTTGTTAATACCGGTCAACCAGTTTCTCACGTTGTAGCGGTACCCGATTTGCTGGGCCCATGCAAGGCCTGATTCAGGCTTGTGCAGTTTCTTGGTTTTCAGCCTGCCAAGCTCATCGTAAACCTGGCCACACAGGTTTACAAGTGTATCTTCATTTACCTGGTGCGTGGTGTTTAACATCCGCCCTGCACGGTCGTAGGTGAATTTTTGGAGCGTAGAGATTGATTCGGACGTTCGGTCTGAAGCAAATACCAGGTGATCGCGCGAGGCGAGTAACTGACGGGTAAAGTTGAATTTATTTGAAACGATTTCAACTCCCCTAAAGGCAATAGTTTTAATGGATTGGATTGCATTACCATATTTGTCGTAATAATACAACGTGAACTGCCACTCATCGGTATTGGCATCCACAATTTGGTCTGTTGGCAGTGTACGGACCATGGTGGTGGTAATTTGGCCCTTTGTTTTATTGTCTTTCAAAAAAATGAAATCAATTTCTGCCTCGTTAAACGAATACAACTTTTTAAAGCTTTCAGATTGTGCTTCGTAATATTTGTAATTGTCGTAAAAACTAACGGTGTTCACCTTACAATTCAGGCTTTCGATATCAGGGAAGGCGATATTGGTATACCCAAAAAAGTCCCCAGAGCTAAATGTTTCAAAAAAAGTTGTAACATTATCAACCAGGTCTTGCATGGCAGGTTGTCCAATGGCTGCATTATTCTGATAACTACCAGTGATAATAGGCCGGTTAAACGCATCATACTTTGTAAACAGCCAGTTGTTGGCGGCACGCAGGTTTCCATCCTGGGTTAAGACCAATCTGTTCCGCTCATCGTAAATCATGAATTCGATGTCCTTGCCCGGCAACTTCTTTTTTATCATCCGGCCTTTTTTGTCATATTCATAATAATAGCAAAGCTGTTGTACCCAACTCGTTTCCAAATTAAAAGTTTCGGAGATGGAGGCATTTTGTATCTGAACAGTTGTCAAAGGGGGTAATACATAACGTAAATTGCCAAGGTCATCATATACATAATACGTAGAGAAACTGATCCCGCTTCCTGAACTCACCTGCAACAATGTCCTGTTTGAGAAATCAGCATATACTGTTGTATAATTGTGGTTCTCATCTTTTGTTATGGTTTTGTGTAACTTTGTGGCAGGATAAAAACCTTCTTTACTTAGCACCCCATTATCCGTTACCGACAAAAAAAAGACTTCATAGTTCTCACTATTGGTTGAATAAGCGGACTCCATAACCCTGCCATCAGTCATATTCCAGGGCTCACCGGCAAATCCCTGTTTCAAGACTTTGTTCAAAGGAGAACCATCGAAGCTCTTTTCAGCAAAAGTGTAATTTGGGTTTTCCTGAATAGTTGCCTGATAAAAATACTTTTGCTCAATTATAGCCCTGTCCCGGAAGGCACCCGGCGTGTTTCCACTAACTTGAGGATATGTGTAAGGAAGATATTCGCGTGTCAGCCTTCCCGAATTATCATAAATATAGGGCTGTATAATGTCCCAACCTATAGGAGATGCCGCCACTTGAAGGTCCTGCATCGGGCGGCCAAGCCCGTCAAAATAGCTAACCTGTTCACTCCACTCATTTTCATAATCAATCTGACCATGTAGGGGCACAGCTGTGTCTGCATTGTTTCTTATAGGTATGAATGTTCTGATATAATTATAATCGTAGAAATCAGTCCTGTCCTGGGAAATCAACTGCATTGTTGCAAAACAAAATAATATTATGGATATAATTCTTTTCATCTTTTCTGCCTTTAAGTTTGCTTTATTGCAAGACGTTCTATTCCTGATAATGATAATCTAATTGCTTAATCACATTGTTGTCTAAATCACGAATGGTTTCTAACCTGTTAAATTCATCGTAATGATACGTTG
>PCUL01000420.1:2831-3647 GCA_002771745.1 Bacteroidetes bacterium CG18_big_fil_WC_8_21_14_2_50_41_14
TGGCCTTAACTGGCACATGTTTAGCGATAGCGTAACGCATGCCAACAGCCTGATTGCATTAAAGCAAGTATTGCAAAAGAGTGCCAGTTTGGAGATCGCAACTTCCCAAAATCATTTTCGAAGAAAGATTTTGATTGCTTAGCAAGTGCCTATATTACTTTATTCATTTTGAAAGCGTTTTAAATTAGGATTAATCGTTATTTAAAAAGTTAATGTTACCTGACTATAAACCTCCCGCGTAATTTGTTCTTATTATCCTGTATTTCAATGATGTACAACCCCGGATTAAGTCCTGAAATATCAATGCTTGTGCCGGTAGGTTTTATAAAAATCACTTTTTGCCCAAATTGGTTATATACAGTGATGCTGTTCATTACCGCACCATTGAGGACCGATATTTGTAGTTTATCATGCGCAGGGACGGGGTAGATTGAATAGTAATCGCCAAACTTCAATTCCGGTACATTTAATGACTGACATGCTGAATCAACTTCTGTTTCATTGTTGCAACCCTCAGCATTATCAACGATGTATACAACAGCATCAGGTGTGGCAATAAAATCGCAAACACTTTGAACATGGCATGTTGAAAGCATCAGGTTTCCGGAAATATTAATGCTGTCGATTGATTCTGCAGCTATATTTCCAAGTCCGTTCAAAGTGGTTAATTTGTTATTCGCTTTAATCATCAGTTTGCCACCTACCAGGGTAACATTGTTAAGCCCGTAAACATTTTCTAATTCAAAATTGCTGTTTATAAACAACCCATCGTTTACCGTCGTTAAACCTTCAACGCCTGATAATGTTGTCAATTGG
>PCUL01000220.1 GCA_002771745.1 Bacteroidetes bacterium CG18_big_fil_WC_8_21_14_2_50_41_14
GGGAGGATACCGCCTTAATCAGGAATGCGTACTCAATTATAACAATTGGGTGGCTTTTAATCAAATGCTTAACCCCGATGACATCGTTTTTAATCTTGCAGATGATACCTATGATCAGGATGGCAGAAAAATTTATTTTGGATTGGCTTATTCCGATGAATTCCGAAAATATTACTCCCTCGCGTTTCAACCTTTACGAAATGAAAACGACAGGTTGTTGATGAGTGCCAAAGGGCAGTTGGTTTTTGATACCCTGAGCCATAGCTTCGTTGTAGGGCAGCGCATTAATGGAGGAAAGAAGAAACTTCTTCCTGATAACATTGTGCTTGAAACAGAAACTTGCACCATGAATGGAAGGGGAATACTGGACCTTGGTCTCGACTTTAGCATGTTAAAAGCCACTGTCACGGGTAATTTTGAGCACCTCATTGTTCCCGATTCTACCCGTTTGGAGGTTGTTTTGGCCATGAACTTCTATTTTGATGAAAAATTATTGGGAATGATTACTGACAGCCTGAGGTTATCGTATAACGCAGGTATTACCGATCCGAAAGAAATTTTCCCCTTGTTCCTGCAAAAGAATCTGCCCAATGATGTTGATCCTACCGAGTTTATTGAGGAGCTTGCTCTCTATGGTCAAATCAGGAGACTTCCCGATCTTTTAAAGCAGTCGGTTATTTTTTCAGATTTAAAACTTGTTTGGGATAGCGATTCGCGTTCTTACTATTCCAACGGAAAAATTGGTGTGGGTTATTTAGGCGGGGCAACCATCAATAAATATCTGGATGGTTACATTCAAATACAACCGGCTGTCGCCGGTAGTTCTGTCACCATTTACCTCCAGCCATCACCGGAGACCTGGTATTTTTTATCTTATAAAAATGGGATTATGCAAGTTTTGAGTTCCGATGCTGCCTTCAACGAAAAACTGGAGACACTAAAGCCTGAAAAACGCATTCTGAATCAGAACAGCGATACCCAATATTATGAGTTTGTTATTTCAACAAAGCGCAAGGTGGTTGATTTTATCCGCGAAATGGAGGCCAGGTAAAAGACTTTTCGGAATGGATTCATTCCTTCATCCTAAAAGAATCAAGTAAAAAATGAAAGGGGTTTCAACAGGATTATTCATTAATAGTGGCAAAGTTAGAACGTTTAATTTAGTGTCATGTCAATGGTTTTTTTTAGTATTTTTGAAGTCTGCCGACAACCTCAAAAAGATTTTATAAAGTAGGCCTGTTGTGTTCAGGATATTTTTTTATTTTTACTCACTTCGAAATCAATAAAAGAGAACAGTAAAATCCATTCACTATGAAGTTTATTATATCAAGTACAGTATTATTGAGAGGTCTTCAAAAAATCAGCGGAGTACTTACCACCAATAACACACTCCCCATTTTAGAAGATTTTCTTTTTGAATTGAATCATGAAAATTTGCGCATTACCGCGTCAGATCTCGAAACAACCATTAGCGTGACAGTAAAACCTGATATGGCAGAAAGCACGGGTATTGTTGCTATTCCGGCCAAAATGCTGCTCGAAATCATGAAGACTTTTTCGGAATTACCTGTCACCATTTCCGTTGAAGGGACAAATATTGAGATATTTGCAGGAGAAGGAAAATACAAGTTGATAGGTCACGAAAGTGATGAATTTCCTCAATTGCCTGTACTCGATAACACGGTTACACTTACCCTGAACGCTTCGTTGATGGTAAATGCATTTAACAAAACCCTTTTTGCCACAGGAAACGATGAGTTACGTCCGGTGATGTCAGGAGTTTTTTGTGAAGCTACTACCGAAAGTCTTACGTTTGTAGCTACGGATGCACATAAATTGGTGCGCTATCGCCGTCATGATGTAAAAGCCGAAAACCAAACTTCCATTATTTTGCCAAAAAAACCACTCAACCACCTCAGGAATATCATGCCTGATGATGAAGGGGTGGAGGTGATTCTGGAATACAACGAAACCAATGCCGTGATCAGATTCAACGAGATATCTTTAGTCTGTAGGCTGATCGAAGGACGTTATCCCAATTATGAAGCAGTTATACCGGCTCAAAACCCTTATAAATTGACCATCGATCGAAAAAATTTACTCAACGCCATTCGCCGGGTTTCTATTTTTGGTAGCAAATCAACACACCAAATCAGGTTTAAGCTTTCAGGAAAAGAATTGGTACTCACTGCCGAGGATATTGATTTTGCAAGCGAAGCCAAGGAAAGGTTAACTTGTAGTTACGAAGGTGACGACATGGAAATCGGATTTAATTCTAAGTTTATGCTCGATATGCTAACGACCCTCGATCCTGATACCATTATTATTGAAATGTCGGCACCTAATCGGGCCGGTATTTTGCTTAGTGAACGAGAAGAGAATGATCCTGAAGAAATATTGATGCTGATCATGCCTGTGATGATTACACAATAAATCAAGTTGACTTTTACTCATATCAACAAGCGGAACCAGGACATTTGGTCGCCGCTTTTTTTTAAACAATACCTGGCAACCCCATGGCTCATTACGACTTTGATAAAATAATCAAAAGAGAACAGACCGAATCGGTAAAATATGATTTGCGAAATTGGTATTTCAAAACAGATGACCTACTTCCGATGTGGGTGGCCGATATGGATTTTGAAACTCCTGATTTTATCCGCGAGGCAGTAGCATCCAGAGTCAGGCATCCCATCTATGGTTATTCATTTCGTTCTCAGTCGTATGCCGATTCCATACGAGAATGGGTTGAACGTCGGCACCAGTGGACAATACAAAACGATTGGTGTGTTTTTAGCCCGGGAATAGTGCCGGCTTTTAACTTCGCTATTCTGACTTTAACCAAGCCTGGCGATGGTGTGTTGATTCAACCACCTGTATATTTCCCGTTTTTTAGCTCAGTTACCGATCATCACCGGAAACTATTACAAAATCAATTGGTTTACAACCAGGGCATTTACGAAATTGATTTTGACGATTTCGAGAAAAAAGCCAGTCAAGCCTCCTTGTTTTTGCTGTCGAATCCCCACAATCCGGTAGGTAGGATTTGGAACGAAGCCGAGCTAAGGCGCATGGCTGATATTTGTAGAAAACACGGGGTGATTATTGTTTCAGATGAAATCCATAATGATCTGATTCTGCCTGGAAATAAACATACGGTGATGGCAGGACTGTCGCCTGAAATTGCAGACATAACACTTACCTGCATTGCCCCAAGCAAAACATTTAACATGGCCGGACTGGCTACCTCTTCGGTTATCATTTCCAACGTGGAATTACGCGAGAAGTATGCCGGTTTTATCAATGCACTACATCTTTCAGGTGGGAACCTGTTTGGTGCAGTAGCCTCTGAAGCAGGTTATCGTAGGGGCGATCGTTGGGTAGATGAATTAATGCAGTATGTTCAGCAGAATATATATTTGTTAAAGAACCAGGTGGAAGATTTAACCGATATTCGGGTGGTGGACTCTCAGGCCACCTATATGGTTTGGCTTGACTTTTTAAAAACAGGGCTGGAAGATGAAGCGATTAAAAAGAAACTGATTCATGAGGCAAAAGTTGGACTGAGCCATGGACCAACATTTGGTCCCGGAGGTGAGGGATTTCAGCGAATTAACCTCGCGGCGCCAAGGAAATTGGTTGAAGAGGCCATCAGTAGGATTTCGGTAACCTTTAAATGTAGGTAACTTATTATTTAATCTAACGTAAAATGTGTAGAAATTCACATCTGTATGAAAAGAATTCTGATTAAGTATTCATTGTTATTGTGCTTGGTTGTGCTGGCAGGAAATATAAAAGGGCAGTATTATTATTTTGACAGGGGGCTTGTTGAGGTAAATGTGGGTGTGGCAATTCCATTTTTTAACTTTGGCGATCAACATGGAATCGAGTCAGCCCATTATGCCAAAACAGGTTTTAATGCGGGGGGAAGTGTAGCTTATTTTTATTCGAAGCACGTGGCTATGGAGTTCAACTTAAATTACAACATCCACGGAGTTAATACTGATAAATTAGCAGATGCTTATTTTCATACAGATACCATCAACAACATCTCAGCAGCGGTAACAGTGGGTTCGTTTCATGATTTCTCAGGTGCAGTTGGCTTCAGGTTCGACCTTCCCGTAAGCGAGCAGTTCTCCTTTGTTTTTAAAATGATGAGCGGGTTGAGAGGTGTGCACAAACCCGGTGCAACCATCAATTTAGTTACGATTTCAGGACCATCCCGCATTATAGAAACATCCGATACTCAGGTAAAGTTTGCTTTTTATTCCGCTTTTGGAGGTCGTGTAAAAATTACTGAAAAACTGGGTGTGCATGTAATGGTCTCCTATATTGGATCAAATCTCAATTTTGAATTTACAAAGAATAAAGTTCCGGTTGTGACAAATGAGCACCTGGGTGTTATCATGGTAAACGCCGGTGTGGGGTTATCGTTTTAACTCATTATTAACGACTTAATTTTCATAGGTTTTGTTGATATTTAAAAAATGTTACTATTTTTGATCATCACTAAACAATTAAACCTATGAAAGCATTAAAAATTATTGGTGTTATCCTCGTCATTCTGCTTGCCATTTTCCTAATTGTTCCCTTCTTTTTGGCCAATCAGGTTATTATTTCCGAACACATGATGATAAAGGCAAAACCTGCTACCCTATTTAACCAGGTAAACACTCTTCAGAATTGGGACAATTGGTCGCCATTTCACAAGGCTGATACCGCCATGACTACCGAATATTCTGGCCCTGAAAAAGGTGTTGGTTCAACCATGAGTTGGTTAAGTAAAACCATGGGGGACGGTTCTCTGACCATCGCAGTGAGCACCCCATATACTTATATCAAAAGCGATCTGCTCTTTCAACCTGAACAAGGTGCCGCTATTGATGAATGGTTTTTTGAACCACAAGATGAAGGTATTGAAGTAACCTGGACCACCACCCTAATCGATCTTGATTATCCCATGGGCCGCTACATGGGTTTGATGGCCAAAACCATGATGAAACCATTTATGACAAGTGGTTTGAACACACTAAAAGAGTACTGTGAATCACTCCCGGTTTCTGTGGATATTACCATGGTGGATGTCGAAAGCGTTCCATCCTTATCAATTATGGATGCTACAACCGTTGATGGCATTGGCGAATTGCTTGGTAAAAACTATGGTCTCATTATGGAATATATGAAAGCCAAAAAGATTGATATGGCTGGCATTCCATATACTGTTTATTACAACTGGGATCCTAACGGCGTCATTCACTTGCGTGCGGCTATACCTGTTTCAACCGAGGTTCCGGGAAGGGGTGTGGTTGAGTATTTTGAATTGCCGGCAACCAAAGCTGTTTTTGCAAAACATGTTGGCGGACATGATACAGGAGCCACTCATGAGGCTATTGGAGAATACATAAGCGATTTTGGCATTGAAACCGGTGATTTTGTTTGGGAAGTTTATGTGATCGATTCCATGAACGAACCCGATGAATCGAAATGGGAAACTGACATTTATTATCCATTGAAATAGAAGATGTTATCTGATAATTGGCTGGCTTATCTAATAATGGGTGTGATTTTGCTGCACCTTATAGTTGGATTTGTATGGCTTTTTATCAGGATGCATAAAAAAACCAAGTTTTAAAGAGGCTTTCCTGTACCTAAATATTAAAGAGGCTTTCCTGTACCTAAATATTGAAGATCAGTTTGATGAGATCATTTCCTCGAACTGGTCTTCAGTAATTACAGGGATACCCAATTTTTCCGCCTTTGCTTTCTTGGCGGGTCCCATTTTTTCTCCCGCAATTAGATAATGGGTCTGCGAACTGATTGATCCCAGGTTTTGACCCCCATGTTTTTCAATAAGATGTTTTATTTCTTCACGCGAAAAGTGATTAAAAATGCCGCTTACAACGAATGTTTTTCCTACCAGTTTATCCGATATCACATCTAACCGGTTCATGGATTCAAACTGCAACCCCTGTTTTTTTAGTCGCTCGATTAATTCGATGTGTTCGGGTCGGGAAAACCATGTTAACACCGAGTCAGCAATTCGTTCTCCAATATCTTCGACGGCTACCAGGTCGTCAAACCGGGCTTTTTGCAGGTTGTCGATGTTTTGAAAATGGTTAGCCAATTTTTTTGCCACGGTTTCACCAACAAATCGAATGCCCAATGCAAACAGTACTTTTTGAAATGGAATAACTTTCGATTGGGCGACACCATGGACAATGTTTTTAGCCGTTTTCTCCCTAAAGGATGCTTTTTTCTCTGATTTTACCCCTTCGGCAGGAATGATTTTCGTTAGTCCGAACAATTGATTGTAGGTTAATTCGTAAAGGTCAGCCGGGTCCTTCACCAGGCCCGATTCCCAAAGCAACTCAATTTTCCCTTCTCCCAGGCTATCTATGTTCATGGCTTTTCGCGAGATAAAGTGCTCCAACTTGCCTTTAATCTGTGGAGGACAATGGTCTTCATTGGGGCAAAAATGTGCAGATTCACCTTCGTTTTGTATCAAGAGGCTTCCACATTCGGGGCAATGGCTGATAAAGGGAACAGAAATTGCCGATGGTGAACGTTTTTCGAGGTTTACCGCGATAATCTTCGGGATAATCTCGCCTCCTTTTTCTACATAAACAAAATCGCCCAGACGAACATCCAGGTTTCGGATGATATCGGCGTTGTGCAGACTTGCCCGTTTTACTACGGTTCCTCCAAGTTGGATAGGACGAAGGTTGGCAACCGGTGTAATGGCTCCGGTACGCCCTACCTGATAATCTATGGAGAGAAGGGGAGTCTCTACCCGCTCAGTTTTGAATTTATATGCGATGGCCCAACGCGGGTTTTTGGCAGTAAACCCCAGCTGTTTCTGTTGTGCCAAACTGTTAACCTTGATCACAATTCCATCCGTTTCATAATCCAGATGTTCGCGTGCAGTGTCCCACTTATTGATGAAATCAAAAATTTCAGTGAGGCTGTTACAAATCGTGGTGTCGTCCGAAACCTTAAGTCCGAGCGTTTTGGCATATTGAAGTCCCTGGTAATGTGTGGCGATCTCTGGCACAGAACCGGGCAGGTAATAGAGAAAACAATCGAGAGGACGTTGAGCTACCAGTATGGGATCTTGCATTTTTATGGAACCTGCTGCCGCGTTTCTTGGGTTGGCAAAGGGTGCATCACCAATTTCTTCACGGTCAGCATTCAGGGCTCTGAAACCTGAAAGGGTCATGATAATCTCTCCGCGAATTTCAAAAATGCCGGAGGCTTCCTTTTGCAGCCTTAATGGGATGGTTTTAATGGTGCGTACGTTGTTGGTAACATCATCTCCCTGAATGCCATCACCACGGGTAACCGCCTGTTTCAGCACGCCATTCTCGTAGGTCAGGCCAATGGAAAGTCCATCAAACTTTAATTCACATACATATTCTACTGTTTCTCCCACTGTCTTTCTTATGCGTGCATCAAACTCTCTAATTTCGGATTCAGAATAAGTATTTGACAATGAAAGCATTGGATACCGGTGAACTACGGAAGCAAAATCCTTGGTTGGTTCTCCACCCACACGTAAACTCGGTGAATCATCCCTTACGAATTCAGGGTATTGTTTCTCCAACGTCTCGAGTTCTTTTAGCAACTGATCGAATTCATAATCGCTAATTGTTGGACTCGACAAGTTATAGTACTCAAAGTTGTATTGGTTTAATTTTTTAACCAATACCTTGATCCGGTTTTCAGCTTCTTCATTATTCATGTGCGGATGGTATTGATTTTGAAATGGTGCCGTTATTCCGGTATATAGTTATGATTTGGTTGTCGTTGATGGGATTGAGCCAGAACAGTACCTCGTCCATGAATCCGGGTTCAATGGTGGTTTCGTAAACCAGATCAGGGAAGAGTGTTTTCATGGTCTTAATTCGGGGTTCCAGTTGATCGGGTTGATAGAATAACACAAAATCAGGTACTGCGCCTCCGTGTTGAATTTCTCTTGCATAAGTAGACAAAGTGTCTTCACGCATGAAAGTATCGTATCTAATCCAGTGTTTTAGATAGTATTGAGGAGGAAACCTTAGTACGCTTTGGTTGACGTCTTCAATTAAAAAGTGCTGTAAATCTGCATATTGCGAAAGATAGATCATGCTTTCAACTCTGGCTTTTTTTGAATACATCAACGTAACCGGTATCAATAAAATAAAATTAATTATCCAGAAAAATATCCACGATCGTTTTATCCAACGCGTTATTGCTTTATTATTTTGCCAGGCTTGTTGCAATTGCATCCAGCCTATAACTCCTGAAATCATTAGAAATGGAATGATGGTCACCACGAAACGCTCCTGTTTGTTAGGATAGTAGGAGTGAAATATTAAAAATATCAGGATGGGTAAAAACAAGATGAGTAAGCGACGCCAGTTGCGAAAGTATCCGAATAGGAGAAATAAACTCACAGGTGGAATCAGAATTCCGGAAAGAAAAAGCAAATAGGTGTACCATGGACTAACCACATATTCGGCAGCGTGGTGCATATTGTAATCAACATAGCCTGTCACCTGAACAAAAGGTATTCCCCAGACCGAATAATCCAAAATGCCCTGAACAACCACCATGGAAGAAAGCACGCCCAATGCCATGAAAATGGTTTGCCTCCACTGTTTCTGAAATAAGAGCGCCAGTCCGATTCCCCCTGTAATAATGAGTGTTTGAAAACGTACATTAAAAGCCAGTCCTAAAATAATACCGGCAAGGAACCACCACGAGAAACGCAGATCTTTTTTTCCTGCCTTGACCACCATCCACAAACCTGCCATCAAAAAAGGAATGCTCACGTATTCAACCAGGTTCCGAACGCTGATAAATGGAAAAATCCAGAAAATAGCCAACAACCAGCCCACTATTTTGGCTTCTCTTACTGAACTTAACCTGAGGGTGATTTGATAGCCAAAATAAATAATCAACATGGACCAAACCGCATGAAACAGCCGGATAACCAACATTTTAGTTTCAGGATTTATCATCCCTAACCACTTCATCGTCCACAGAAGTATATAATGGATCCCTACATAAAAAAAACTAAATCCTTCGGGTTCGTTGGTTCCATTGTCAGAAGGCAGCCAACCATAGAAATCGATGCCATCCACCCACGATTGGGCAATTTCTACCACAAGGAACTGATCATCGTGCCAACCATAACCTTTTGCAAAAAATACAGCCAGCAACCTAAAAAAAAACCCAACCCAGAGGATGGCTTTTAATGGATGTTGTTGATACCAGGTATGGAGTTGATTTATCACTGCTAAAATTGATTAGTTTACCATTCAACCGATTGGCGTGAAACAGGCATGGTCATACACCTGGCGCCTCCACCTCCTCTTGATAGTTCATTTCCTTCAATGGTGATTACCAGTTTATTGTAATCTTCAATTTTACACTTGTTGTTTACAATATCCCGTGCTCTAACTACTTCAAAACCATGCTTATTCAGATTGGTGATGGTATTAGTATTTCGTGCATAGCCAATAACTTTACCTGGTTCAAGTGCAAAAAAGTTGGCGCCACTCTGCCACTGCTCTCTTTCCATGATAAATTGATCATCGTTGCCTCCACAGAGAATTGGCTCCAGATCCATTCCCAGTGAACGCAAAGCTACCAGGATGTTCTTTTCTTCCTTGATATTAACCACCTGATCGCCATCCACCGTAATATGAATGGTTAGATATCGAGATGCATTGATAATCAATGGTTCAAAAATCATGCACTTGTCCTGATCGAGAAAGGTAAATACCATGTCGAGGTGGATAAACGATTCTGGCTTATAGGGAAGTTCCTGGACGATAATATGTTGAACGCCGGGCTTGGTCTTCATGTGATCGATAAACGAATCAACCCCTTGTGTACTGGTTCGATCGCCGGTACCAATAATAAAAATGTCGTCACGGGCAACCAATACATCACCACCTTCGATGGTGCCCTTTTTGCTTTTGTCATACAAGGAAACAGGGTTGATGGTGTTAGCCTTAAAGAGTGGATGATAATTGAAGATGGCCTCCATTATCATGGTTTCACGTTCACGCACTCCGTTGGCCATCTTGCTGATCATCACTTCATTGCCTACCGAAAAACTGGCATCGCGTGTAAAGAAAAAATTGGGCAGGGGATGCATCACAAACCGCTCGTTATCAAGAAAACGGGTCAGGTTATCTTTACGCATTTCAACTCCTTCAATCAGTTGTTTCGCAAGAATACCGGCATCCAATTCATTGATCATCATTGAAACATCGTCCTGGTCGTGTTTCTCATGGTGACATATTTTCTGGATCATTTCGTTTTTTACGTAGCTATTCTGCAGGATGTCCTTCAGCAAATCGTTTACTTCAAAAACCCGGGTATACTTTTTCAGTACCCCGACAAAGTTATTGTATTCAGGTAAGGCGATGGCCAGGTTCAGAATGTCGCTGTACAAAGCCCTGGCGGCATTTTCCGGGGTCATGTTTTCCACTTCCGGACCAGGAAGATGGATGATGACACCCTTGAGTTTACCTATTTCTGAATGTATATTAATCGAGATTGGCTCCATAGGGCAAAATTACTCGTTTTTCGGCGACGGGGCAATGGTACTGAAATTATTTCCACACTGATTGAGGAACCTGATAAAGTCAGCAAAAGCAATCACCAAACTGGCCGTGTTGTCATTGGGATGAAAACTGATTTTTTTACTCTGGTTAAGTTGTTCATCCAAAAAGACAACCACGTGTTTATCATGGTCGTTCAACAATCCAAACGGAGAAACCGATCCCGGTTTTACTCCCAAATATTTCTCCAGTCGTTTTTCCGATCCAAAGCTCAGCTTACCCTGTTTCAACAGTTTTTCGAGAGCATGAATATCAAAAGGTGTGGTGTCTTTAATGATTACCAGAAAATGTTGATTGCCCTTATGATTCCTGAAAAAAAGATTCTTGCAGTGGGTAGCATCGATATCTTTCCAGTATTTCAGTGCAATATCAATGGTGTCCAAGGGTAGGTGTTCGTGCAGCTCGTAGGAAATTCCCAACTCACGCAAGGCTTTAAAAACAGGTTCCCTTTTTTCAGGTATCATCAAAAACGAATTTTAATCAGGTAAGCTTAGTCGATCCAATCAGCGATAAACAAATTGGTGTTATGTGTGCCGCCATTGTTTCTGTTTGAGGCAAAAACAAGCCTTTTTCCATCATACGAAAACATGGGGAAGGCATCAAAAATCTCATCAAAGGTGATGCGTTCCAAACCCGTTCCATCGATATTAATCATATAGAGATTAAACTCGTATCCTCTTTTACCGGCATGATTTGAACTGAAGATGATTTTCTTTCCTGAAGGATGAAAAAATGGCGCCCAGTTTGCCTTTCCCAGATGAGTGATTTGTTCCAGGTTGGAACCATCAATATTACAAGTGTATATTTCCATATTGGTTGGCATCACCAGGCCCTGTACGAGTAAGTCCTTGTAAACTTTAATGTCTTCATCCGTTTCGGGGCGTGATGACCGAAAAACCAGTTTGGAACCATCAGGCGAGAAGAAAGCCCCACCATCATATCCTAAACCGAAAGTTATTTGATTGATATTTGAACCATCGATGTCGCAGACGTAAAGCTCCAAATCACCACTTCGTAGTGACGTAAAAACTATTTTGTCTCCATTTGGCGAAACCGTGGCTTCCGCATCATAGCCGGGCCCACTGATCAAGGTGTCGATAACTTCGCCTTTCAGATTCGCTACATAAATATCAAAGTCGGCATACACCGGCCAAACGTATTTTCCATCGGTCCGTTTCTCAGGTTCAGGAGGACAAGAATCGCTTCCCGAACGAGTGGATGCATATAAAACGGAAGTGTCGCCCGGCATAAAGTACGAACAAGTTGTTCTTCCCAAATTTTCACTAAGCATTTTTGGCATTTGGGTTTTCATGTCGCCATCGGTAAATGGGAAATAATAAATCTGATCACATTTGCTACCCCAGGCCGGCACTTTTGCCTGAAAAGTAATCATCGAATCATCGAAGCTAAAATAAGCTTCCGCGTTGTCGCCACCATTGGTAAGCTGCTTAATATTAGCGAGGTGAATTTCTTGTGGATAATGTGTGGTAGTGTCAGGTACTATTTCTGTTTGTTCTTTTTCCTGATGTTTTTCACTTGCATCGTTCACACACGATGAAAGCAGGTAAGTAACAGTTAATATTAGTGATAATCCGGGTAGTCTTTTCATAAAATAATAGTTGTTATTGGTTGAGGTGCAAAAGTAGTAATTATTTAAAGTGTTTCCAGATACTTTTTGTCATTCCGATTGAGCGGACGCCAGGAGCGAACGGTACACCTCTTTTGTCATTCCGATTGAGCGGATGCCAGGAGCGAACAGAGGAATCCCTTTTGTCATTCCGATTGAGCGGATGCCAGGAGCGAACAGAGGAATCCCTTTTGTCATTCCGATTGAGCGGATGCCAGGAGCGAACAGAGGAATCTGTTTTCGTTTTTTTAAT
>PCUL01000435.1 GCA_002771745.1 Bacteroidetes bacterium CG18_big_fil_WC_8_21_14_2_50_41_14
ATGTTGCGGATGTTGTGAATCCAGGGCACATGCTTGTCGCCGATGCCTTCGATGCGGTGCTCACCGTAGCCATTTTCGAGCAATGTTGGACATTGCACTGCTTCTCCGGCACAGACTTTCATGTGTGGGAATTTTTCACGGAGATAATCCGTACTTCCCAAAGTTCCGGCCGATCCCTGCGTCAGGAAGACGCCGCTAAAACGCTGGTTTGGTTTCTTTGTTTGATTGTAAACCTCCTCCATGGCAGGTCCGGTAACGGCATAATGCCACATGGGATTTCCAATTTCCTCAAACTGGTTGAGGTTCACAATGCCATCGCCACGCTCTTGTTTCAGCACTTTTACCTTGTCGTAAATTTCCTTCACGTTGCTTTCGCTACCGGGTGTGGCAAACACTTCTGCCCCTACTTTGTGAAGCCAGTCGAAGCGCTCCTGCGACATGCCCTGAGGCAATACAGCAATCGACTCACAACCAAGCAGATAGCTGTCGTAAGCTCCACCACGACAATAATTTCCGGTGGAAGGCCAGAGTGCTTTCTGGCGGGTAGGGTCGAATCGGCCTGTCACCAGTTTTTCGACCAATGGGCCAAAGGTAGCACCCACTTTGTGGGCACCGGTGGGGAAATATTTTCCAACAAGCACGATGATACGGGCTTTTACTCCGCTAAGTTCTGACGGGATTTCAAGGTAGTTGACGTCTCCAAATTTTCCACCAAAGTCTTTGGGTTCGTTTTTCCAGGTGATGCGGAACAGGTTGAGGGAATTCAAATCCCATAGCCCGATGTTGGCCAGCTTGTCTTTAATCTTCTGAGGAATTAGCTCCGGGTTGCGCATTTGTTTGTAAGTCGGAAGGATGATGTGGCGCTCCCTGCATCGTTGGATGGTGTTTTCGAGTACTCTTTCTTTTGTGTCCATGTTATTTTCTTAAGACTGATTTTTATGTTGAAAACCCTGCCACACCACGCTCATTTCGGCGGCTGTCGACAAGGTAAATTCTTTATTTTTTCTTGTATCAATATTCCATCCCCTGATGTCGAAGGTAGTAGGATCTAATTGAAATTCAACGCCTTTTTCCTGATAGATAAACTGGCCATTTTCAAATATCAAAGTTGACTCTTGTCCGTTTTTTAGGTGGTAAAGGCATTTTTCATCTGTGTTAAAAAAGTAACCATCCTCCGATTCCTCAAATGCAGTTCTGGAGAAGTAAACGTGTGGTTTCTCCTTCCAGGGTGACCCTGAAGTAGGACAAAAAGTGGTACAATTCCCACATTGATTGCACCATTCTTCCAGATGAAGTATCTGGTATGGCTGATTCACAACGAATTCCATATCCGGAACTACATTTACCTTATTTTCATGAACCACCAATTTGTTTAATTTGTAATGAACGGGATTGATTTGAAACGACCTGAAGGCTAGATTCGGGCAAACTGTGGTACACACATTGCACAGCAGGTCGCATTGCAAACACCGTGACGACTCGGCCATGGCCTCTTCCTGCGAAAGCGTGGTGGTAACCAGGTTGAAATTTTTTCTTTCGGTCAAGAGAGTTTCATTAGGCGAAACACCCCTGATCCTCTGTGATTTTTTGAACATGAGTTCGTCAACATCGTGGGATCGGAGGCTAAATTCCTGATCGTGTTCGGTTGCGGGATTGATTTCACGGATGATTTTTTCGGCTACTTTTCGCCCGTCCGCAATGGCGTTGATGGCGGTAGAAGCTCCCCGCATGGCATCGCCACCGATATACACCTTTGAAATCCGGGTTTGAACCTGTTGATTTTCAATCGCATCCTTTTCAATAAAATCGATGTCCGGCTCTTGTCCGATGGCCGGGATGATGGTGTCGGCTTCCACGGTAAATTCAGAATCACTGATGAGAACAGGTTTTTTCCTTCCGGAAGCATCCGGTTCTGTCAATTTCATTTTCTGACAAAGTAACCCCAGCACCTGACCCTGATTTTGTACTATTTTTATTGGAGAGGTCAACTCCAAAATATCGATCCCTTCCTCCAAAACGGCTTTAATTTCTCCCTGATCGGCAGGCATTTCGGCAATGGTCCGGCGATAAACGATGGTGACTTTTCCCTGGTCGCCCACCAGGCGAAAAGCGGTACGCGCCGCGTCCATGGCGGTATTTCCACCCCCGATGATAACAATATTTTGTCCCAATCCCGTGGGATTCCCTTTTTTTACGTTGAATAAAAATTCGAGTGGGTCGAGAACACCGAAAGCCTGAATGCCCGGGATGTTCAGTTTGACAGAATGCTGCGCTCCTGCGGCAATGTAGATGGCATCCGTGTCTGATTTTAATGTTTCAAACAACCTGTTATCAACGGTGGACTGATAGTGAATGTGAATTCCCATCGAAAGCATCCGGTTGATATCGATATTCAAATCTTCATCCGGCAAACGGAAAGATGGAATCGCTCCGGCTACCATGCCTCCCGGTTGCGATTTACTTTCGTAAATGTCTACCTGAAATCCGGCTTTGGCCAGATAGTAACCACAGGTTAATCCTGAAGGACCGGCCCCGATGATGGCCACTTTTTTCCCATTGGATGTAGACCTCCTTTCGGAATCCTGGTTTTTCAAAACCGTTTCTGCCACAAAGCGCTTCACTTCTCTTATCAATACCGAAGAATCGTAATTAATTCGGGTACAACGCGTTTGGCACAGATGATCGCACACCATGCCGGTGGTTTGCGGAAAGGGATTGGTTCTTAAGATGACTTTTGCCGCCTCCTCAAAATTACCCGTTGCCGTCTGCATCAGGTATTCAGGAATGT
>PCUL01000196.1:0-3521 GCA_002771745.1 Bacteroidetes bacterium CG18_big_fil_WC_8_21_14_2_50_41_14
CCTGATGATGACCACCACATCGAAATGGTGTTTTACTTTTTTAATCCGCTCCAATTGTTGCCTGATAGAAACAACGGCTCCGGTGCCCTGAAGCAACGCGGGAAAAAGCATGGTAAACAACTGATGACCGGATGCGTCTTCGCTCAATATTTTCATGAAATCTTGGTAACCTTTGCTGGTTTCTACCGAAATAATGGCCACCCTGCGAGGCAACAAGGGAAATACCATCTGGTGATTTAAATCAAACAGGCCTTCCTTTTTCAGTTTTACAATGGATTCATTGCGTTCACGGGCCATCTCGCCCAGCGAAAAGGAAGGATCAATATCCGAAATTTGTAGCGTTAATCCATGGGTGGGATGAAAAACCAGGTTGGCTAGAAAAAGAACCTTCATGCCATCACCCAGGTGCTCGCGGGTAATCTCCTGAAACTTACGGTTGATGTCCTGAAAAGGTCCTGCCCAGATGGTAGCCCGCAACTGAGCCAATGTCACCCCGTTTTCTTTTTCCACCAAATCGGGATAGCAGTGGCCGCTTTTTGGATAGAAATTCAATTTGGCAATCTCAGCCCTGATCCAGTAAGGCCGTTGATAGGTTCGGCTGATCACCGATTCGAGGCTTTTTGTCAGCTCGTAAAGGGTGTAAACCTTGCGGGTCGGGTCGGATATGGGTTGGTCGGTGGACAATGTGATTACGACTAAAAAAGTTTTCTTCTGCGAAAATAGCTAAAACCAGGCTGAATTGATCTTCTGCAAAAGAAAACTCATTGAAAGAATGATCCTGCTGAAGGATTTGAATTTAAGTATTTGAGTGCTTCAATTTAAATAATTGTTATTTTTGCGAAAACAATAGCTAACATGGCCAATATAGTTAACTTTTCGGATGCGGCATCCATCGGGTTGCATTGCATGATTATCCTCGCCAAGTCGGACAACTCGCTCAATGCCATTCAGCTTTCTGAGCGCATCGGTAATTCAAAACACCATATCGGGAAGGTGCTTCAGCGATTGGTAAAAGACGGTTTTCTTACTTCACAACGTGGCCCCACGGGTGGGTTTGAGTTGGCCGTAAAACCGGAAGAGTGTACACTTTACGATATCTACACCTCAATCGAAGGTAAGGCCAGAAACAAAGCCTGCGATTTGATTCATAAGGTATGCCCACATGACAAATGTATCCGCGACAATGTGGTAAATAAACTCACCAACGAGTTTATTGCTTTCATGAAAAGCCAAACCCTGGCTCAATACATGTAAAAAGCGTAGTTTGTTAGCGATAAGATTGGAATGCAACCACCGGGTTGCTCCATAGGGTTCTCAAACTACGTATATCCGGTGCTCCTCTACTTGAATCTATTGATGGTAAATTGGCTTAATTGATAGGGGGCAACATAATTTCCGATAATTATGGGGCCGATCTTTTTCTTCTCCAGCTTAAAATCTTATACATTTTTTATCAAATTTCATAACATATGTATAAAAATATGGTTCTATCATTGCACCTTCATTTAAAATATTAAACAATGAAAATCAATAAACATATTGCCGTAAGTGATTCGGGGTTTGTTTTCAACCCTGTTACCGGCGAGTCATTTACCGCCAACCCGATGGGCATTGAAATAATTGAAATGCTGAAAAAAGATCAAACGATAGAGGAGATTCATGCTGCGGTTTTGGATAGGTATCACACTGATAACACCACCGTTGAAAAAGATGTAGCAGAATTTTTTGAGCTTTTGAAAAATTTTTCTTTAATCGACCGTCATGAAACGACCGAAAATTAGGATTGGCGTTACAGGGCTAAATGCCATTGACAATCCCGGACCGGGGGTTCCCGTAATCCGCGGATTGCTCGAAGCCAAATCCTTTGATGCACACATCATCGGATTGGCCTACGAATCGCTGGAACCGGGCATTTATATGCACGATCTGGTAAACAAAACCTACCAGATTCCCTATCCTTCGGCAGGTGCCGATCAGCTTATCGACCGCCTTGAATATATACAGGAAAAAGAACACCTGGACGTCATCATCCCCAACTTCGACGCAGAATTGTATTCATTTATTAAGCTGTCGCCCAGGTTGAAAAAAATGGGTATCCATACTTTTTTGCCTACCATGGAACAGTTTGACGAAAGGTTGAAAGTTAACCTGCCGGAGTTTGGCGAGAAGTACGGAATCCATGTCCCAAAAAGCGAAGTGATTTACCAGGTAAACGACCATAAAAAACACATGGAGAAACTGGGCTGGCCCGTGGTTGTGAAAGGTAAATATTACGATGCCGGCATCGCTTACAACGCCGATCAATTGGCCGGCTATTTTAATAAAATCTCGGCCAAATGGGGCTTGCCCATTATCTTGCAGGAATTTGCCCATGGAACAGAATACAACGTAACCGGCCTCGGCGATGGGCATGGCAACACCATTTCGGCGGTGCCCATGCGCAAGCAATACATCACCGACAAAGGCAAAGCCTGGGGAGGCATCGCTATCACCGATGAAAAACTGCTCAACCTGACCCGTAAATTTATCAAAGAGACCAAGTGGCGCGGGGCTTTTGAGCTGGAGCTGATGAAAGATAAAAAGGGTCAGTTTTATCTGCTTGAAATCAATCCGCGTATTCCGGCCTGGGTGTACCTGGCAGTTGGTGTAGGTCAAAATATACCCGAGGCCTACGTAAACCTGGCCATGGGAAAAGAGGTGGAAGCTTTTGAAACCTTTGAATCGGGTAAAATGTTTGTGCGCTATTCCTGGGATATGATCGTCAACTTGTCGGATTTTGAAAAAATTTCGACCCTTGGAGAACTATAGTACAACACAGCCACATGTTTGTTTAGAAAAATAATAAAGAATAAAAAGACTGAAATAAAATGGAAAAATTAAGATACGAACGGCCATTGATCAAGCGCCTGGATGGAAATATGCCAAATAAATTTGGGATGAGATCCGATTATACACCCAAGACACACATCGAGGGAGTAGCAGTGAAGGATTTAATCAAAAAATACGGATCACCCCTTTTTGTGATCTCCGAACGTCAGATTCGTGAAAACATCCGCAAGGCGCGCAAAGCTTTCGAAACCAGGTATCCACGCGTGCAGTTTGCCTGGTCGTACAAGACCAATTATCTGGATGCCGTATGCCGTACCTTTCATCAGGAAGGCTCGTGGGCCGAAGTGGTTTCAGGTTTTGAATACGACAAAGCCCTGCACAATGGGGTTGAAGGCAGTAAAATTATCTTTAACGGACCTGATAAAAGCAGTGCCGATCTGGAGAAAGCCATCAACAACAACAGCCTGATCCACATCGACCACCTGGATGAACTCTATAAAATTCAGGAATTATCCAAAAAACAAAATAAAACCGCCCGCGTAGCCATCCGCGTGAATATGGACACGGGTATCTACCCCATGTGGGACCGTTTTGGGTTTAACTACGAAAACGGACAAGCCTGGACAGCCATCAACAAGATCATGCAGTCGGAAACGCTGGAACTGGTTGGTTTGCATACACACATTGGCACT
>PCUL01000196.1:3536-25913 GCA_002771745.1 Bacteroidetes bacterium CG18_big_fil_WC_8_21_14_2_50_41_14
CATCACACAACACATTAAAAGGAGCCTATTTGCCTGGTACCGACATCAGTCCGTCCATCAACGAATTTGCCGAAGCCATAACCACGGCACTCATCAACAGCGATTTTCCTCAAAACAAACTGCCGCTGCTCATCCTGGAAACAGGCCGTGCCCTCATCGACGATACCGCCTTTTTGCTGGGCTCGGTGATTACCAACAAAAGATTGTCGGATGGACGCAGAAGCACCATTCTGGATATTGGTGTGAATATTTTGTTTACCTCCTTTTGGTACGACCATAAAATTACACCCGCCCAGCCTTTTACTCAATATACCGAGGACACCGTGCTGTATGGCCCATTGTGCATGAACATTGATGTGGTACGCGAAAACATCAACCTGCCCTTGCTTAACAATGGCGAACACCTGGTAGTGCACAATGTGGGAGCATACAATATGACCCAATGGATGCAGTTTATTACGCTCAGACCACGTGTGGTGATGATCGACATGGAACATAAGGTACATGTGATACGCGACAACGAAACCCTGAAAAGTTTACTCGACCTGGAACATGTTCCGGATCATTTGACTAAATTTGATTTATAATCAGCAGAAATCCAATCAACCCTGATGAATCCATTATCAAAAACGACCGCCAACCAGGTTGCTGACAGTTTACTGAACAGTTACGGACAGGTGTTTTTTTCCAGGAACAAGGTGTTTGCCGTCATTCTGATTGTGGTCTCGTTTTTTGATATGTATACAGGAATTGCAGGTCTGGCGGCGGTATTTACGGCCAACGGAGCTGCTTTGCTGATGGGGATGAACCGCGAGAAAATCAGGACCGGAGCCTATGGGTTTAATGCCCTGATGGTGGGGCTGGGAATCGGCATCAACTACCAGCCTACACCGGAGTTTTATTTGATTCTGGTTTCCATTTCGTTGCTCACCCTGTTTATCACCTTAGGCCTTGAAGGCGTGTTGGGGAAATATGGCCTGCCCTATTTAAGCATTCCGTTTTTATTCGGTATCTGGTTTGTGATTATTGCCACCAAAGGTTATTCGGAGCTCACTGTGAGCGAGCGTGGTGTTTATTACCTTAACGATATGTACGCCATCGGTGGAATGCCCATGGTACGATTATACGAATGGTTCAATAATCTGGGAATGCCCGAAACACTTCGGATTTATTTTAAATCGCTGAGTGCCATATTGTTTCAGTACCATTTGTTTGCCGGCTTGCTGCTGGCTGTGGGATTGATCTATTATTCGCGCATTGCCTTTTTGATGTCACTGATTGGCTTTTATTCAGCTTTTGCATTTTACAAAATCATTGGTGCCAACATCAGCGAACTGAATTACAGTTACATCGGGTTTAACTATATTCTTACGGCCATTGCGGTAGGAGGTTTTTTTATCGTCCCCTCAAAAAGGGCTACCATGTGGGTCATCTTTCTTACCCCTTTGGTGGCTATCACGCTCAACGGAACCGCTTTTGTGTTTGTCAATTTTGGACTTTCTGTGTATTCGCTGCCCTTTAACCTGATTGTCATCTTGTTTTTGTATGTATTAAAATTCAGGGAGCGCCATCTCGACAAACTTACACCTGTGCTGATACCCCTGTATTCACCCGAAAAAAATGCTTACGGTCATACCAGTTATATGAAGCGGTTCGGAACCCTGCCCTGGTTTTCGGTTAAATTACCCTTTTGGGGAGAGTGGAAGATCACCCAGTCGCATGATGGCGAAATTACCCACCGTGAAGAATGGCGTCATGCCTTTGATTTTGAAATTGTGGATGATGAGGGCAAGACCTATGAAGGTGAAGGCCTGCATGCCGAAGATTATTACTGCTTTGGCAAGCCGGTAACGGCATCGGCTGATGGAGTGATAGAGGAAATTGAAAATGAGGTGGCCGACAACGCGGTTGGCGATATCAATATGGAGAAAAACTGGGGAAACAGCATTGTAATCAAGCACGGCGATCATTTCTATTCGCAGGTCAGCCACCTGAAAAAGGGAAGCTTAACTATAGCCGTGGGACAAACCGTGAAACAAGGTGAAAAAATAGCTCTTTGCGGGAATTCAGGCAGGTCGCCTTATCCACATCTGCACCTGCAATTCCAGGCTACACCCTTTATCGGATCGCACACCCTGAGCTACCCGTTTTCTTCGTATGTGGTGAGGGAAAACGGGAATTTTGAATACAACACAGCGCGGATACCAAATAATAAACAACTGGTATCCAATGCCGTTCCGGATATCACCTTACAGCATGCCTTTCATTTGATTCCGGGTGCAACGCTACAGTATATAGTAAATGATGAAATTTTTGTTTGGGAGGTGGAGTCGGATCCCTATAACAATACCTACATCCAATGTACCAACACAGGATCGCGAGCCTGGTTTAAAAGTGGTGTAGACGTGTTTTACTTTACGGGATACGAGGGCAAAAAAGATACGCTGTTGTATTATTTCTATCTGGCCGCCTTTAAGGTTTCCATTTCATTTTATAAAAAACTTGAACTTTCCGATCAATATCCGCTAACCATCTTCCCCAACCGCTGGATACAGGGAATACAGGATTTTGCGATCCCATTTGTTAAATTTCTGCGCGCCGATTACCTGCTGGTTTACGATCAACTCGATGATCAGTCGACCAACCGCAAGGTCGTCCTGAGGTCATCGGCCACTTTTGGGGTCGGGCAATCCATCCGGCAACAATACCAATTCAAAATGGAATGTAGCGCACGCGGTCTGGTTCGTTTTGAGGTTAATACAGGTAAAAACGTGATCATCGCTGAAAAGCAATAGCAATCTATTATTTATGATGAACCGCATTTTGTTTACAGCCTTTCTTCTGGTGATCGTTTCAGGACTTCTGCCTGTGAAATTAAAAGCTGAAAGTAATTTCAGAACCTACGATTCAATTACCTATCAGGCCTACATCGATCAAAATTGGCCATTGGTTCTTCAGGTCGGGAATGAGGCTATCAGTCACGATTTTGATTATTACTATCTGCGGATGCGCATGGGTGCAGCGGCCTATGAATTAAGCTTTTTACCACTGGCCATAGTACATTACGAAAAAGCACTTGAATTCAATAACGGCGATCCCACGGCTCAAAAAATACTCTACCATGTATTTCTGGCGATGGGTAAAAATCCACAGGCTTACCAGCTTACAAAAAAATTTAACCCACAGGTGATCGCTGGTCTCAACTACAAAATGAAGTTTGCCGAAGCCGCTTATACGGGAGGAGGGGCTTCATTTTCAAACAATTTCGATCGCAACAGCAATACCCGCTTCATTGGAAATGACAACAGCCTGAGCAGCCAGGTACTTTTTGGAGATAAACAATTTTACTATGGCGGGATTCAGTTTAATCTTTCGCCATCCCTTGGTTTTTACCTCGAATACGATCATTTGGCAGTAGATAAGCGTACCCGGTTTTCCTATGTTGAGGATGAACTTGAAGTGCGTACAATTCGCCACGAATCCTGGGGTTATCAGTATGAATACAATACGACACAACATGTTGTAGAAAAAGAGTTCAACAACAAGCTTCAACAGGATCAACTGTATGCCAACCTGAGGCTGCAACTCGAAAAAGGCTGGTCGGTTTCGCTTTTTGGCAACGGGTTATTCATAAAAACCGATCGAATTTCTGTAGAACCTTATGAAGGTACTTTATCAGATACGCTTTCTTTTATGCCGGATATCAACGAGGTACAATACTACAACCAAAGCTACCTATCCTATCGTTTTAAACAGCTGGATACCACTTTTTTCAATTATGTGGCCGGTTTTCACCTGACGAAAGACTACAATCAACTGTCCGTTGGATTTACCGGTATCACTTCCAACATTAACGATTCGAAACAAAAACAAGTGAGCCTGGATGTGTTTTATTATTTGGGTAGAAGCGTGAATTTTTATGGGATTACCGAAGCTACCTGGATGTATCAAAACTGGTATGGCTACAAAACCAACCGATTTATTTTCAGGCAGGTACTGGGGCAAAAAATCTATAAAACATCGTGGCTCGAGGCGGAATATATTCATGGGAACCTCAACAATGCCAGCATTAAAAGCGGGATGATCGTTTTTAATCATTCCGACAATACCGACTACCGGATGGAAATCATGTTTCATGCAATGTTTGGACAACATCTGGATTTATCCCTACGTTATCAGTATGTTACCTTTGCGGGAAATTATTATGAAACCACGGAAGATTATCCGGGATATATATCAAAACCGTTTGAATATCAGGCACAAAATATTATAGGAGGAATAAAATGGACATTTTAAGAAGTGTTGTTATCAGTTTGCTAATCATTGTTGGAAGCACCAGTTATGCGCAGGACAACGTAACCTTGATGAATGCGTTTGCAAAATCGTACGAGTTGGAAAACAGCGGCAGTTACGAAGAGGCCATAACCACGTTAAAAGCTGTTTATCACGAAGATTCATACGAAATAAATCTCCGGTTGGGCTGGTTAAATTATCTTTCGGGTTTATTTAGTGAGTCGATGCCCTACTACCAGAAGTGTATTTATTTGCATCCCATGTCCATTGAGGCCCGGCTGGGAATAGTGTTGCCGGCTTCTTCCATGGGCAACTGGACCCAGGTTGAAAAGCAATACAATGATATCCTCAACATTGATCCTGAAAACAGCCAGGCCAACTTCCGTCTGGGCATGATCTATTATGGCCGCGAGGATTACACCAAGGCACTTTCGGTTTTCGAGAAATTGTTAAACCGGTATCCATTCGATTACGACATCATCATGATGACAGCGTGGACGCAATTCCGCAAAAGCGAAACCCGCAAAGCCAAAATCCTGTTTAACAAGGCGCTCCTCAACCGACCCAACGACTCTTCGGCGTTGGAAGGATTGAAATTGATCAAATAAAGAAAACTCCTTTGCGCACTTCGCGTAAAAACTTAGCGCACTTTGCGTGAAACCTTTCGACCTCGAAAAAGTTAGGAATCAAAGGCATAGAATATATCCTTGGTTTTGATAAACGCTGTACCTTTACCACATGAAAATTACCACACTTCCTTTTGCCGGATCGGTGTTACCGAAGGATATTAACGACAAAGCCGTTGTGGTAATTGATGTACTCAGGGCTACCTCCACCATCATTACCGCGTTGATGCATGGTGCAAAGCAGATAATCCCTGTAGTTGATATTAAAAATGCCTTTGATTTAAAAAAACAATATAGCCCCGGGGAGGTTCTCCTATGCGGGGAGCGTGATGCAAGAATCATCCCGGACTTTGACCTTGGAAACTCCCCTTTGGAATATACTACTGAAAAGGTTCAGGGCAAAACACTCATCGTGTCGACCACCAATGGCACAAAAACCATTGGAGCTGTCGGGCAGGCAAAGGAATTGTTGCTGGCTTCTTTTATTAATGCCGGAGCCATTGCAAAGCGGTTCCAAAATCAACAGGAAATGGTACTGTTCTGTTCAGGAACCAACGGGTATTTTTCGATAGACGATGCCTTTTGTGCCGGTTATATTGCTTCCCTGATTGAAAAAACCACCGCTATCGAAGCTTGCGACCTGACGCGAACCCTCATCATCGCATGGGAAAATTCCATAGAACAATACAGCTCCATCATAAAAAATTGTTTTCATGGAAAGTACTTGATTTCGAAAGGATTTGAGCAAGATGTGGATTATTGCCTGCAAATAAACCTGACGGAGATGATCCCCGGTTATGATTCCCACTCACAATCAATTAGTATTCTTCGTCAAGCAACATATTGAACAATTTTTATGTCTTCATGACACGAACCAAATATTATCCTGATATAATGAAAAAAAATATTCTTCTTATCTCTGTTTCTTTACTCGTAATTGCCGCATTTGGTGGGTATTATCTAATAAATTTCAACCAAAATAAACGACAAGCATACGAAAAAGCGATTCTCGAAAAAGCGCGGCTTTTGCCTCAGGCTCCAAAAGAAAAGAAAAAAGGAGTTAAATCACCCGATCAACCTGATATGGCTGCCTTCCAGGAATACATCATGACCATGGATCCTGAAACCGGATTGGTTCCAAAAAAATCGCTGTATCCATCCTATCTGGCTTCCATGGCCATGGAACGAAACAAATCGGCAGGTGAGTATACACCGCCTGTTGAATGGGAAGGTACACAGGCGATGATGGGCGGACGAACCCGCATGATCATGTTCGACCCCAACGATCCCACCCATGAAAAAGTATGGGCAGGCGGCGTTACAGGAGGTTTATGGTTTAACTATGAAATAAGCGATGTCAGTTCGTGGTGGGAGCCGGTAGACGATTTCTGGAGCAGCCTGGCCATCAGTTCCATGGCTTATGATCCCAATAATACGGAAACATTCTACGTGGGTACGGGTGAGGCGCAAACAGCACGTACCATTTACAGGGAATCATCCGGGGTTGGCGTTGGCATCTTTAAAAGCACCGATGCCGGTGAAACCTGGGAATTGTTGCCCTCAACTGATCAATTCGACTATATTACCGATATTGCAGTACGCGATGAAAACGGTACCAGTGTAGTATATGCCTGTGTGGCTTCCGGGTTTTATCATGGCGAAGATTTTCAAAGCCATCCCTCCGATGGTCTTTACAGATCAACAAATGGAGGAGACACATGGACCCAAGTCCTCCCAGATATTGCCGGTTCACCAGGCAAACCCTACGCTCCATCGGATATCGAAATTGGCCCCGATGGCAGGATATTTATCGGAACCATGGAAAACCTTGAGCTAAAAGGCGGGGCCACCATTTTATATTCCGATAGCGGATTACCCGATAGCTGGACCGTTTATGGGGATTATAACGTAACTATATCAAATGAAGCACAATACAATATCCCGGCACGGACCATTGTGGCCGTTTCCCCATCAAATCCCGACAGGGTATACGCACAATTTGCCGCCGGGTATACAAATGGTTTTATCTATTACCGGGGTCGTTATATGGTAAAATCGCTGGATGGAGGTTCGAGTTGGGAGTGGGTGAACCCACCTGCCGATGACTGGTCGACCCTGGCCTGGCATGCTTTTGTACTTCAAGTGGATCCTATTAACCCTGAAATTGTCTATACCGGAGGGCTTGATTTGTGGCGATCGGCCAACGGGGGAGAGATCTGGAAGCACATAAGCGACTGGTCGTTGATGTACTATGGAGGTGGAGACGATTATGTCCATGCCGATCAACACAACATCCAGTTTCAGCCCGGATCGTATACAAAAGCGCTGTTTTCAACAGATGGAGGGATATTCCTCACCAACACGGCCAACTATTCTTCGCCTGTATTTATTGAGCGGAGCCAGGGCTACAACACCTTGCAGTTTTATTCATGTGCCATCCACCCTCTGGCCAATTTTACCCAATACATTGGCGGCCTGCAAGACAACGGAACACTTAAATACAACGGAAGCCCCCTTGACATTAACGACATGATTGACGGGGGAGACGGAGCCTTTTGCTTCTGGGACGAAGATTCCCCCAATGTTTATATTACTTCGGTATATTACAATAGTTATTCTACCTGGCGCAATAACAATAAAGTAGGTTATTTTGGTGGGGGTTCCGGTACCTTTATCAGTCCGGCCGACTATAATTCTTATACCAACACCCTGTATTCAAATGCCACCGATTTCTTTGGCGGATATGCCAATAAACTATTGAGAGCCACAGGAATTCCAAATGAATTAAGTAGTCAAATAATTGATATAGGAACCAGTTCAAGTGTTGCCTTTTCAGCTGTAACGAGCAGTAAATACAGTCCTGAAGGAACAACCAATTTATTTGTTGGTACGCAAGCAGGTTTGTTGTATAAAATCATCAATGCGAACGATATACCCCAGGCCGTTGAGATTGGATCTACATCATTCCCCACTGCCAATATTTCATGTATTGCCCTGGGTGCTTCTGAGGATGTTTTGTTGGTCACGTTCTCCAACTACGGCGTTTCCTCGGTATGGCTGACGATGGATGGAGGAGCCACATGGCAGGAAAAAGAAACCAACCTTCCCGACATGCCCGTTCGTTGGGCGTTGTTCCATCCCGAAAACGAGGGCCAGGTCATGCTGGCCACCGAATTGGGTATTTGGGCCACCAATACCCTGACCGAACCCGAAACAGAGTGGTCGCCTGCTAACCTGGGTATGGGAAATGTGCGGGTTGATATGCTGAAATTGCGTGCCGCTGACAAAGTGGTGTTGGCTGCCAGTCACGGAAGGGGTTTATTTACTGCACCTTATGAAAAAGATCTATATGTTTCCATAAACGATTTTCAATCGCACCAATCGATATTAACACTCTATCCCAATCCCGCGAGTACGGTTGTTACTTTAAAATGGCCATCGAACCGCCAAACAACTGCCAACATCAGGGTAACTGATTTAAGTGGAAAAACCATTTTTCAAGAGCAGATACAGGTAAGCGAGTTAAACACACAATTTACTATCGATGTTACCGGTTATACAAAAGGGACTTACCTGGTGAGCCTCACACTAGACAATGAAGTGGTTACTGAAAAGTTGATGATTAACTAAAGCACCCCGATCATGGGTTTGGTACGTTTTATTGTTGTTTGTGCAAGACAACAGCCTCGGCAATTGAGCTTGGCTTATTTAAATGAATTGCCAGTAGTGGTCTTGTAATCACAATAAATGTATTGTGCACATCTTAAAATGAAAGATGTTTCAGTTTTATACAAATTCCTACCTCCTTGCGTTATACCTTTGCAAATTCATTCCCCTCAACCATGGTTATCAGGAAAAAAGCAAAAATCAAAAAAGGTCACAAAAATAAACAACTTAATAAGAGGTTGATTATCAAATATATTTTATTGTTTTTTTTAATAGTAACCTCGCTTTTCGCCATCCTTTTTGGTGCCGTTTATATAGGAATTTTTGGTCCGTTGCCCACAAAAACCGATCTGGAATCCATTAAAAATGAAGAATCTTCACTGATATTGGCCTCTGATAGCAGCGTGATTGGTAGGGTATTTGCCGAAAACCGGACCAATATCCGTTGGGATGAAGTGCCAAAACACCTGGTGGATGCATTGGTTTCCACTGAAGACAAACGCTATTTCAGTCATCAGGGAGTGGATGGACGAAGCATTTTAAGGGTACTTTTTAAGTCGATCCTGTTGGGAGATCGCAATGCAGGAGGGGGCAGTACCTTGTCGCAACAGCTCATTAAAAATCTTTTTGGCCGTGATGACCATAGCTTTATGTCGATGCCTGTAAACAAAATCAGAGAGTCGATTATTGCGACACGGTTGGAGGAGATGTATTCAAAAGAAGAAATCCTGCTTCTATATTTTAATTCAGTGCCCTTCGGCGAAGAAGTATATGGCATCGAAGTGGCAGCAAGTCGTTATTTTGGAAAACATGCCAAAGAATTGAATACCCAGGAATCAGCCGTGTTGGTGGGATTGCTTAAGGCCAACACTTATTATAGTCCACGACTCCATCCCGAAAACGCGCTCAAAAGGAGAAATCAGATACTGGAGCTGATGGCTGACGAAGGTTATCTCACTCCTATGGAAAAAGACAGCCTGGAAAAGACACCGCTTGGTTTAAACTATTCCAACCTTCAAATCAATGTCCCGGCAGGTTATTTTGTTCATCAGGTAAAAAAACAAGCCCGTGAGATTTTAAATAATTTGAATGATCAAAACCTGAATTACGACCTGGAAAAAGATGGTTTGCGAGTGTACACTACCTTGAACACTGATCTCCAGAAAATGGCGGAGGCCGCCGTTAAAAAACAATTGGCCATCATGCAGCCCCTGCTCGACAAACAGCTTAAACAGGGCAAAGCACGTGCAGCCTGGTTAAGAAACCAGCCCGACTCCATAAAAAAATCAACGGCATACAACAAACCCCATCCAATAGAAATGGTCACCCCTGACGGGATTAAAACCCTGAAAATAAGCTATATTGATAGCCTTTGGTATTACACGAGCATGTTACAGGCAGCGGTTTTGATTACCGATCCGGTAACAGGTGAAGTACTTACCTGGGTTGGTGGAAACAATTTTCGCACCCTGCCTTACGATCAGGTATTGGCCAAACGTCAGGCGGCCTCCACTTTTAAACCACTGATGTACGCTGCCGCGCTCGAAGTGGGTTATACTCCATGCACCTATCTGGGAAACAGTCAAAAAACCTATGACAATTATGAAAACTGGTCACCAGAAAACTATGACCATACCAGCAGCGAAGATACGCAGGTGGCACTTTGGTACGCGCTTGCCCATTCGATGAACCTGCCAACAATAGATTTGTATTTTAAAGTAGGGCACGAAGTGCTGCTCAACTTGTGTAACCGGCTAAACGTAGAAATTCCACTTCATGAAACACCCTCTTTAGCATTGGGAACCGCAGAACTCTCTCTACTCGAAATGGTAAAAATCTATGGCACTTTTGCTCGCAAGGGAGTATTTACAGAAGACTTCATGATGATAAAAAAAATAGAGGATGCCAATGGGCAGGTACTGTGGCAGCAACCCGGGTTGAAAACCAGGCAAATCATCAGTCATGAAATTACGGATGAATTGACCGCCATGCTTCAAACCGCGATCAACAGTGGCACCGGTACCCGAATGAGAACTACTTATGGATTGAAATGCGATCTGGCCGGTAAAACCGGAACTGCCCAGAACTATACCGATGCCTGGTTTATGGCTTATACGCCAAAGCTGGTGGTGGGAGTGCGCGTGGGAGCCAGCGATCCATCCATTCACTTCATCAACGGACTCGGCAGCGGTTCGGCTCTGGCCTTACCAATCGCCGGAACCACCTTACATACCATTGAAAGTGATTCAAAATTGAGGGCTGAGTATTTGGTACCGTTTTATATTTCTGCGGATACGACCACCGACTGTCCCGCTTTTCGCGAAAAGGGTGTGGAGGGCTTTTTTAATCGATTGTTCGGAAAAGACCTGAACTCAGAAGATGAGAGGAAAGAGGCCCTGAGACAAAACAAGAACCCAGACAAGAAAGACCGCACCAAAGTAGGTCGTTTTTTCAATCGGTTGTTCAAGGGTAAAAAGAAGTAGGTGCTTGCATTGTCCGGGCAATAATCTCATCTTGTAAGGACTCGCTCAAATGGTTGAAGTAATCGCTGTAACCTGCTACACGCACAATCAAATCTTTATGATTTTCGGGATGCAACTGTGCTTCACGCAAGATTTTGGCTGTCACTACGTTAAACTGGATATGGTGCCCATCCATCCTGAAATACGAACGGACCAGGTGCAACACCACGTCTTTGCCTTTGTCGGAAGAAAATAAATCCGGATTAAGTTTTTGATTGAGGAGCGTCCCTCCTGTTTTCAGGTGATCGATCTTAGCCGCCGAACAAATCACCGCTGTAGGGCCATTGCGATCAGCACCCTGTACAGGCGAAATGCCTTCCGAAAGGGGCTTGTAAGCCAGCCGTCCGTCGGCCGTTGCTCCGGTTACACTTCCAAAATACACATGCGAAGTGGTGGGTAACATATTGATGCGGTAATGTCCGCCTTTGGTGGTAGGCCTTCCATCCACAGCATCATGGAACAGATTAAAAACAAGGGTGGCTTGTTCATCGGCATAATCGTCATCATTGCCATATTTGGGTGTATGGTTAAGCAAGGTATTTCGCATGGTCTCCATGTGCTCAAAATTCAGTTGGGTAGCCTCCAGCAGGTTGTTCATCGAAAGGCTCTTCTTTTCAAATACATGATACCGGATGCTGGTGAGGATATCGGTTATACTACCCAAACCCACTCCCTGAATGTAGCTCGTGTTGTATCGGGCACCGCCATTGTTATAATCTTTGCCATTAACAATGCAATCATCAATCACCAACGACAAAAATGGAACAGGGATGTTTTCGGCAAAGATGCGATCGATGAGGTTGTTGCCTTTTATTTTGATGTCGATGAAATGGCGGAGCTGACGATCGAATGCCCGGATGAGCTCATCAAATGATCTCATCTCATCAGCGCGACCGGTTTCCGGTCCAATGGTTTTTCCAGTTATCGGGTCAACTCCATTGTGCAGGGTTACATCAAGCACTTTTACCAGATTGAAATAGCCTGTGAGTATATAGCATTCCGTTCCAAAGGCACCTGTTTCAACGCAACCGCTGGCACCACCGTTTCGTGCATCTTCCAGGCTTTTTCCCTGGTTGAGCAATTCCTGCACAATGGCATCGGTATTGAAAATGGACGGTTGGCCAAAACCTGTTCCAATAATTTGTGCTGCCCGTCTGATAAATCGGTCGGGGTTTTTCTTGCTCACCTGGATCATGGAACTGGGTTGCAATAAGCGCATCTCTTCAACCACATCAAGAATGAGGTAGGACAATTCGTTGACGGCATCGCTGCCATCGGATTTAACACCGCCCAGGTTGATAAGGGCAAAATCGGTATAAGTGCTGCTTTCTTTGGCTGTAATTCCAATTTTTGGCGGGGCCGGGTGGTTATTGAATTTTACCCAAAAGGAGGATAACAATTCTTTGGCACGATCTACAGTAAGGGTTCCTGCGGTCGTTTCACGCACATAAAACGGATACAAATGCTGGTCGAGGCGGCCGGGATTAAAACTGTCCCATGGATTGACTTCAGAAATCACACCCAGGTGGATAAACCAATAATGCTGTAAAGCTTCGTGAAAGGTGGTGGGCGCATGTGCCGGAACCTGCTTGCAAATTTGGGCCATTTCCATGAGCTCAATTTTCCTGTCCTCTTCTGTTTCATGATTGGCCAGGTCGATCAAAAAATCATGGTTTCGCTGTGCATAAAGCATGATGGAATCGGCAGCTACTTCCATGGCTTTGAGTTCTTCATGCTTGCTGTATGCTTCCGGGTCATGATAATAGTCCAGGCTTTGAATGGATTTCGAGATTTCCTTTTTCAAGTCCAGAAATCCTTTTTGAAACATTCTATTTCCCAAAACCGTATGGCCGGGGGCACGCTGTTCCTGAAATTCGGTAAAGATGCCGGCTTCGTAGGCAGCCAACCACTCCTTGTCAAGGTTGGCGAATATTTTATCCCGGTTGGAGCTGCCTTGCCAGAAAGGAATAATCTCTTCTGCGTAAACTCTTCGCATGGCTTCATCGCTCTTGTACGAAACTTTCGAACGGTTGTGGAGGGTTTCCAAATCCTCCAGACTGTGAACGGTGATTTCGGGGTAGGTTGGCACCGCTTTAGGTGATGGTCCACGTTCGCCAATGATGAGTTCACCAGGGTTGTAGCACAGTCTTTTGTGCTCCATAAAATGATAAAACGCCTGTGCCCGGCGCATGGGTACCGAAACCTGGCGGGCCCGGCTACTTTTATAATATTGCGTAATTAATTGGGCACGTTCCACTGATAACGATGGAATAGCTTCGCGACTTTGCTTTCGGATTTGGGCAATACGGGTATTCATGATATGTTTTATTTTGAGGTTTTTATCCTCCAATAGTTACATAATATCCTTCATTTTCGAATAATTGTTTGGCTGTGACCATGGAATCCTTCACAGGTTCTTCAATATCCTGCATGGTGTGATAGGGCATTTGAAAGTGTGCATATTTATGACTTCCAAGCTTGTGGTAGGGCAGCAAGCTGATTTGTGGTTTATTATTTAATTTGGCAAGAATGCCCAGAAATTTTAACAAGTCAGCTTCATCATCGTTGATGGTGGGAATATACGGAATTCGAATCCATATATCCTTATTGATTGAATCCAATAAATAAAGATTTTTTAAAATTTTGGCGTTTCCTACTCCGGTATAAAAGAGGTGTTTTTCATTGTCCGGATGCTTAAGATCGTACAAAAAAAGATCGGTAAAAGGAGCTATTTTTTTCAGAGTTTTCCACGAGGCATAACCTGAAGTATCAACGCAGGTGTGAATATCTTGATTGTGGCATTGTTGCAACATTTGAAGTAAAAAACCGGGCTGCATCAAGGGTTCTCCGCCTGAAAAAGTAACACCACCGCCACTTTCTTCATAGAGGATGCGGTCGCGTAAAATGGATGTCATCAAGTCAACAACAGATATTTCGCGTCCAATAGTTTCAATATCTTCAACAGAAACCCCACTGATTACCTCAATCACTTTCGTACAAATGATCCTTTTCGATCGGCTTTCTGGATTGTGACACCAATGGCAACTCAAAGGACAGCCCTTTAAGAAAACCGTTTGACGGATGCCCGGGCCATCATGCAGAGCCAGTCGTTTGATGTCGAAAATAACTCCTTTCATTGTAACAAAATTATGAAAATATAGATATCAGACAACGGTTTTTCCTTGATGATGTGGCGGCTTGCTTCATTTTAATTGAGGTTTCAACAAACCATATCAAAATGAATAAAACCACTTTGCTAATTCCATTATACATGCATTCTAAATTGTTAATAATTTCACAATAAAACCCCCAATTCTCTTATCACCTTTATTTTTGTGTTAATTTTGCACCTGTTTTAAATTTCGATAAAATGGAGAAAGAAACACTTTTCAGCCAATTTCCGCCGATTGCGACGGAAGCATGGAAGGAAAAGATTATCAAAGACCTGAAAGGAGCCGATTACGACCGAAAACTCACCTGGAAAACCGGCGAAGGATTTACCGTGCAGCCTTTTTACCGTGAAGAAAACCTGACCGATCTTCCACACATGGAAACTGTTCCGGGACATTTTCCCTATGTGCGTGGCAATCGTGAAGAACAAAATACCTGGCTTGTCAGGCAGGATATTCAGGTGGAAGACATTGCAGTAGCCAATGCAAAAGCCCTTGACATCAAGTTAAAAGGAGTTGATTCATTGGGGTTTATTTTCAAGTGTGATGCCAATCCCGATGAAAAGGATTTGGAAGCCTTACTGCAAAACATCCGCCTCGACTTGATGGAAGTCAACTTTCGTACCCATCAACCACTCAACATGGTGAAGATGATCGACTCGCTGGCCAAAAAATACAACCGCGACCTTGAAAACATAAAGGGTTCAGTAATTTACGATCCCATTGGCACCTATACTACCTGTGGAAAGTATATCCATTCTTTTGAAGAAGATATGAGTCAACTGGTGGAAATGCACCAGGCTACCAGGCATCTCCCGAATTTTCAATACCTGACCATCAAGGGACATTTATTTAACAATGCAGGTGCCGGAACGGTAAGTGAACTGGGATTTATGCTTGCTTTGGGAGCCGAATACCTGACCTTCCTTACCGGTAAAGGGCTCGACATTGATGAAGTAGCTCCGCACATCCGGTTCCATATGGCCGTTGGTTCCGATTATTTCATGGAAATAGCCAAATTCAGGGCAGCCCGCTATCTATGGGCCAAAATTGTTAATGCTTATGGATTGAACAATGCCAAAAATGCACGGATGCACATCCATTGTTCCAACTCAACATGGAACAAAACCGTTTACGATCCCTATGTAAACATGTTGCGCACCACCACCGAAAGTATGTCGGCCATATTGGGCGGCGTTGATTCACTTACCGTGTTGCCCTTTAATGCAGTTTATGAAACTGAAACCGATTTCTCGGAGCGCATTGCCCGCAACCAGCAACTCATCCTGAAAGGCGAATCGTATTTCGACAAAATTGCTGATCCTGCTGCAGGGTCGTATTATATCGAAACCCTCACCCACGAACTCATTCAGAATGCCTGGAAATTGTTTCTCGAAGTGGATGAAAATGGAGGTTATCTGGAAGCACTGAAAAAAGGAACTACCCAGGAAAAAGTGAAAGCCGAAGCCCAAAAGAAAGACCTGGATATTGCTTTCCGCAGAAAATCAATTCTGGGAACCAACCAATATCCAAACACCAATGAGCAAATCCAGGCACTTCCCATCAATAAAATGGTGAAGATTGAAACCGGGATCGAAACGTTGAAACCCTATCGCGGTGCCGAACAGCTTGAAAAACTACGCTTTGCCACCGATGAATTTGCCAGAACAAAACATCGTCCGGTGGCATGGATGTTTACGTATGGCAACCTGGCCATGCAAAAAGCAAGGTCACAGTTTGCAGGTAACTTTTTCGGTTGTGCCGGATACCAGATCGTGGACAACAACGGATTTTCTACTGTGGATCAAGGCATTGAAGCCGCCAGACAGGCGAAACCCGAAATCGTGGTAATCTGTAGCAGTGATGAAGAATATGCTACCATAGCCCAACCCATTTTTAAGGCCTTGAATAAAGAATCTATTGTGGTATTGGCCGGTTACCCAACCGATTTGGTTGAATCGTTGGAAGCCATCGGAATGAAGTATTTTATTCATGTAAAGAGTAATTTGCTTGAACAACTATCCGAATTTCAACAACTTATCGGAATTCAAAATAACCATTACCAGCAATAAAAAATGTTGACCAATGAAACCGAATTTTAAACAGTTCAATATAAACAACAACCCGGCAGTTCGCGGGGAAGTCCATCACAGCAAGAATGCTGTGTGGGAAACACCGGAGCACATCGATGTGAAACCTGCATATACTGCTGCCGATTTGAAGGGGATGCCTCATTTGAATTATGCTGCGGGTATCCCGCCGTTTTTACGTGGCCCCTATTCAACCATGTATGTTACCAGGCCCTGGACCATTCGGCAATATGCCGGATTTTCCACGGCAGAAGAATCCAACGCTTTTTACCGCAGGAATCTGGCTGCAGGCCAGAAAGGACTTTCCGTGGCTTTCGACCTGGCCACGCACCGGGGTTACGACTCCGATCACGAGCGCGTTGTGGGAGATGTGGGAAAAGCAGGTGTGGCCATCGATTCCATCCTCGACATGGAAATACTGTTCGATCAGATTCCATTAAACAAGATCTCCGTTTCCATGACCATGAATGGTGCCGTGTTGCCCGTTTTGGCTTTTTACATTGTAACCGCACTCGAACAGGGTGCCAAACTGGACGAATTGGAAGGAACCATCCAAAACGATATTCTGAAGGAATTCATGGTGCGCAATACTTACATCTATCCTCCCGAGCCCTCCATGCGGATTATCTCCGATATTTTCGAATACACGGCAAAAAAAATGCCCAAGTTCAACTCCATTTCCATTTCGGGATACCACATTCAGGAAGCCGGGGCAACCGCCGACATCGAATTAGCCTATACCCTGGCCGATGGTCTCGATTACATCCGCACCGGACTGAAATCAGGACTGAAAATAGATGAGTTCGCTCCGCGATTAAGCTTTTTCTGGGGGTCGGGCATGAACCATTTTATGGAAATAGCCAAGCTCCGTGCCGGACGTATGTTGTGGGCCAAGATTGTAAAACAGTTCGATCCCAAACTCGAAAAATCCATGGCCCTGCGTACACATACCCAAACTTCAGGCTGGAGTTTAACCGAGCAGGATCCATACAACAACGTGGCCCGTACTTGCGTGGAAGCTTTGGGTGCCGTTTTAGGCCACACCCAGAGTTTGCATACCAATGCATTGGATGAAGCCATCGCTTTGCCTACCGATTTTTCTGCCCGTATTGCACGTAACACGCAGATTTACTTGCAGGAAGAAACTGAAATCTGTCGTTCGCTGGATCCCTGGGCCGGTTCCTACTACGTGGAAACCCTCACCCATGAGCTGGCCGAAAGGGCCTGGAAACTCATTGAAGAAGTGGAAGCAATGGGAGGCATGTCGAAGGCCATCGAAACGGGTTTACCCAAAATGCGCATCGAAGAAGCTTCTGCGCGTAAGCAGGCACGCATCGATTCGCACAAAGATGTAATTGTTGGGATTAATAAATACAAGCTTGATAAACAAGATCCCATCGAAACATTGGAAATTGACAATACCGCAGTGCGCGAATCGCAAATTGCCCGTTTGAAAAAACTGCGTGCCAACCGCGATGAGGCTTCGGTTCAGAAATGTTTGGATAATATTACCAAAGCCTGTGAAACTGGTGAAGGTAATTTACTTGAATTGGCAGTAGAAGCAGCAAAAAACCGTGCCAGTCTCGGAGAAATTTCGTATGCTTGCGAAAAAATAATGGGAAGGTATAAAGCTGTGATCAGATCCATATCAGGAGTATATGCCGCCGAAGCCGGCGATGACTCCTCTTTCAAAAAAGCACGTGAGCTGGCCGATCAGTTTGCAGAACTGGAGGGAAGAAGACCACGTATTATGATCGCCAAGATGGGGCAGGATGGCCACGACCGAGGAGCCAAAGTGGTGGCCACAGGCTATGCTGACCTGGGCTTTGATGTGGACATCGGACCCTTGTTCCAGACACCCGCTGAAGCAGCCCGCCAGGCCGTTGAAAATGATGTGCATATTTTGGGTGTATCCAGTTTGGCGGCAGGTCATAAAACGCTGGTACCCCAAGTAATCGAAGAGCTTAAAAAACTCGGTCGCGATGACATCATGGTGATTGTGGGTGGTGTAATACCAACCCAGGATTATCAATTTTTGTTTGATGCCGGAGTTGTGGCCGTTTTCGGTCCCGGAACCGTTATTTCCGAAGCCGGCATTCAGATGCTGAATTTGCTGATGGAGGCGAGGAAGTAGCCCGCAAACCAGTTCAATATTCTTAAAAACAGGAGTGCCAATGAACCTGATAGGGTTTATTGGCACTTTTTTTAAGCCGAAATTATCAACTAACTTGTAAGAAAAGAGTGGTAGTTGGCACTGTGGATCAGTGTAAATGTATGCGAAGGGTATGCTTTTCGTGTTTTCTTAATTCATTTCTAAGGTTTCTTGATAAGGGTTGCAACCTGAAAATAACATCCACTTTTTCAAGCAAATTCATATTTTTTTCCACTGTTTTTGGGTCGGAACCAATGGTTTTGGATAATTCATGATAGGAAACTTAACTTCGAACCTGCTACAAAAATGCTTGTATTGGATTCGAATCCAAAAATATTATAATAATTCGGGATTTAAATCCAGGAAAGTGATCATATTTCGAGAAGCTTTGAAGAAAAACTGAGGCTTCTCATCAATTTTGCCCATTCATGAAGTCACATTTTATCCCCAATGTGTGTGGTCAACCGTCCCTTTTATCCTTGCCTTTTCCCAAATCGATACGATTGGTTAACTTTTAAAATCTGGTTTTCAGTATATTAAAAATGTCGCAAAAATAATTTCACTTGCTTCTTGTTATTTAGAATAATTCTATATAGTTTTGCTCCATTAAATCTGGTATTGATAGCAACACTATCGGGATTGTTTAAAGACTACTACTTCAACTAAAAAACTAACTGCTATCGACTCCGGATTTTTTTTGTGCCTATAAACAAAATTGCAAATCAACTTTTTCACCAATTTAACCTTTGAAAAAGTTGAAAAAATCTTAGGCCCCTACCTTCTGAGCATGTGTTTTTTTCGGATTTTTGGTTCTTGCATCAGGTTGATCTCATATTTCATCCCGGTCAGCATCAATAAAATTAGTATTCCATTATAACATCATCAGAATGAATATTCAGGAAATTATTATTGCCCAAAAAGAAAAGCTCAAAAACCAACTCCAGACGAAAGAACTTGCCCTTGGTGAGATTATTTTTAACAATGGTCAGTGTCAGATATTGTCGCAATCGGTTTCGCGATATGAGCTGATTATTAATGATGATTTGAAAAGTGAAATTACCGAATGTTGCCTGGATATTGATGAAGAGGACCATATTACCCCCTCAATCGATAAGGAAAACAATGGCTGGGACAGAAATTCCTATGCCTGTTTGCTACAGGTTGAAAACGAGCTGCATTTGCTCTCGCCAAAGGAGCATATCGAACATAAAAAATATACCCGTCAGGGTATGATCAGGCGCGTTTTGCAAGAACGAAAGCAGAAAGCTGAGAAAGCGGCCTATCGCATCCATTGGGCAGATAATATTTATGGCGATCACCTTTTGACTAATGAAAAGGGCGTCAGGTATGATATCTTTTTGCGCGATTTCGAAAACGAAACTGGCTATAGCAACAGCATGGATGCCCGGTTAAACAAACTGGGAACTACCAAGCACATCATGTTTGCTTTTAAGGAATTAAAAGAAAATCAGGCACTCTTCGCCAGACTGGACAAGAAGTTTCCCTTTGTCGAAGTCTTTTGCGACCCGTTGAATGATTACAAAATCACCTGGTACTATCCCCATAAGTTGTCAATTGACGAGCATCTTTTAATCTCCAGGTATTTTAAAAACTCAAGTTGGATTGAAGATGAAAAAGCCACCGAGTTATTGAATTTTATAAACGAGGCCGGAAAGAACCCACATGTGTATGTTCGGCCCGAAGTAATTGAAAAAATCGGAGCTGCTTTTGAACTAAAGATGATGGAAAGCCTTCGTACAAGCACGACGCCTGATTACGGCTCCATTAAAGCCGAATTATATCCTTACCAAAAGGAGGGCATTGAATTTGCACTTTATAAAAAGAACGCCATTATTGCTGACGAAATGGGTCTTGGCAAGACCATTCAGGCCATCGGGGTTGCCGTGTTGAAAAAGCAGATTTTCGGGTTTACAAAAACACTGGTGGTTTGTCCTGCCTCCATCAAAGAACAATGGAAAAAGGAAATTGAAAAATTTACCGATGAAAAGGCCCTGATAGCACAAGGTTTCCCGGACGAGCGTGCATTGCAATATAAAAATTCCGATTGCCTTTTTGTCATTGTAAACTACGAAACCGTGATGCGCGATCAGGTGGCCATTAGCAAGGCTGGTTTTGATTTTCTGATTTTGGATGAAGTACAACGAGCCAAGAATTATGAAACCAGAACGGCTGATTCTTTAAAACGAATTGAAGTAAAACATAAACTGGCTATCACCGGAACCCCCATCGAAAACAGGTTAATCGACATTTATTCTATTATGGGGATCCTCGATCCTGAATTTTTTGGTCCTTTGTGGGAATTCTCTTATCAATACTGTTTGTTCGACACAGAACGGTACAACAAAATCAATGGTTATTATAACCTTCAAGAGCTGAATAAAAAGCTAGAAGGCATCCTCGTCAGGCGTGAAAAGAGAAAAGTAATCGATCAACTGCCCAATTTGGTGCAAATCAATATCCCTGTTGAATTGTCGCCATTGCAGGCAGATTATCACGGTTCCTATGCTAGCGCATTGGCTCGGATTATCCATAAAAAATTCCTTACTCCCTACGACCTTCAGCGCATGCAACTTCTTTTAGCCAATATGCGCATGGTGTGCGATTCAACCTATCTGATTGATGACCAGACCAACGAATCACCCAAGCTGGAAGAACTCAAACACATCTTGCTCGACAAATTGGATGTTCCGAATAAGGACTCTAAGATTATCATCTTCTCCGAATGGATCAAAGTACATAAATTGATTGGGAGGCTGCTGAGGGAAAACAACATCGGATTCGTGGAACTTAACGGAAAAATACCTGTTCAATCGAGAGGTGAATTGATCAGGAAATTTGAAACAAATCCACAGTACAAGGTGTTTTTATCTACGGAAGCCGGTGGTACCGGTCTTAATTTACAAGTGGCAGATACCCTGATTAATTTTGAACTTCCGTGGAATCCCGCCAAGAAAAACCAACGTATTGGCCGCATCGACCGACTTGGTCAAAAAAGCAACAAGCTAACCATCTACAACCTCATCACCCGCAATTCCATTGAACAACAAATTGCTTCCGGATTGTTGGTTAAACAAAGCCTTTTTGATGGTGTATTAGGTGAGGATGCCAATACAAATTTTGTGGATTTTAGCACCAAAGGCCGTTCTCAATTTATCCAACAACTGGAAGAATTTATTAATGAAACTGAAACCAAAGCTACAGAAGCAGAACAACTTAAGGCCATACACCAAGAACTCGAAATCGTTGAAAAACCAATACAAGCAGAACCTCACACTGATGAACTTGATTTTTCGGAGGAATCAGATCAGCAGGAGGAAGTTCCAGAAATAGCACCCGAAAAGGATCAAAAACCTGGTATCAACACGGAAGAACTTGAGGCGGTTATGAACAACGGGATGCAGTTTCTCTCAGGCTTGTTTAAAATGACTACAGGAAAGGATATGGGGTTGGAGACTCAAAAAATTGAAGTCAACAAAGAAACGGGTGAAGTCACCATGAAGTTTAAACTGCCTATTTAATTGAATGATGTATTGTGATTTGTCCAAATCAGAAAAGTAATAGGACTGAATCCTGATAGAGTTATTTCCATGCATAAACTTTAAAGATTTTGATGACGAAGTAAAGGAATGTAAAGAAAAAGAAAAGGAGTTGTATCTTTGGAGATTATGCACCGAAGTTAGAATAATTAATGACTAGGGAATAGTGAGTTAGTGCGTAATTAATATTTGGGATATGATTATATCAAGGATTCACCTTTCAGAATATGATTCAAATGAAATCACTTGGAAATATGCCATCGGAATAAAGCAAGAAGTAAGAGGTCGTCGTTTACCCTTT
>PCUL01000196.1:25932-32503 GCA_002771745.1 Bacteroidetes bacterium CG18_big_fil_WC_8_21_14_2_50_41_14
AGAAAGGATAATGAGAGGTTAAACCAAACTCATTTGGAACAAATTAATGCGAATAAAGATTTCAGGGAAATTGCACGTTATCTGGAATCAACAGTATATCTGCATTTGCTGCCTCAATTATTAAAGCATCCACAATCATTTACAGGTCCTGATTTACCAGGTGATCCATTTGGGAAGGGATTTCTGGATAGGATATCAAAAGTAAATGAGAAGACAAGAAATGCATGGTTAAAGAGAATTGAAGGTGCCTTAAAAATTGCTGTACCCCAATTTAAAAAATTTGATTATAAGGAAGAAAATGGGCGACCGCACCTTGAAGCCGTTTATGACCATTGGCGGCCTGGAGCGGGCAAGCAAAAAGAAGATCAGTTTTCGGATGGGACATTGCGATTAATAGGATTGTTATGGTCTCTTCAGGATGGGGATAGTTTATTACTATTAGAAGAACCCGAATTGTCGCTTAATGGAGCCATTATTTCAAAGATACCTGCTTTGATTTACAAATTGCAAAAGCCAAAAAAACGACAAGTACTCATAACTACACATAGTTTAGATTTGCTTAGTGACAAAGGTATTTCACTCGATGAAATATTGTTGCTGACCCCTTCGGTTGAAGGAACCACGGTAATTACAGCTTCTTCAATCCCTGAGATACAAGCCATGCTTCTTGGGGGAATGAGTCCTGCGGCTGCCATTTTGCCTAGAATCAAACCTAAAAATATTAACCAACTGACCTTATTTTCTCAATGATTTATTTAAATTTAATCTTTGAAGATGATCTAAGCGAAATGGTTTTAACAAGATTGCTGAGTTATTTTGATACTAAGTATTCAGTAAATGTTGCATACAATGGTCGTGGTTTTGGTTATCTAAAGACCAATATAAAAGGTTTTAATCAAGCATCTTTGATTACCCCTCATTTGATGTTAACAGATTTAGACAATTACCCATGTTTACCTTCTTTGATAAATGACTGGGTTACATTCCAAATGAACCCCAATTTTATATTTAGAATAGCTGTGCGCGAAGTGGAGTCATGGTTGTTAGCAGATATTGAAGGGCTTTCAAACTTTTTATTGGTGGCATCTGCAAATTTTCCGCTCAATCCTGAGCACGAACCTGATCCTAAAAAAACCCTCATACAGTTGGTTAAAAAGTCTCGAAAAAGAAGAATCCGAGAAGATATTGTTCCTGTTAATGCAAATGCTACTATCGGCCCCAATTATAATGGTTGTTTAATGGAGTTTGTGTTTAATGTTTGGGATGTTGAAAGAGCCATACCAAGAAGCAAAAGCTTAGAAAAAGCTTATTACAGATTAGATAAATTTGTTGGTTGATTTAGAACTCTGGCCGTAGTCAAATTACATCTCATCCGCCTTTTTCCTCGCATCTGCTTTGATTTTGGCAGCAGAGGCTTTGGCTGTGTTTACAATGGCATCGGCCTGTTTGTTGGCTTCCTGTATGCCATTCTGACCTTGCTTCTCAGCTTCACTCATGACGGTTGCTGAAGCTTTTTTAGCCGCCATTTCACCCAACATCCCATTTTTCTTGCCTTCGGCAATGAGTTTGTCGCCTTGCTTTTTGGCTTCATCCATCAGCCTCGTTTTAGCCTCTTCTGCCTGTTGACGCAAAGCAGCGGCCTGTTTTTCTGCCTCGGCAATCAAAGCAGCGGCCTGTTTGTCAGCATCTTCAATTAACTTCTGTGCTTCGACTTTCAGGTTTTCCTTCTGTTTATCAATCTCCTGGTTGATTACTTCTTTTACTGTTTCTTTCACCGTTTCTTTTGCTGAACCATTTCCGGGTCCCAAGGAAACGGTGGGGTTTTCAAGCGTCCCTCCAATTACCAAAGCGAAAGGAATGTTGTCGCCTATGCTAAAACTTGCACCCAGTTTGTTGGCTTCACCCACCAAATTATCAAGCAATTGATTGGCATCAGAACCCAGCTTTTTACGTGGGATTTCCACTAACATATTATATCCAATTTTCCCGTCAAAGGCAGTCCAGCCTTGTAATGTGCCTTTTACACCCTCGTATTTCATGTCGAATGGATCAACTACCAACTTGCCATCAACGAATTTAAATTCCACCAGAACCTTTTCAAGGGTTAGATTGGCCAGTTCTTCATAATGCAACAATTCGGCGGCTTTTACCAATGTATTCATTCCTGTTACTTTGAGGTTATTGGCACTCAGCCACCCTTTTCCGTTTAGCGTTTCGTACACTGGCATTAACCCGGCATCGAGGCTGGTTGTGAAATCCACCGAACCACTAAATTTACCCGTGGCTTTTTCGGCCAATGGAAGATAGGTTCTTAAAAGTGCAAATTGTTTGAAGGCCGTTGGAATATCCAGGCTGTTGAGTTTAAGCAGGAGCGAAGTTTGAGCTGTTCTTGGTGTAGAAGCAGCGTAGTCTCCCGATACGTTCATACTTCCACCGGAAATCAGCATATTCAGGTCTTCGAGCCAAAGTTTTCTATCAGAAATCAGGACTTTTCCGGTCATTTGCGACATATCCAGGCTGTCGTATTTCAAATGGTTAAAGGTGCTGTTTATCGCAAAATGAATGTTCCCGGGTATTTCAGGGACTCTTGCAGAAGTGTCTGCAGATGTTGGTGTTCCGGTTTCCTGTGTCGGTGCAGTGGTTATTTCGTCTTCAGAGGTGGTGGCATCCATTACATCATCCAGATTGAAAAAGTTGGATTTAACCGTCAATGTGCCCGTCAGAGTTTCATCCTTTAGGTAATAGGCCAGGTAGTTTTCCAGTTTACCGCTAGCCTGCAGGTCGCTTTTTCCGGTTATTAGCCTAAAAGTTACCAAATCAATGTACTGAGGAGAAAAATTGAGTTGGGCCTGTGAAATGACAACAGGATTTTTAAAGGAAGGAGAGCTGTATTCCATGTTTTGTAAAACCAACGATCCCATAGCCAAAAACTGCTCATATTGCTCATTTTCGATGGCAGAAAGTTTCCCTTTCAACGCAATATCGGCTACGATGGTACCTTTCAACAGATCGGTGTTATTGATGGGATAATAATCTTTAACTGTAGCGAGATCCATTTGGGCCTTCAGGGTGAAATCAATTTCAGGATCGGAAATGGGAGTGGAAAGTTTTATTTTCATATCCAACGGATTATTGCCCATTTCCAGGTGCATGTTTTGAACATCAATCATCACGTGATCTAAAACTCCCCCAGGACTGGTGACGGAACTTTTTATACCTATATTGGTGATTTTACCAGGTAAATCAGGATATTTTACCGTGCCATTCTGAACTGCCAGGTTCAAGGTGAAAGAAGGATAACTTTCGTCAGTATAAATTCCTTTTATATCTCCATTCAGCGAAAACATCCCGGTGGTTTCAAGTCCTTCGTAATCCTTTAGGTAGGTCGCCGGCACCAATGAAAGTAATTCTTTAAAGGCCGTAGAAGGTGCATTATAAGTCAGCACCAAATTGATTCCTTCCTTCATCATACTGACCGAGCCCTCAAAATTCAATTTTAACTTATTGATGGTCAGTTCGTTTTTACCAAAAGTATAAATGCCGTTGTCCAGATCCGCATCCAGGCTCGACTCATACCGCAGGCTTACATGATTTAGGTAGGTGGATTCTTCGTATTGCAACATGAGGTCGGCACACGAGGTTTGAGTAAAAATAGTCGTTCGGGAGGCACCTAAATCTCCGTGCAAGGTATGGTTGATTTCTTTCATTGTCATGTATATCTTCGATTCATCATCGAGGTAAGTAAACTGACCATCGACAATGGAAAATTTCTTCAGGTGAATGCTGAAATTGTTTGACCCATCCGGCACTTCTTGTGGTACAGTTCCAATCGAATCCGGCATCATGATATCATAATTTGCCTTTCCATCTGATTTGGTCCAAATTGAAATACGCGGTTCAATCAGGCTGATTTTTGATATGATATAGTTGCCCCGAAATATATCTATAATATTGAATATCAAATGAGTGCCAGGAATAAAGGCCAATGTATCACCCTGGAATTCGTTTTTTCCTACCACACTCAGGTTTTCGATGCTCAACCTGAAATTTGGAAAACTTCTGATAAGTGAAAAATTCAACTCTGTAAAATCAACCTGTGCAACTACCTGTTTGTTGATTTCCTGTTTGGCCAGTGATGTAATTTTATCTTTAAAAACATAGGGCAGAATAACGACAGCAAGCGCGAGGATGACCAATAGGATAGCGAGTATTTTAAAGAACGTTTTCATAGGTGAAAGGTATTTATTAATTTCCTGCAAAGTTAATGGATATTTAACGGAAAGTACAGGTTTTCAGATTAAAAGTTGTAATCAAAGGAAAGATCAACCTGATTAAAAAGAGAGTGTTAAAGTATCGGGATTAACGGGTGAAATAACCGTTTGGCTGTTATTGAACGGCGAATTGATCAGATCACTGATCGGATAAACCTCCATTTCGTCCGACTGAAATGGTGCCAGTAAGGATATAAGTTCATCTGTGTTAGTTGATTTCAGCCACACCATTTCCTGCTCCCGGTTTAGAATCACCGGCATGCGGTTGTGGATAGGTTTCATCAGTTCGTTGGGTTCGGTGGTGATAATAGAAAAGGTATGCAGCATGTTGTTTTCTTCATCTTTCCAGGTTTCCCAAAGTCCAGCCATGGCAAACAGGTCTTCATTTTTTAAGAAAACCCTGAAAGGTATTTTTTTTGTGCCTTTTTTCCATTCAAAAAATCCGTTGGCCGGAACGAGGCAACGTCGGCGTGTAAAAGCCGCTTTAAAAGATGGTTTTTCCAGTATAGTTTCCGCACGTGTGTTGATGAGTTTGTTACCAATTTTCGGGTCTTTTGCCCAGAAGGGTACCAGTCCCCACTTAAAAAAACTCAGCTTTCCGGGTTCGGTATTGGTGATCACAGGCAAATTTTGCCCGGGCGCACAGTTGAAACTGGGTTTATACATCTCATCAAACACTTCCACGTTGAAGCGTTCGCTGATGTGTTTACCTTTTACCGAAAGCTGGAATCGTCCACACATGGGTTTATTATTTGTAAATTATTTGATGGATAATAACCTTTTAATCAACTCATACTGAATGCTTGCCACCTTTTTATTCGACACATCGCCATTGATTCCGACCAAGATATACGCTACATGCGACAGCTTGTAATCGCAATAAACGAGCCCTTCACGGGTGCGGTAGATTCGCCTGAAATGTTCTTCTACAGGCATGTGAAGTGTAGCCATCACCAGTTTTGCTTTCTGAATGGAAAGCATAAAATCCACTTCGTTGGTCAGCTCAAGTTCAGGCAATAAATCGGAAGCGTAGTGGACAAGCCGTGCATCGCTGAGAGCAATTAAAAAGTCGCTGAATGCGCTGTGCATCTGCAAGTCCTGAAATCTAATGAGGTTGTCCATGGCTTTTCTCTTTGAGTTCAACAAATAACTTTTCTTCTTCCGGTGTAAGGTGTTCCGGAATTTTAATTTGTGTTGTAACATACAGGTTACCAAACTGATCAGGGTGGTCATACACAGGCATTCCCTTGCCTTTTAACCGGAGTTTTTGCCCTCCCTGTGTGCCTTTGGGGATGTTCAGGGTTACATTTCCGTTCAGGGTTGCAACATTTACTTTCCCACCAAGGACAGCAGTATAAATATCCAGCATCAGGGCACTGTAAAGGTCGTTTTCCTTTCGTTTAAAAATGGGATGTTTCAGTACATGAATAGTGATGTACAAATCGCCAGCGAGACCGCCATTCATTCCGGGTCCGCCCTTTCCCTTTAACTTAAGCTTTTGCTGATGATGGGTTCCCGGTTTGGTGGTAATGCGTAGTTTTTTGTCGTTGAGTTGCAAAATCCGGGAAGTACCATGAAACGCCTCTTCCAGGGTAATTTCCATGTCGGCGGCATAATCCTGCCCCTGCGTCTGGCGCGTACGGCTACTTCCCTGACCACTGAATCCCGAAAAACCTCCTCCAAATATGTTGTTGAAAAATTCTGAAAAATCTTCCGGATCGCTTTGATAAGTCTGATGATGGCTCCGTTGCCCGCCTGCCTGGTTGTAAAACTGCGAAAAATCGAATCCTGGATCACCCCCCGATTGTTGAGCCTGTTTCCAGTTGGCACCCAGATCATCGTATTTTTTTCGGTTTTCATCATTGCCCAGCACCTGGTAGGCTTCCGAAACTTCTTTAAATTTCTCCTCCAGGTGTTTATTTCCTTTGGTCTTATCGGGGTGATATTCCTTGGCCAGCTTGCGGTATGCTTTCTTTATTTCATCCTTGGAAGCCGATTTGTCAACCCCAAGAATTTTATAATAGTCTTTGTAGTCCATAGTTAAGAATAAAAATATAAAATTACGAAATAATTGCAGCCATTTTAGATGAACCCGAACCGGAAATGTTAAATTCAATTAATGGGGTATCCGATCATCTCCGGTAAGTAATCACTAGTTTTTTTGAATGAAAATCCAACAAATACCTGGAGATTAAGAAATATCTGATCGGCATGCAGTCGGCTAAAGCCAGACTGCAATGGATGTCCAATAAATACATTTATTGTAGATGAATAAAACTAAATAGAATCCATCCCTTGCA
>PCUL01000196.1:32540-38028 GCA_002771745.1 Bacteroidetes bacterium CG18_big_fil_WC_8_21_14_2_50_41_14
GTGATTGAAAAAGGGAATTTCAAAAAACAGAGATTATTAATTAAACAGCAATATTTGGTTTTATTGAACTCTGGTACCTGTCAAATAAGTAATTTGGTCAGCTAAAACATTTCCGATGAATAACCTCTCCCTCGTACAAAACGATCCCTGGCTGGAACCATATAACGGTGTTCTGCTTCACCGTCACCAGCGGACCATGCAAAAAATACTCGATTTAACCGATGGAACCGGGAAATTAATTGATTTTTCAAACGGACATCTTTATTTTGGTCTGCATCGAACCCCGGATGGTTGGGTATTTCGCGAGTGGGCTCCAAATGCAATCGCTATTTATCTGCTAGGCGATTTTAATCAATGGAAAAAAAGTACAGCTTATAAACTAATCTCACTTGATCATGGTGTTTGGGAAATTTCACTTTCGCCTGATATGTTGCAGCATGGAATGTTGTACAAACTGCTGATGGAATGGGAGGGTGGCAGTGGAGAACGGATACCGGCCTGGTGCAGGCGCGTGGTACAGGATGAAAATACCCATCTTTTTTCTGCTCAGGTATGGGATCCCAATAAGACATACCAATGGAAGAATAAACTCCCTGCCAAAGTTAAAAACCCGCTGATTTACGAGGCTCATGTCGGGATGTCTACGGCGGAACTGAAAGTAGGAACCTATGTTGAGTTTACACAAAACGTACTGCCAAGAATCGCCAAACTGGGTTACAACATATTGCAGCTCATGGCCATACAAGAACATCCTTATTATGGGTCATTCGGTTACCAGGTCTCCAGCTTTTTCGCACCTTCCAGCCGGTTCGGAACTCCCGAAGAGTTGATGGAGCTCATCGATGAAGCCCACGGTTTGGGAATTTCCGTAATCCTCGATATCGTTCATTCGCATGCTGTACGAAATGCCAACGAAGGACTGGCGCTTTTTGATGGGTCGGACTATCAATACTTTCATGCAGGGAAAAAAGGCGATCACCCGGCCTGGGATTCGCGTTGCTTTAACTATGGCAGCGATGAAGTAGTTCATTTCTTATTGTCCAACGTTAAATACTGGATGGATTCCTTTCATTTCGATGGATTCAGGTTTGATGGAGTAACGAGCATGATCTATACCCACCATGGCCTGGGGGTTGATTTTTCCAACTACGACATGTATTTCAACGGCGACCAGGATGAGGATGCACTCACCTATTTATCGATGGCCAATATGCTGGTGAAAGAAATCAATAAAAAAGCCATTACGGTAGCCGAAGACGTGAGCGGTATGCCCGGAATAGCTTCTCCATATCAAGATGGGGGCGTTGGTTTTGATTTTCGCATGTCGATGGGGGTGGCCGATTACTGGATCAAGATCATTAAAGAGCGAAAAGATGAACACTGGCTGATGGGAGAAATGTACTATCAGCTGTCGAACAAGCGGGCTGATGAGCGAACCATCAGCTATGCCGAGTGTCACGACCAGGCGATGGTTGGCGACAAAACCATAATATTCAGGCTGATAGATGCCAAAATGTACACCTCAATGCAAAAGATTGATGAAGACATCATTATCGACCGGGGATTGGCACTGCACAAAATGATCCGCCTGATATCTCTGGCCACGGCAGGCGATGGCTACTTAACCTTTATGGGCAACGAGTTTGGCCATCCCGAATGGATTGATTTTCCCCGACAGGGAAACAACTGGAGCTATGCCTACGCCCGTCGGCAATGGAACCTGGTCGATAACAAAGAGTTGCGTTATCACCTGTTATCCGATTTCGACCGCGCCATGATCAGGCTGGAGAAAAAGAATCATTGGTTATCACAATCCATGCAGCCTATCTCTTTAAACGACGGTGATCAGGTGATGATTTTCAGCCGGGCAGAACTGTTGTTTATCTTTAATTTTAATCCTTCATTTTCGTTTACTGACTATGGATTTGTTGCTCCTGAAGGTAAATATCAGGTGGTATTAAATTCGGACGATAAAAAATTCGGTGGTTTTGGCCGAAATAACGATGCCCTTATCCATGCCACACAGCAGGTGGGTGATCAACCGGGTTTGCTATTATATTTGCCCAGCAGATCCGCTATGGTGCTGAGGAAAGTATGAAAGGCTGTAATTACCTTCGGGTTGATTTGGGGATTTATTGATTTCCCATCATCAGGCAAAGCCAATTATGCGGGTTGAAGCCCTTTGTTGAAAAGGCATTCATTCTCCTTGGCTTCAGCCAGGGGGAGTAGAGAAAAATAAATTTACCTTCTGATACGCCATCTGTTTTCGTTAAGATTGGTCATTTTAATCTGACGGTAATTATAAAAATTTTATTGTTGTATGTACAAACATCTTTTATATCTTTGCCCACATGTTAAATAAATGTGATTCAAAATATTGCTCGTGTCTTTATTATTCCGCCAACGCTTTGTCGAGAATAATGACCCGGATGGCCGATGAAAGTTTTGCCAGTACAGGACTTTCTTCATCTTACGCTTTTTTGCTGATGATTGTAAATGAAAGACCCGGAATTCAGCCCAAGGAAATCAGCATTCAGATGCTATTAACACCTTCAACCGTAACCCGATTAATTGAGAAATTGGAGTTTAAAGGTTATCTGGAGCGAAAACCAATGGGAAGAAATACCGAAGTATTTCCCAAAAAGCGAAGCCTTGAGTTAAACGAAGCATTAAAAGAATCGTGGCGCAACCTGTTTAAAAAATATTCTGAAATACTGGGCGAAGAACAAGGTGTTCAGCTAACATCGGATATTTACGGAGCCATACAACTGCTTGAATAATTGAGATGTACTAAACTTACTAAACTATCATTATACTAAGAGTCTGAATATGCCGAAAAAGGACGTTAAACGGGAGTAGGCAATCATTCTTAAAATGAAAAAAATGAAAAAAATTGGAATTATAGGATCAGGTGTTGTTGGACAAACCTTGGCGAATGGTTTTATAAAACATGGTTATCAGGTGATGATTGGGAGTCGGGATACTTCCAAACTAAATGAATGGGTGCAACTGGCGAAAGAAAATGGTCACATCGGATCTTTCGAGGAAGCAGCTACCTTTGGCGACATCGTTGTGCTGGCGATTAAAGGAACTGGTGCTAAATCGGCATTGGAAATGGCGGGTATCGAAAATCTAAAAAACAAAACGGTTATTGATGCCACCAACCCCATTGCAGACGAGGCTCCTGACAATGGTGTATTAAAATTCTTCACAAATCTGAACAAATCTTTGATGGAACAACTTCAGGAAACTGCGCCCGAAAGCCATTTCGTAAAGGCTTTTAACAGCGTAGGAAATCCATTTATGGTCAATCCGGCATTCGACAGCAAGCCCACGATGTTTATCTGCGGAAACAATGAAAATGCCAAAATTGAGGTGAAAAATATATTGGAACAATTTGGCTGGGAAGCGGCCGATTTTGGTGGTGTTGAAAGTGCCCGGGCCATCGAACCACTGTGTATCCTTTGGTGTATTCCGGGCATGCTGCGCAACGAATGGACACACGCCTTTAAATTGTTAAAACTATAAACACTAACATAATACTCGCTTCATGAAACTAAATAGTAAATATACTCTGGGCAGTACAGAACTGAAAAACAGGATTGTAATGTCGCCAATGACGCGCTCCAGAGCTATCGACAACATACCCAATGATTTGATGATGGAATATTACAGCCAGCGTGCTGATGGCGGACTGCTTATTACCGAAGGCACAGCTCCATCGGCCAATGGGCTGGGTTATCCGCGAATCCCCGGAATCTACAATAAAGCTCAAATTGAAGGCTGGAAAAAGGTGACAGATGCTGTGCACCAAAAAGGCGCGAAAATCTTCCTGCAGTTGATGCATACGGGCCGTTGTTCCCACCCGGACAATATGGAGACCGGAACAGAAATTTTAGCTCCGTCTCCAGTTGCCCTTGAGGGCCAGATGTATACCGATCAAAATGGATTACAAAATTATCCGGTTCCAAAAGAAATGACTCTTGAGGATATTCGCCAGGCGCAACGCGAATTTGTCCAGGCCGCAAAAAATGCCATCACAGCAGGTTTTGACGGGGTGGAAATTCATGGCGCAAACGGTTATCTTGTCGACCAGTTTATCAATACGGCTTCCAACAAGAGAACGGATGAATATGGCGGTTCCATCGAAAACAGGTCCCGGTTTGCCATCGAAACAGCACAGCAGGTGGCAAAAGCCATTGGACCGGAAAAAACAGGTATTCGGCTATCACCATGCGGTGCCTTCAATGGGATGGAACTATTTGAGAACATGGAGGATACTTTTCAATTCCTGGCCGAAGAACTGGGCAAGATCAAACTCGCCTATATTCACGTCGTTGACCATTCGGCCATGGGAGCACCTGAAGTTACCGACTCTGTGAAATCAAAAATCCGAAATGCTTTTGGTGGCACCATCATCGCCAGTGGTGGGTTGGATAAACAAAAAGCCGAAGCCATTTTAACAGAAGGAAAAGGAGATTTGGTTGCATTCGGACGACCGTATTTAGCTAATCCAGATTTGGTTTATCGATTGGTAAACGACCTGAAACTGAATGTGCCTGATTATGACACGTTTTATACCCCCGGACCAAAAGGCTATACCGATTATCCTGTTTCAGAACAAAAAATGGGGCAACCGGCTGTCGCAAAATAGGCTATTTGAAATTTGATTAAGAATTTGCTTTATGACCCCTTCTCCCTCCCGAAAGACACGATAATCATCTGGGCCACAAGGGAAAGGTGATAGATTGTTTTATTTTTTGCCGTAAAACTTTAGCATTAGACTTATATAAGTCTAATTTTGATAAATTTATCGCTCCTCCCCAAAGGGGAGGAGGAACCTGCCTGCCGGTAGGCAGGGGAGGAGGGGTTATAAGCAAGCATCTTTCAAATAAAATAGCCAAACTGTTTTTATTTAAATGTCTGCAAATCCTGTAACCGTTTGTAAGTTCCTCCAAGTGCAAGCAATCCATTATGCGTACCGCGTTCAACGATTTCTCCCTTTTTCAGCACGATGATTTCATCGGCATGTTGAATGGTGGAAAGCCTGTGGGCGATAACCACGGTTGTGCGGTCTTTCATTACATTAAACAAGGCGTTTTGTACCAATTTTTCCGATTCTGTATCCAGTGAAGAAGTCGCTTCATCGAGAATTAATACCGGAGGATTGGCCAAAACAGCCCTGGCAATGCTCAGGCGCTGACGCTGTCCTCCGGATAATTTTACACCCCGGTCACCAATATTGGTCTCATAACCAAATTCCGATTCCATAATGAACTCATGGGCATTGGCCACCTTGGCAGCATTTACGACCTGTTCTTCTGTCACATCTTTTCGCCCAAAAGCAATGTTGTTGAAAATACTGTCGTTGAACAGAATACTTTCCTGCGAAACAATACCCATTAGGCCACGGGTATCGTCAATTCTCAGGTCCTTGATGTTTTTCCCATCAATCAACATGCTTCCTCCGGTTACATCATAAAAGCGC
>PCUL01000196.1:38063-39124 GCA_002771745.1 Bacteroidetes bacterium CG18_big_fil_WC_8_21_14_2_50_41_14
CTGATTCTCCCACCAGCGCAATCATTTTGCCTTTCTCGATGGTGAGGTTAATGTTTTTTAGAATATTCTCATTCTCATACTTGAAGTAAACGTTCTTATATTCAATTGATTTTTCAAATCCCTTCACGGGAATGGCATCTGGTTTTTCAACGATAATTTCTTCTGCATCCAGCACTTCAAAAATACGCTCGGCAGAGGCGATCCCTTTTTGGATGCTGTAAAATCCCTGTGCAAAAGTCTTTGCAGGTGGGATAATCTGTGAGAAAACAACAATGTAAGTAATAAAATCCGCCGCCTGGATGGTAGGATTGTCTGACAACACCATTCTTCCACCAAACCATAAAACAAAGATGATAACCGCAGAAGATAAAAACTCACTCATGGGCGATGACAGGTCGCGGCGACGGTAAATCCAGATGAGTAACCTGGAGAAATCTTCGTTCTGGCCTTTAAATTTATTTTTTGAATAATCGATGGCGTTGAAAGCCTTGATGATGCGCAACCCGGAAATGGTTTCCTCTATATTCGAAAGCAATCCGGCAAATTTATTCTGGCCAATTTTTGACTGTTTCCGTAGACTTTTCCCAATCTGGCCGATTAAAAAACCAGTGACGGGCAGTATCAATAACACAAACAAGGTCAACCTCGGGCTCATGCTCAGCATAAAGGCCACATAGGCAAGAATGGTCACCGGATCGCGGATGATCATCTCCAATGAGTTCATGATCGAAAATTCAACTTCTTGTACATCCGTTGTCACCCGTGCTATGATGTCGCCCTTCTTGTTTTTCGAGAAAAAGGAAAGGGGCAGGATGAGCAGCTTGTTATAAATGGCATTCCTCATTCCTTTGATGGCTCCAATGCGCACGTTGGCCATGAAATACATGGAAAAAAACCGGGCCAGGTTGCGCAGGAAAAAGGCTATAATGAGCACAACACAAATATAAACCAGCGCCGTTACTTTTCCATTGGTTACGATAACGTTGCTGATTTGATAATTCAAATAGTTTAAAAATGCCTTGGTATTCATGGCAAATTCAGGTTTCACCGTTACCAGGTCC
>PCUL01000196.1:39182-41609 GCA_002771745.1 Bacteroidetes bacterium CG18_big_fil_WC_8_21_14_2_50_41_14
GACATTTAATCCCGCGTAAGGTAATTCCGGTTTGATGTATACCAGGATTCTATAAAACTTTTTCATAAGTCGTTTGACAGGGTTCCTGTTGTTAAGAGGACCGGTTAGCGGCGTCAAAGGTAACTAATCCCGACAAATAAAAACCAGACGAGACCGACTGGTGACAGGTAGTTTTTAGCCGGAGTTAAAAACCACTATCTTTGGCTCTTTTATTTTATTTTGTAAAACCATGACCGCCGGGCTTAAAGAAACAAACCGATCAGAAAACACACAACAATTTTCCATTGTGATTCCTACATGGAACAGCCTCGAATATTTGCAACTGTGCCTTGGAGGATTGCGCCGGCATTCGCATTTTTTTAACCAGATTATTGTGTTTGTGAACGATGGCAGCGATGGCACCATCGAATGGCTTGAAAATCAAACTGATATTGATTTTGTACATGCCGAAAGCAATATGGGGGTTTGTTTTGCCGTGAATGCGTGCCGGTCGCTGGTAAAGCATGATTATATCGTCTACATGAACGATGACATGATTCCTTGTCCCGATTGGGATTTACATCTGGCCAACGAAATCAAACAATTGGGCACCGACTTTTTTTACCTTTCGGCAACACTCATCGAACCCAAAAAACTCAACAACCCCAATTATGTCGCCATTATCCGTGATTTTGGCACTTCCCCTGAGAACTTCCGGGAGGAAGAACTGCTGGCAGCCTGTTCCTCGCTCAAGAGAGAAGATTGGCAGGGCAGTTCGTGGCCACCCAGTGTGGTACATAAAAAAATATGGGATCTTGTTGGTGGGTTTAGCATCGAGTTTTCGCCGGGGATGTACAGCGATCCCGATTTTTCGATGAAACTCTGGTCAATAGGTGTGCGCATCTTTAAGGGGATTGGAAAAAGCAAGGTGTATCATTTCGGATCACGTTCCACAAAACGCATCCGAAAAAACAAAGGAAGCCGCCTGTTTTTAAATAAATGGGGCATGACCTCGCGCACCTTTTACAGCGAAGTATTGCAGGTGGGAAAGCCCTGGAAAGGTGCCTATCCCGATGAAGTTCTGCTGTCATTTTTGCCAAAAACACGCAACAAGTTAAAGAAATTAATAAATTCGCTAACCTAATTTGATATGTTGGAAAAGTCACCTCCCTGGTTAGTTGTAATCAATCCCCATGCCGGTGGATCGAAGGCCAAAACCGACTGGCCCAAAATCCAGGCCTTGCTGGAAGAAGCCTCCTTTAAGTTCGATGCCGTGTTTTCTGAATATCCGCACCACGCCATCCCGCTCGTAAAGCAGCTAATTGAAGAAAAGGGCTATACCCGGGTGCTGGCTGTTGGCGGTGATGGCACTTTGAATGAGGTGGTGAATGGGATCTTTCAGCAACAGCGTTTCGATCCAAAAATGATCACCCTGGGTTTAATCACCATTGGCACAGGAAACGACTGGGGACGCATGTATGCCATGCCCAAGAGTTATAAAAAACAAATTAAAATCCTGAAAAAGGGGCATGTACTTTTGCAGGATGTGGGCAAAGTAAACTACCTGCACAACACCGAGGTAAACGATCGGTTTTTTGTGAATATTGCCGGTATGGGATTCGATGCCCTGGTGGCAAAAAAAACCAACTTGCTAAAGGAAAAAGGATCGGGTGGTTCCCTATCCTATTTATACAGCCTGGTGACCGGCCTGTTTGAGTTTCATCCCATTCATCTGGATATTGAAAGCGATGGAGCATCACTTTTTTCAGGTAATATTTTCAGCGTCAGCATTGGCATTTGCAAATACAATGGAGGAGGTATGAAACAGCTTCCCAATGCCATTCCAAACGACGGACTGTTCGATGTCACCATCATCAAAAAAATGTCGAAGGCCAAGGTGCTGCGCAGCATTCACAAAGTGTACGACGGAACCTTCGTTCAGATGGAGGAGGTGAAAACGTTTACCGGAAAAGAGTTTACCCTGACCTCTTCGCCCACACACAAAGCCTTTCTGGAGACCGATGGTGAGTCGCTGGGACACTCTCCCTTGCATTTCACAGTTGTGCCTTCAGCCATTGGCATGGTGGTGCGAAAAAAGATGAAAGTGCTTTATGCAAGTAAAGAAAATTGAATAGAACCTTTTGAAATTCAAGGTGGTACAATCAAAAGGGTTTAGTATAAATAACAACACATCCGTGTTGCACTCGTCTGCCGGCAGGCGTGAAACGCCTACCTACCGTGGGTAGGCTGACGAGAGGGATTTCCCCATTTCCCCTTTCTAACCAAAATTTAATGTTAAATTAGTTGCTTTTTTTTATGTATTGATTTATTTTTGTGCTTTACCGATACTTCTACCAAGTATAACCTGCTAATTTGTATTGTATTGAACCCAAAAATAAAGTTCCATGAAACGCCTTTTCTATTTTGTCCCCCTTGGGGCGACATCCC
>PCUL01000196.1:41626-88375 GCA_002771745.1 Bacteroidetes bacterium CG18_big_fil_WC_8_21_14_2_50_41_14
TTAAAATCGAGTGAGTTTGGTTGTTCCATCATCGTACCAGACAGCCATAAAATAAATACTCAGCTAATATCCATGTAGCATGGATTGGTTGTTTTGGTATTCGTTATCATAATTTTCAATAACCCAAATAAAGCAAAAAACTATGAAAAAAAATCTACAAAAGGCAACTGGGATGTTGCTATTGATGATGGTGGTGGGGAGTGCATGGGGGCAGACGACATTGGCTCCAGGAGACTTAATACTTGTCACTGTCAATTCGGACTCTCCGGACAACTTTGACTTTGTTCCTCTTGTTGATATTGCATCTGGAACAGTAATAAGTTTTACAGATAAGCCATGGACAGGCACCGAAATTAGCACTAGTTCTGGAGAAGGAATAAAAATTTATACTGCTAGTTCGTCAATTAATGCTGGTACTGTAATATCATTTTCTGGAATTACTGAGGGAGATTGGTTACCAGGTGGTGGAACTTTTAATATCGCTAATAATGGTGATAATATACTGGTTTTCCAAGGTAGTTCAGCAACACCAAGTTTTATTCTTGGATTTGGATTTGGAAGTAGTACACCATGGATTTCGGTGGGTACGCCGGGTACTGAAAATTCATATATTCCATCTACTCTTAGTGAAGTCGCTAATACAATAGTTACCTTTGGTACAATTGATAACTATCAATATAAAATAAGTAGTGGGCTTACGGGAACAAAAATTGAATTATTGACTAAAGCTGCAACAGCAAGTAATTTTATCGGTAATAACACCACTACTTATCCGGCTTTGGATGTGTCATTTAACGTTATTTCAGCCGATACACCAGGATTATGGAAATCAACAGCAGCTTCTTCAGATTGGTCAACTGAGTCAAACTGGAATACAGAAAATATTCCCACAAGTGGAACCAATGTAATCCTCCCCACAGGAGCTTCAAATTATCCCACGATATCGGCGGCGGCTACTTGTAATAATATTATAATTGAAGATGATGCGTCATTAATCGGAGTTGAAAATCTTACAATAGGTGGAACAGCTACCATGCAACGTTCTATTCCTGCCTACACTACAAGTGCTGATGGATGGCACCTCCTTTCGTCTCCGGTGGGAACATTCAGCATTGATGGTTCGCCTTTTGATCCAGCTGCAAATGATGACTTTTATGGTTGGAGCGAAGATAGCTATACATGGATGAATCATAAAGTCGGAGATCCTTCTCAAATAGCTCCTGGTGTAGGTTACCTTGTTTCGTATGAAACAACTGCTACCAAAGATTTTACAGGCAATTTTAATGATACGGATATTACATTATCGAACCTATCTCTAACAGCCGGTCAAGGCAATGGATGGCACTTGCTCGGCAATCCATTTCAATCAGCTTTGCATTGGACGAATAATATCAGTACTTGGGAGCCAACAGCCATAGGAATAGCAGCCAAGATCTTGAATTCAGGTGGTGGTTATACCGATATAACTTCAGATGGCATCAACCAATATATTCCTGCAAATCAGGGTTTCTTTGTTCAGGCAACCGATGCCACAAACAGCCTCACTATTCCATTAGATGAGCGAACACATAACTCAACTGCTTTTTATAAATCACCTGTTCAAAATTCACTTACTTTGAAAGCTTCCGATGGTGAATTTTATGTGGAAACCTGGATACAGATGATGGAGGGTGCTACGGCAGATTTTGATGAGCAATATGATGTGAATTTCTTAGGTGGTATGTACCAGGCACCTTACCTCTATTCAATTATTTCGGGGGAGAGTCATCTTTCCACCAACCGCATTGCCCCGGTTAATGAACAAACCACCGTGCCATTGGCTTTTAAAGCCTTCCTGAACAGGGAATACACAATAACTGCCAGCAATGCCGGCAGCTTTGGGGATGAAATAGAGGTGATTCTGGAAGATACACAGGAAAATATTCAAATCGATTTAAAAGATACGCTTGCTTACACCTTTATGGCAACTGCCGATGAACTTACAGAACGTTTTGTAGTTCATTTTTTCAATGTTACCGGTATCTTCGAAACCACCCATCCCGAAAGTGTACAAATCTATAGCTACGGTAACCGGATTTATCTGCGCAGCGAGCTAAATGCTTATGGTGATGTAACCATTTATAATCTACTTGGACAAAATGTTTACCATACTCCTGTTGAGCTCAACGGTCTGCAATCATTTAACCTGAATCTGAATACCGGCTGGTATGTAATACAAGTTGTTACTAAACAAGGCGTTAAAAATGTAAAAGTCTTCATCAACTAATCACCTCAAAAATTTAGAACCATGAAAAAGAGTTTCGTCCAACTGTTAATCATCGTAAGTTTCACTTTCACCAGTACATTCTTGCTGGCTCAGGATGCTCCACCACCACCTCCACCACCTCCTTCTGACCATGGTGGAACGGGCAATGCCCCTGCCGACGGTGGCGCCCCCATCGGCGGTGGCCTGTTTATTCTTCTGGGCCTGGGTGCGGCCTATGGCGGTAAAAAACTCTACGATTTACGGAAAGAGTCCATTGAGGAATAAGGTTTTCTGTACTTTATTCAAAGCGGGAATTTGTCGACAGACAGGTTTCCGCTTTTTCTTTTGGCATCCGGGGTTCTCTAACCTTTCAGGTTGGAAAAAACCTGAAAGGTTGAATCCACATCACAAAAACCCGCAATATTTAATTAGAACAACTTACTATAAACGAGTAACCCAACATGCAACTTCTTTACAAAGAATGATATAAATATTTAATTTAGAACGATTCCAATTAAGAAATAAGCCTTATCATTGCACTCATATAATGATCGTTGTGATTGTTTATAAAAAAAAGGGTAGTAACTAAGCCATTGATAGCTGGTTTTGTTAATAATAAAACAGGATTCAGCTAAATGGGATCTCCATATAAAGAAATGATAAAGTTGCTTTATCATCAATAAATCAAATATCTGTTCAGATATGTTACGTAAGCTTAAAAATGATCAAATTATCTGGAAGGAAATAGGGAATCCAAAGAATGTGCTCCAGATTGTAGTTGGTGCTGCTATGGCTGTATTTGCCATGAAAGGGTTCATGATTCCCAACCAATTTATGGATGGAGGAATAACCGGAATCTCCATATTGCTGCATGAAATCTCACACATCAACATTAGTCTTTTCATTGTCGTTTTTAACTTGCCCTTTATATATTTAGGCTACAAACGAATTGGTAAAACCTTTGCGATACAAACCTCTCTGGCCATCCTGCTTTTGGCCATGGGACTTCTGTTTATTCATATCGAGCCAGTTACAACCGATAAGTTGCTGATTGCAATTTTCGGAGGTGTTTTAATAGGGACTGGTGTAGGGCTGGTAATCAGAAGTGGAGGTGTGATTGATGGAGCTGAAGTAATTGCCGTATTTACTAAAAGAAGAACGGGATTCTCAAACAGTGAAATTATCATGTTGTTTAATACCTTCATTTTTGCCGGAGCAGCCTTTCATTTTGGACTGGAAACAGCCATGTATTCCTTAATCACCTATTTTGCTGCCACCCGGGCTACTGATTATGTAGTTGACGGTATCGAACAATATACAGCCATTAATATCATTTCTTCTGAACACGACAAAATCAAAGACTTAATAGTCAATAAATTGGGTAAAGGAATTACCGTTTATAAAGGCGAGAGAGGATATCTGCCCGGTAGTTTTGATATTAAGTCGGATGTTGAGATTATTGTTACCATCGTTACCCGACTTGAGATAATGCAGATTGAAGAGGCTGTAACGACAATAGATCCCAAGGCATTTATTTTCATTCAAAGCATCAATGAAGCTACAGGTGGGATCTTAAAATCTAAGGGACATGCAAAATAAACAAAACATGAAAGACTTTGTAATTAATTTACTTAAAGATCATCTATCAGAAAACTACCATTACCATAATTACCTGCACACGTTGTATGTGACTGAGAAAGTGCTGGAAATTGGCAGGCAGGAAGCATGTTCTGACAAAGAACTGGAATTGTTGTATACCGCAGCTCTCTGGCACGATACAGGCTACATCAGAACCTATAAAAATCATGAAGAAGAGAGCTGTTTGCTGGCAAGACAATATTTGCCTGAATATGGGTATAGCCATCTGGATATCGACAAAGTATGTTCCCTGATCATGGTCACCAAAATACCACAAACGCCTAAAAATAAATTAGATAATATACTTGCAGATGCTGATCTTGAATATCTTGGGACAGAATCTTTTAACATAAAGGCCGATGACCTCTTTAAGGAGCTGCACTACCTGAATCCGCTGCTTACACCCGAAAAATGGAACCAGCAGCAAATTTCATTTTTGCAAAATCACCATTTTTTTACCCGCTTCTGCCAGGAAACAAAGGAACCTGTTAAGCAGATGGTTTTGCAGAAACTGATTGAACATAAAACATAGAATAGATTCGATATGAAGGCAAAATCAATTAAAGGAAAATCTACCGAAGAAATAAAAACGGCACTACTGAAAAGTCTGGTCAACGCCCGCCTGCCGGACGGGCAGGGATTCAAGCCAACGCTTGCGTTTGTATTTATTTCCTCTGACCAAGACAGAAAAACCATTTCCTCCATGTTGGATAAGGAAGGAATTGCCATTTTTGGAGTGACTACTGTAGGCGAATTTACAGAAGAAGGAGTTGATTCCGGGTCCATTGTTATCCTGCTTCTTGACATGAATCCCGATTTCTTTAAATTGGCCATTAAAGATTACCCGGATGGATCAGCAATCGACTCTGGTCGTTATGTTGGGAATATTGGTAAAGACGCCTTCGGGCAACCAGCCTTCATTATCTCAGGTTCCAATATGGAAGCTCCGGGGGAACTCATCATGCAGGGCATACTCGATGAAGTCAATGAAAATTCAACAGTTATTGGTGGTATGGCCGGAGATTGTGTTTTCACCAACAATCATGAAAGCCATCAGGGCGTGTTGGCATTAATCATCGATGAAACAAAAGTCACACTCGCAGGTGAGGCCGTATCGGGTTGGAAAGCAGTAGGTACTGAAAAAACAATCACCGAATGTGAAGGTCCCTGGATTCATGCTATTGATGGTCAACCAGCCATGGAAGTGGTTAAAAAGTTTACCGGAATAGAACTCAATGATCCCTTGCGAGATGATGGATACTCCCACGTGGGGACGACGTTCCCCATACAAATCCAGCAAGAAAAAGGCGCTCCGGTCATGCGTCCGCTTTTAAAATTTAACCCCGATGATGATTCGATTATGTGCGGTGGGAGTGTGGTGAAGGGATCGCGCTTCCGTTTTTCACTGCCTCCCGACTTCGAAGTGGTCGACTCGGTGATCGACAGTGCGCGGGAAATAAAGGAAAATGAATTGTCAGATGCTGATGCGCTGCTTGTCTTTTCGTGTATCGGACGTAAAGTCTCCCTTGGCCCCATGGCAGCCAGCGAAGTGTTGGGCATACAAGAAGTTTGGGGGAAACCCATGGCAGGCTTTTTTAGCATGGGTGAGTTTGGGAAAACAAAAAACGGGAATACACAGTTTCATGGAACAACCATTAGCTGGGTAGCCATCAAAGAAAAATAAAAGATAAAATATGAAAGCAAAATCAATCAAAGGAAAATCAACGGAAGAAATAAAAACTGCACTGCTGGAAAGTCTGGTCGACACCCGCCTGTCGGACGGGCAGGGATTCAAGCCGACACTGGCTATTGTATTCATGTCGGTAAGCCAGGACAGAAAAGCAATCTGTGAATTGCTTGATACCCATGGCATTGCCATATTTGGCGCCACCACAAGCGGAGAGTTCATAGATGAAGTGACCGAAAATGGCACGGTAGTGATGCTGCTGCTGGATATGAACAGGGATCATTTTCACATTTATCTGGAGGAATTTCCGGAGAAAAATTACAGGGGAACAGCGTCGGCTATTGCTGAAAAAGCAAAGGCTCAATTCTCAAACCCCGCCTTCCTTATTTCAGGCTCTCACATGGAAACGGATGCGGAACAATTGCTTTTCGGGTTTGAAGACGTTGTCGGCAAGGAGGTGAATGTATACGGTGGTATGGCATCCGATGACTATACCTTCACTGAACAATTCGTTTTTACAAACGGGATGGAAAGTAAAAGGGGAATTATCGCTTTAGCGCTGGACGAGAACAAAATTCTCATCAAAGGAAGAGCCACTTGTGGCTGGAAAGCGGTAGGTACTGAAAAAACAGTGACAAAAAGCGAAGGCAACCATGTGTTTACAGTTGATGACGTTCCTGTATTGGATCTTACCGCAAAATACGGAGGGTTGGAAAATGTATCACCCGACAATACCGGATTGATGCTGGAAATAGCCGCCAATCTGCCTTTGCAACTGCAACGTGAAAAAGGTGACCCGGTCATGCGTCCCGGTCTCGTTATCGACTGGAGCGACCGTTCTTTCTTTTGCAGCGGATCAGTCCCTCAGGGTTCAAAAGTACGTTTCTCAATACCCCCGGATTTCGATGTGATGGAAAAGGTAATCAAAAGTGCCACAGAGATGAGGAAAACCGAAATGCCCGATGCCGATGCAGTGATTGTATTCAGCTGCGCAGGAAGGATTCTCGCTTTCGGCCCCATGATGAACATGGAAATTGAAGGATTAAAAAAGGTCTGGAACGTGCCTATGGCCGGTATGTTCAGCAATGCCGAACTGGCGCGGGCTACCGGCGGAAACCTGGAAATGCACAACCTTACGACCTGTTGCGTGGCCTTAAAAGAAAAATAAATGAATCAACATCTTCAAAATATCTTCGAAATCCTTCAGCAGATTGAAAACTTATCTGATGAACAAAAATTTTCTACTGCCAAATCTTTGAAGGATGCCGACAAAGAATTGACCATCCTGGAGTTCAAGCTCGACCGCACTGAAAAAGTTAAACGTACCACAGCCATCCTGCTGGAAGAAACCATCGAAGAGCTGGAGCAGAAAAGAAAAGCCGTAGAAGAAATCAACACAGCATTAACAAAATCATTGGAAGAATTAAAAGCTGCGCAGGCTCAGCTCATCCAATCCGAAAAAATGGCCTCTTTGGGAGAACTTACTGCCGGCATTGCGCACGAAATACAAAACCCGCTCAACTTCGTTAACAATTTCTCCGAAGTAAGCAGTGAACTGCTGGATGAAATGAGAAGTGAACTGGATAGGGGAGATATCGAAGAAGCAAAAGAAATTGCAACAGATGTAATACTGAACCTCGAAAAAATACTGCATCATGGCAAGCGTGCCGATGCCATTGTTAAAGGTATGTTACAGCACAGCCGAAGCAGCAGCGGAGTAAAGGAGCCAACCGATATCAATACTTTGGCTGATGAATATTTACGGCTGGCTTATCACGGACTGAGGGCTAAAGACAAATCCTTTAATGCTATATTAAAGACAGATTTTGATGAAACTATTGGAATGATTGATATTATTCCACAGGATATAGGACGGGTGATTCTGAACCTGATAACCAATGCATTTTATGCGGTTGATGAAAAGAAAAAACAAACCCTTGAAGGGTTTGAAAACTACGAACCAACTGTTTCAGTTTCTACGGAATTAGTCATCCCCCCTCCGGGGGGAACGAGGGGGGTAAAAATCTCCGTAAAAGACAACGGCTCCGGTATCCCTCAAAAAGTTCTGGATAAAATCTTTCAACCCTTCTTTACTACCAAACCAACAGGGCAGGGAACGGGGCTTGGTTTGAGTTTGGCGTATGATATTGTTAAAGCTCATGGAGGGGAGTTGAAAGTGGAAACAAAGGAAAACGAAGGTTCAATATTTACAATCATAATACCGGTATAGATGACTCAAATAATTATTACCAAACAATTAGAAACAGAAATCAGGCAGTTTTTAGACAATTACTGGGCTCTATATCTGGAAGGTGATCTGCAAACCTGGTCAACCTTTTTAACCGATGATTATAAAAATATCGGCGGTACTGAGGAGGAAATATGGAATAGTAAGCAAGAGATCATGGATTACTCTACTGCAATTATGGGTCAAATGGTTGGTGTTGCATCGTTAAGGAATAAAAAAACCGAGGTCTTTTCGCTTACCCCTTATGTTTTGGCTCATGAGTTTGCCGATATGTACATTAAAATAGAAAATAGCTGGGTTTTTTATGGAAAATTCAGGTTGTCATCCATTATACAAAAAAGCACAAAAGGATGGCAGGTTGTTCACCAGCATGGTTCCTATCCCGATTCCAAAGCCGGGCAGGGAGAAACATTTGCCTTTGATAAAATCAGTGCCGAGAACAGAGAATTAAAAGATGCCGTTAAAAGGCGTACGGTAGAACTGGAAAATAAAAACAGAGAACTTGAAATTGAAGCGGCACTGGAAAAGGTGCGTTCATCAGCATTGGCCATGAATGAGCCTGCCGATATGGTAGAAGTGTGCCGGGTTATTTCCAATCAATTAATTTTATTAGGTGTAACAGATATTAGAAATGTGCAGACCGCAATCATAAATGAACAAAAAGGCACTTATCTCAACTACCAATATTTTGCAGCATATAAAGAAGGCGTTATTGAAGAGACAGATTACAACCTTCACCCAACTTCTTTTGCCATGGTTCAGGAAATGAAAAAGTCGGCTCACACAACTTTCAGCGGAAGCATGGAAGGTTTGGAACTGAATACATTCCGTGAATGGAGAAAACAATACAACCAGTTTCCCGATCCATTGCTGGACGAAGTGGATTCAATCCACTATTATTTCTATTCCATTGGTCAGGGCGGATTGGGCTTATCTACTTACAAATCTTTGTCGGAAGAAGGACTTGAAATATTCAAGCGGTATCATAATGTTTTTACACTTGCCTATCGAAGGTTTATTGATATTGAGCTCGCATTTACCCAGGCACGCGAAGCTCAGATTGAAGCTGCAGTAGAACGTGTCAGGGCTCAATCCATGGCAATGTACCAAACCACCGATTTACATAAGGTTAATGAGGAAGTTCTTAACCAATTATATAAGCTTAAGGTAGATGGATTAACAGGTGTTAGTATTTACCTTGTTGATGAATATGACACCGTAACAATTTGGGATCTTTCAAGCCCGGGAAACATGAGCATTCCCAACAGTTATTCCATTAAATATGATGCAAAAAAATACCCGGTCATGGGTGAATGGGTTGAAATCTGGAAAACAACGCATGAGGATTATTTTGTACTGGATGCTCCAAAAGAAAAACTGATCAAAGCTGTTGAAGAATTCAAAGAAATACATCCTGAGATGGCTATTAAATTTAAAAATGCGATCGAATCCGGAAGCCTGATCCATCAGTGGAATCCTGTTGGACGCCTGTCAGATGGAGTATTGTCCATTGACCTCATGAATCCTCCTTCCGAAGACACCAAAACCATTGTAATAAAAATGGCCGGTGCGTTTAACATGGCTTATCAACGTTTTCTCGATTTGCAAAAAGCAGAAGCACAGACAAGAGAAGCGCAGATAGAAGCGGCATTGGAAAGAGTACGAACCAGAAGTTTGGCAATGCATAAAACGGATGAACTACAAAGGGTAATCCAAACGGTACATCAAGAGTTACTAAATCTGAATATCTCTATTTCCGGAGGATCTTTTATTGCCATCAATAGTGAAATTGAAACAGAAATACATTGTTGGGGTTCCGGGGGCACTGCTGATACTTCAGAACAAGTACATATTCCTTACTTTGATAAGCCCTTTTACACCAATCTTATAAAAGGAATTAAAACTGGTCCGGGATTTTTTACCGAAGAATACACTCAGAAAGAAAAAGAGGAATTTTTCAAATTTTTATTTAAGCATGAGCCCTGGTCAAAGCTGGATTCCAAACAGAAAAATGAAACCTTATCAAGTCCGGGAGGATATACCAGGTCATGTTGTGTATCTCAACATTCGAGTATTTTTATCATCAACCATTTTGGTGAAAAGTTTTCAGAGGCCGATAATGACATTCTTAAACGTTTTGCAAGGGTTTTCGAGCAAACCTACACCCGCTTTCTGGATCTTCAAAAAGCAGAAGCCCAGGCACGAGAAGCGCAAATAGAACTCTCTCTGGAGCGCATCCGGTCTCATGTTACGGCCATGCAGGAATCTTCAGAATTGCTTGATATCGTGGTCATGATGCGCAATGAGTTTGTTACGCTTGGTCACGAAGCACATTACTTCTGGCACATGCGCTGGCTGCCCGAAAAATATGAAAAAGCCATGACCTCTGGTGACGGCACACGCATTGGCATGGTGATGACACTTCCCCGTCATATTCATGGAGATATACAAACTGTTGCCGACTGGGAAAAAAGTGACAAACCCACCTTTGTTTTGGCGATGGATACAGAAAATGCGGTTGATTATGTGCACAAAATGATCTCCCTCGGTGATTTTGAAATAGTGGATCACAATGCGCCCATACTGGATGACATACGCCACATCGGCGGACTCACCTTTGTTATGGCACGCACCACCCATGGTGAAATCGGTTTTAGTCTGCCAGGAGATGTGCCCAATCCACCGGCAGCAGCCGTAGATGCATTGGCGCGATTTGCAGGCGTATTTGATTTGGCCTATAAACGTTTTGAGGATTTGAAGACAGCTGAAAAAGACCTGATCGAAATCAAAGCAGCAAAACAAAATGCTGAAGAAGCGCTCCTGGAGCTCAAAGCCACCCAATCTCAACTTATCCAATCCGAAAAAATGGCTTCTCTTGGCGAACTAACTGCCGGCATTGCCCACGAAATCCAAAACCCACTCAACTTCGTGAATAACTTTTCGGAAGTAAATACGGAGTTAATTGATGAATTGAGTGAAGAAGTTGACAAAGGAAACCTGGATGAGGTTAAAGCTATCGCCAGAGACATCAAAGAAAACGAACAAAAAATCAACCACCACGGCAAACGTGCCGATGCCATCGTGAAAGGAATGTTGCAGCACAGCCGGAGCAGTAGTGGAGTAAAAGAACCTACTGATATTAACGCTTTGGCTGATGAATATTTAAGATTGGCGTATCACGGCCTACGGGCGAAAGACAAGTCTTTCAATGCAACCATGAAAACAGATTTCGATGGAACTGTTGGAAAAATTAATGTTATTCCTCAAGATATTGGCAGAGTGATTTTGAATTTAATTACCAATGCTTTTTATGCAGTTGATGAAAAGAAGAAGTCTGGAATCGAAGGTTATGAACCAACTGTTTCTGTTTCTACTAAGCTGGTCATCCCCCTTTCGGGGGGACTGAGGGGGGTGCAAATTTCAGTAAAGGACAACGGCAGCGGAATTCCCGATTCAGTTAAGGATAAAATCTTCCAACCCTTTTTCACCACCAAACCCACCGGAGAGGGAACGGGTTTGGGATTGTCGCTGAGCTTTGAGATTATAAATGCCCATGGCGGCGCTTTTAAAGTTGAAACAAAGGAAGGTGAAGGAAGTGAGTTTATTATTCAATTACCCATAGATGCAATTTAAAAGAAGATGAAAAAAATAATATTAATAGCCTTACTCTTTTATTCCATAGGTTTAAATGCACAAAACCTTAAACCGTATTTTAAGACTTTATCGGTTGAAGATGGTTTGCCTGAAGGATATGTAGTCTCTTCTTTACAGGATAAACTGGGATTTATATGGCTGGGTACTCAAAATGGCCTTGTACGTTACGATGGTTACAATCTAAAATCCTACTCTTTTCCGGATGAAAATGGAATTCCATTGATTTATTGTAGCTTACAGCAATTACACGAAGACAAAACCGGGAAACTGTGGGCTATTGTTGGTAACAGTGAATTGTATTACTTTGACAGGCCACTTGATACATTTATTAAAGCAAAACTTAATGCTTCTGATTCAAATATTTTCGCGGATCATTATATATATAAATGGCTAGAGGACCCAAAAACTGATACACATTGGTTTTTAGCAATGAATGCCATAACCCGGATACCTTGTATATATTCCTATGATGGGGCTCAAAATAAATTGGAGAAATATAGTCCGGATGGCAAATCCGAAAATTATATCCCAAGCCATAAGAATGCTGGTATAATTCAAGATGCTGAAGGCAAAATTTGGATAGCTGCTGATAGTTTGCTTAGTTTTTTCGAACCATTGTCGAAATCATTTAAACCATGGTTTGTAATTCCTGATAGCACAAAAAAAGGTTTGATTTCCGGTATTACTGCTGATCCTGTAAATAAGGACAAACTATGGATATATACCTTCATTCCGGACATGGATGTAACTAATAATTCAATGGAATTAGATTTTTATCAGTTCAATACAAAAACAAAAGCATTTCAATCATTTAAACATAAAAAGAGTGATCCGACTTCCATCGCAGGTAACTGCATTGCAATAAGAAATGATTCGTTAAACCGGACATGGTTTAGTACCGAAAAAGGTATTTCCCTCTTTAATTCTCAATTGGGAACGTTTACCAATTTTAGCTTAAATATACCCTCCTCCAATGCTGGAAACATGGCATATGTTTCTGTAATTGCAGCAGATAAAGAAGGAAACCTCTGGCTGGCCGGGAATTTTAATGGCTTATTTTACCTGGATGTTAATACGGCCAAAGCTACTTTTTATTCTCACAGCAAAACTCCTGGTAGTTTGCCTGATTCTCCCAGGGGAATTAACAAGCTCTTTTATGATCGTTCCGGTACATTTTGGATTAGCTTGCCGTGGAGAGGAATTGCATACATCGACCAACAGAAAACGATGTTAAATCCCATTAGAATAGAGCCAACTTCTGATGAAGCACATGGAATTTTAAGTAAGGATGATTTTTTTGTCAGTGGAAAATATAGTGACAGTGTATTTTTTGTCAATAATAATTCCGGACTTTTCAAATGGAATTATAAACAGAACAGTTTTGATAGAATAGAACTAAATAACAACAAAGTTTACAACCAGATTCGTACTGTTTTAGTAGCACAGGATGGTTTGATATGGATAGGATCAGCAGATGAAGGGTTATTTTCTTACAACCCTTTGAATAAATCCATTAAAAACTTTACCAAAGTCGCCAATGACAGTACTTCCATTAGCAGTAATGCTATTAGTCGATTAATAGAAGATCGTGAAGGTAATCTATGGATTGGAACAAATGGGCAAGGACTGTGTCGATTTAATAAAAAAAGCGCATCATTTACAAGTTTTCCGTTTATTAGCAATAATGGTACGATACAAGCTGATAATGTGCTGGATGATGATAGAGTTCTTTTTATGTATATTGATAACGATGAAATTTTGTGGATTGGCACAAACAGGGGCGCACTGAACAGGTTTGATACCAGAACGGAGAAATTCACCTCCTATCTTGATCATAAGTCCGGATTCAATTGTGTAGCAAATATATTTGAGGATAGTCAGCAGCGAATGTGGTGTGGGACATATCTTTCGGGCTTGTTTTTAATAGATACAGAAACAGGGTATAAGAAAAGATATTCTACACAGAATGGGCTGATACATAATTCTGTTTTTGGAATTTCAGAGGATAACGAGGGCAATATCTGGATCGCCTCATTCAGAGGTTTATCCAGGCTTAATCCTGAAAGTGACCATATTACAAATTTCCGGTTTTCAATTGGGGATTTGCGAGACCCCAATATACTTTTCACTGATTCAGATGGTTGGTTGCAGTTGGCTATCGAAAATGGCCTCATCACATTCGATCCCGAAAAACTGACAGCAAGTCCTGTTCCTCCGGCTACAGTAATTGAATCGGTCAGTTATCGAAATGATATGAACAGGGATACCATCGTTTTTACCCATGGAAAAACACATTTAGAACTGAAGTATAATGAAAATAAAGTCAGTTTCCAATATGTGGGTTTGCATTATGCCAATGCGGAATTAAACCAATACGCCTACAAGTTGGAGGGTTATGATAAAGAATGGATTGAGGCAGGTACACAAAGATCAGCAACTTATACAAATCTTTCTCCCGGTGAGTATACCTTTAATGTTAAATCTGCAAATAGCGATGGTATCTGGAATGAAACAGGTTCGGGTTTTTCGATTCAAATTTCATCACCCTGGTGGCAAACCACTCTGGCTTATGTGATTTATGGTATTTTGTTTATTGCTGTTGTAATCATCATTGACCGTGTTCAGCGAAAAAGGCTTAAAGAAAAAGAGCAGGCACAAGCACGGGAAAAAGAACTGGCTCAGGCCAAAAAAATTGAAAATGCTTACAATGATCTTGAAGTTGCCCACCAAAATTTAAAAGCCACCCAATCCCAACTCATCCAGTCCGAAAAAATGGCTTCTCTTGGAGAACTCACAGCCGGAATTGCACATGAAATACAAAACCCGTTGAACTTCGTCAACAACTTTTCGGAAGTAAATTCTGAATTAATAGCAGAAATGAGAGAGGAAATTGGAAATGGGAATATGGAGGAAGTAATGGCTTTGGCCATTGATATTGAAGATAACGAAAGAAAAATAAACCATCACGGCAAACGTGCCGATGCCATTGTTAAAGGAATGCTGCAGCACAGCCGCAGCAGCAGTGGAGTAAAAGAACCAACTGATATTAATGCGCTGACTGACGAGTATTTACGCCTGGCTTACCATGGCCTTCGTGCAAAAGACAAATCGTTTAATGCCAGCATGAAAACCAATTTTGACCCAGCCATTGGAAACATCAATGTCATTCCTCAGGATATGGGTCGGGTAATTCTTAATTTAATTACCAATGCTTTTTATGCAGTTGATGAAAAAAAGAAGATGCAAACCCTTGAAGGGTTTGAATACTACGAGCCAACCGTTTCGGTTTCTACTAAACTGATCATTCCCCCTTCGGGGAAGGCAACGGGGGTTGAAATCAGTGTAAACGACAATGGTAGCGGTATCCCAAAGAATGTTTTGGATAAAATCTTTCAACCCTTCTTCACAACAAAACCCACTGGTCAGGGAACGGGTTTAGGCCTGAGTATGAGTTATGATATCGTAAAAGCACATGGCGGGGAATTGAAAGTAGAGACCAAAGAAGGGGAAGGCACTTCATTCACCATTTTTTTAGCAATATAAATCTAATATCTATTAAATGAAAATTTTAGTTGTAGACGACGAAAGAGATATTCAAATGCTGTTTGAACAGCGATTTCGAAAAGAAATTAAGGAAAAATCCCTTGAATTTGCTTTTGCTTTTTCCGGCGAGGAAGCACTCACTTATTTGAGAAAACAGAACCATCAAACAGTTTTAATACTATCCGACATCAATATGCCTGGCATGAGCGGGCTTGAACTGTTGAGACAGATAAAAGAAAAATATGTAATACCACCACCACGTGTGATGATGATTACGGCTTATGGGGATGCCGAGAATTTTGAAAAAGCCAAACAACTGGGAGCCGATGATTTTTTAACCAAACCGGTTGACTTTAAGTATTTAAAAGAAAAATTTAAACTTTAAGATCATGGTAAAAATTTTAGTAGCTGATGATGAGGAAGATCTGGAAATGCTTATCAAACAGAAATTCCGCAAAAAAATAAGGGAACAACAATACGAATTCATTTTTGCCATTAACGGAAAAGATGCACTCGAAAAACTTAAAAAAAATGATGATGTGGTTATTGTTTTAAGCGACATCAATATGCCCGAGATGGACGGGCTTACTTTTTTAACAAAACTGAGCGAATCAAGTCCGTTAATTAAAACTGTGATGGTTTCAGCCTATGGCGACATGGACAATATACGTACAGCTATGAACCGTGGAGCCTTCGATTTTGTTACTAAACCAGTCAATTTTGAAGACCTGGAATTAACCATGGAAAAAACCATCAAACATGTTAAGCAAATGAAGGATACGCTCAAAGCTATTCAGGAAAACAATATCCTCAGGATGTATGTTGACCAAAACGTGCTTAATTTTATGGGTGGTCGTGAATACCTGGCTTCATTAACAGCAAGTGAAACCGTTGAAGCTTCTATCGCATTTATTGATATTTGTGGGTTTACTTCATTCAGTGAAAAAGAATCACCTGACCAGGTTGTTAATTTATTAAATCAATACTTTGATTTAATGGCCAAGGAAATCATTGATCAAAATGGTGTCATCGATAAATTTATTGGTGACTGTGTGATGGCCGTCTTTAAAGGCCCATATCACCTCGACAGAGCTATTGATGCTTGTCTGTCGATCCGGAATAAAATAGATAACTTACCTGCACCAAGTGGAAAAGCTAAATTTTTACCAAAGGTCGCCATGGGTATTAACACAGGAGATGTGATTTCAGGAAATATTGGTTCTGCAAGTATTCGACGTCTTGACTATACTGTTATTGGGGATTCTGTTAATGTTGCCCAACGGTTGCAATCTGTCGCTGAACCAAATCAAATCCTGATCAGTAATACTTCGTATCAAAAAGTGAAAGAATCATTTAATTGTCGTCAGGTAGGGGAAGTTAGTCTCAAACATAAAGTTGCACCCGTATTCGTTTATGAAGTTTTGGATTAAAAAACCACAAAATGTTGAAATTGTGATGAAAAGCAAAACCCGCCTCAAATAAGAGACAGGTTGCTAACCAAAATTTCCTTTGTTTTCGAAGAACATCAGTGATGTTTCTAACCTTTCAGGTTGGAAAAAACCTGAAAGGTTGAATACCGCACCCGAAAAACTAAACCTCATCAAAGCAAAAAATCTTAACTTTGGCCTCCGGTATCAGGTATATCGGCTTTGGAAAATTTCCAACCTTTCAGGTTGGAAAAAACTTGAAAGGTTGAATAAAAAATAATTATAAACCATTGACTATGACTAGAAAAAATTCTCTTTCCGCCATCTTTTTGCTGCTTTTTGTATCTTTTATTTCCCAGGCCCAAACCGCCGATAAAAGCGATTGGACTGGCGGGGTTCCCGATGCCTGTACGTCCATCACAGTAGGTAAAAAAGCCAGTTTCGATGGCTCGGTGATGACCTCACATACCGACGACAGTCACCGCACCCGCAGCTGGATCGACATCGTGCCCGATAAAACCCACAATCCGGGTGACGTGGTCAATATGTACAAAAGGGTTCCCATTGATACCCTGGCCATGCCGGCCTATGGAAACCTCAAGATTGGCACCATTCCTCAAATAAGCCAGACAAATGGATATATCAACACGGCTTATCCCAGCTTAAACACCAAACAACTGGGGATTGGGGAATCCACTTTTGGAGGCCGCGAAGAGCTGCAAAGCGATTCGGGGCTGATCGATTGTCAGCGTTTGTGTTTGCTGATGCTCGAGCGGGAAAGTACGGCACGTGGAGCCATCAAAATGGCCGGAGACTTATTAAAACAGTATGGCTGGAACGATTACGGGGAAGCCCTCACCATCGCCGACAAAAACGAAGTATGGCATTTTGAAGTGGTTGGCCCGGGAAAAGGAAAAAAAGGGGCCATTTGGGTAGCACAACGTGTTCCCGACGATCATATTTCAGTCAATGCCAATGCCAGTACCATCAAAGAAGTTGACCTAAGCAATCCGGATGAGTTTATGGCCTCCGAAAATATTTTTACTGTTGCAAAGGAAAATGGCTGGTGGAACCCCGACAAAGAGGTGTTCAGGTTCTGCTATGCCTATGCGCCCGAAAGCCGTACCTCGCTGGCTTCCCGCCGAAGGGAATGGCGCGTATTCGACTTGTTGGCTCCTTCGTTGAAGCTCGATCCCAACCACAGCGATTATCCCTTTTCGGTAAAACCCGATACCTTGGTCACCCTGGAGAAAATCATGAGCGTTTTTAAGGATTATTATGAAGGCACTCCCTTTGACATGACCAGCAACCTGACTGTAACCGACGAAAATGGAAAAACCATCATTTCTCCCTTGGCCAGTCCTCACATGCCTTATGATGCAAACAAACTATTTAAAATCAATGGAGGCTGGGGATGGCTTGGCGAGCGTACCATTGCCCGATGGTACACCATGTATGCCACCATTATTCAGTTGCGTGGCTGGCTACCGGACGAAATCGGCGGCGTAGAATGGCTTGCCATGGACAATGTGGCCACGTCCATTTATGTGCCCATTTATGGCTCTGTAACGGATTTGCCCGTTCAATACAAAACCCCGGGTAGGGTAAATGGGTTCACCCTGAATTCGGCCTGGTGGATTTTTAACCGGCTGGGAACACTGGCTTCGCAGCGCTGGGGCGATATGCGCCACGATGTGGATGCCGTTTGGAATCCCATGCAGTTGCAACTGATTCAAAATCAAAAAAAGGTGGATGAAGAGGCCTTGAAGTTATATGAGAAGAGTCCGGAAAAAGCCATCGTTTTTTTAACGGATTATTCAAATACAGAAGGAACCAAAGTGATGGTTAGGGCCATTCAACTGGGCGACTTTCTATGGACTAAATATGACGAAAAATTTTAGGTCGATAGAAAAAGCTCCGGGATCCTTTTGAAATTAGGAAGCCCAAATACAAATGACACGGGCCAAAGAAGTGGTTCAATATGAACCACCCCCCGGAAACCAGGTGCTTTGGTATCGATCAAAATCCATGGAGTTTAATACTTTCAGTAATGTAGTATTATTAACTTCTCTCCAGCCTCCACAATTTCTTCAGCTTACTATATTTTAAATAAGTGGCTTTTGCCGAAAGGAGGCAGATTTTAAGACCTGCCTCACCATCAAGGAACCCTAAATTAAAATAATAGTCGCGCATAAACTTGGCTAAGGGGCTGGCCCATTGCTTTATAAAAGAAGGTTTCTTCCCTGCTTCATAGTATGCACGGGCTGCGATATCCGTAAACCGATCTATCTGTCGATGATGATCACTTTCGGTATGGTATGAGTAATGCAACAAATCACCTTCCAGATGGCTGAAAGTGGAACCTTTTTCCATGATAAACCGGTCATGGGGATTGATGCCTCCCCAGAGGCCCTTTGTCCGGTTAAAAAGCCGCAGTTTGACGTCAGGATACCATCCGCAGTGTTTGATCCATTTTCCACAATAGTTGGTGTACCGATTCATGGTAAAACCATCCGCATCGAAGTGTTTCTTTGCTTCCGAAATGCTGTGTTTTAGTGTGTCCGAAAGGGCTTCGTCGGCATCGAGAGAAAGTATGTGATTGTGAGTGGCGAGCCGCGTAGCGTAGTTTTTTTGCCCGATATAGCCTTCAAACGGGTGTTCTACAAACCGCACTCTGTATTGTTGACAGATTTCTTTGGTCCGATCGGTGGAAATGGAGTCGACAACGAGTATTTCATCGGCCACAGTTGCAACTGAATTGAGGCACCTGGCAATATTGCGCTCTTCATTTAGAGTTATGATTACCACCGAGAGTTTGGTCATGGTCTGCGATTTAGAGCAAAGATAAAAAGAAAGGTATACACTATGGAGACACAGGAGATACGGAGGTCTTTCTTATTATTTAAAGTATGAAACTGATTTTTCTATGCATTCTCTGCGACTCTGCGGTTTGTTTTTCACTCCTCTAATCCCTGAATACAAAGTCATCCCAATCGGGTGCGACATTAAATTTTTCACGAAAACGCACCAGTTCATCTTTCGATAATAAAACCGAAACGGCTGTTTCCCTGTTTTCATCCCCTTGTGCCAGAACCTGTCCTTTTGCGTCAAGCACCATGGTAAATCCGTTATAATCAAAACCCAGTTCATCTTTTCCAACCCGGTTGACACCAATTACAATGGCCTGATTTTCGATGGCGCGGGCGATAAGCAACTGTCGCCACGGATAACTGCGCACAGCCGGCCAGTTGGCCAGATATAGCGCCAGATCGTATTCGAATGCTTGATGTTGGTACCGATTTTTACTCCATACCGGAAACCGCAAATCATAACAAATCATTGGCCTGATTTTCCAACCGTTTAGTTCCACAATAAGTTGCTGGTCACCGGGTTGTATCATCTTGTCTTCGCCACCCATCGAAAACACATGACGTTTTTCGTACAACCGGAAATCTCCGTCAGGAGTCATCCAAACGAGTGTATTGGCAAAACCGTGGTTGTTTTCGAGTAACAAAGTACCGGCCAGCACAGCACCCGTTTTAACCGCCATGGATTTCATCCAGTTCACAGTAACTCCGTTGGTGGTTTCAGCAAATTTCTTTGGATTTACCGGAAAGCCGGTAGTAAAAGTCTCTGGTAAGAGAATTAGATGATGACGTTCAAAATTTTGATCAACCATCTTTTCAAAAGCCAATCGGTTGGCTTCAGGATTTTCCCAGATGAGGTTGGCCTGTAATGCCAGTATTTTTAAATCCTGCATAGTATCTCTCCCGCTTTTTGAAGCGTTTCCTCCGTTTTGGCAAAACAGAACCTCAAGGTATGGTTATCTACTTTTTCACGATAAAATGGAGAAACGGGTACTGCCGCCAGTTGATGTTCTTTCACCAGCCATTCGGCAAATTCCATTTCTTTTTTTTCGGAGATAGCACTGTAATCAAGTAATTGAAAATAAGTACCGTGGCAGCTCAATGGCTTAAATTTAGAGCCTTTAATGGTGTCGAGAAAAAAATCTCGCTTTTGTTGGTAGAATTCGCCCAGGTGCAGGTAATTTTTCGGATTTTTCAGGAAGTCGGCCACCGCATACTGTATGGGTGTGTTGACGGCAAATACCATGAACTGATGTACTTTTCGCACCTCTTTTGTTAATTTCTCAGGAGCCAATATGAATCCCGTTTTCCATCCGGTGGCGTGAAAGGTTTTACCGAACGAACCAACGATCAAACTCCGTGAAGCCAGATCAGGGAAAAGACACACACTCTCGTGCTTGAGTCCGTCAAAAATCAGGTGTTCGTAAACTTCATCACTCAGAATCACAATATCGGTACCACGGGTGAGCCTTTCCAAACGTATCAAATCTTCTTTGTTGAGAATACTGCCTGTTGGATTATGCGGTGAGTTGATGATGATCATGCGTGTACGGCTCGAAATCATTCGGGTTACCTCTTCCCAGTTGATGCGATAGTCGGGAAAATGAAGCTGTGAATGTTTTACCAAACCACCATTGAGGGTGATGGCAGGGGCATAACTGTCGTAGGCTGGTTCAAAAATAAGTACCTCATCGCCTTTGTGCACCAGGGCGGTGATGATGCTAAACAGGGCCTGTGTGGCGCCTGCCGTGATGGTGATTTCTGTTTCCGTGTTGTAAACAGCACCATAATTTTGTTTAAAAAGTTTCGACAAGGCTTCACGTAAAGGCTTGATGCCTGGCATGGGTGCGTACTGGTTGAAACCTTTTTTCATGGATTGATTTACCAGTTCTATCAAATGTTCGGAAACGGGAAAGTCCGGAAAACCCTGCGCCAGGTTTAAAGCTTTGTACTGTGTGGCCAATTGTGTCATTACCGCGAAGATGGAAATCCCTGTTTGCGGTAATTTGGATGTGATATTGCCTTCGTACGCATTCATGGCTAATTTTTTCGGTGAGCTACAAAAATAGGGAAAAGTATCATTGTTTGTCCATTTGATTCAATTCGTCAGGTTCTTTTTTGAACTTGGGTTTGATGAGCAGCCTCAAGGTTTGGTTATAGCTGAAATAATTCCATATCCAATCCCACATAATAAAAAATCGGTTTTTTACTCCTATAATCGACATCAGGTGAACTGCCGACCACAACACCCAGGCTACAAACCCATTGAAATGCATGCCGGGCAAATCGGCCACCGCCAGATTATGCCCAACGGTGGCGAGCGATCCTTTGTCTTTGTAAACGAATTTCTGCCATGATTTACATGCCTTTTCGTTACGCAGGTTTTTGGCGAGATTTTTAGCTTGCTGGATGGCTACCTGAGCTACCTGGGGATGTCCTTTTGGGGTGGTTTCATTTTGCATCAAACAAATATCGCCAATGGCAAACAGGTCCGTTGTCCCCAAAATTTTGTTGAATTCATCTACCAATAACCTTCCTGCATGACCGAGAGTTGAACCAGGTAATCCTTTCATGTTAATGGCCTTAACGCCTGCGGCCCAAATCAAGGTATGGGTTCGATGGACACTTCCATCTTTCAGCAACACCTCTCCTTTTGAAGCATCCACCACCTGTGTGTTAAGTTTAACATCCACATCAAGTCGATGGAGGTACTCAAGGGCACGGGCACCTGATTTCTCTGACATCCCACTTAATAAGTTGCCAGCGGCTTCAAACAAATGGATCTTCATCAGGTTAAAGTCCAGTTCGGGATAGTCTTTGGGCAGGATATTTTTTTTCATCTCAGCCAGCGCCCCTGCTAACTCAACTCCTGTGGGGCCACCGCCCACAATTACCATGTTCAGGTAAGCAGCCATTTTCTCCTGGTTGGTATGGTTAAGGGCCTTTTCGTAATTTTCGAGAATGGTGTTTCGGATCAGGATGGCATCCGACACCGATTTCATGGTGAAAGCGTGTTTTTCAATATCGATATTACCAAAAAAATTGGTGGTGCCACCCGCGGCAATAACAAGGTAATCGTAATTGAGTTCGCCGATCGTGGTGGTAATTTCCTTTTTTTCGGGATGAATTTCCAATAGTTCGGCAATGCGAAAATGAAACCGCTTCTGTTTTTGAAACAGTATCCGCAAAGGGAATGAAATGGCGCTTGGCTCAAGGCCGGCGGTGGCTACCTGATAAAACAAAGGTTGAAACTGGTGGTAGTTGTTTTTGTCGATAATCACCACCTGGTATCCTGAATTGAAAAGGCTTCTGGCAAGTTTTAATCCGGCAAAACCGGCACCAATAATGACAATGCGCTTAAATTGAGGTACTGGAATGTGGGCTATCCTGGTCATAGTATGTTTTTTTTGTGGCGTCAAAATTACACGCAATCCATTGCGCTTGTCAATATTGAGTCAATTAATAACAAGATTTAACGAACTATTTCTGCCGTTAAAGGGGCTGAATCACATGAGTTTCTTAATTTTGTAAAAAGTTCTCCCGATCACTAATACTAAAACCTGAATCATGAAAAATATTGATAATTACGACTTTAGAAATAAGAAAGTAATTGTACGTGTCGATTTCAATGTGCCGTTGGATGCTCAATTCAATGTAACTGACGATACCCGCATAAAAGCGACCATTCCCACCATCAAAAAGATACTTCAGGGTGGAGGTTCAGTCATTTTGATGTCGCATCTGGGGAGGCCAAAAGGTGGTCCTGAAGACAAATTTTCGCTGCGACATGTATTGGGTGATTTATCGAAAAAATTGGGCTTGGACGTGCAGTTTGCGGATGATTGTATTGGTGAATCGGCCCGCCGCATGGCTGCCGCCCTGCAGCCCGGCCAGGTGTTGTTGCTTGAGAACCTGCGTTTTTATAAGGAAGAAGAAGCCGGAGAGGTTGGTTTTGCCAAAAAGCTGGCTGATTTGGCCGACGTTTACATGAACGACGCCTTTGGTACGGCTCACCGGGCTCACGCTTCTACTGCTGTGATAGCACAGTTTTTTCCGGAAAACAAACTCTTTGGCTATGTGATGGGTGGCGAAGTAAGCAGCATTAACAAGGTGCTGAAAGAAGGTCACAAACCTGTTACTGCCATTCTTGGAGGAGCCAAAGTTTCGGGTAAGATCGAAATCATCAACAACCTGCTCAACAAAGTGGACAACCTGATAATAGGCGGAGGAATGATGTTTACTTTTATCAAGGCCATGGGCGGAAAAACCGGAAACTCGCTGGTGGAGGATGATTTGATTGACACCGCTAAATCGGCGTTGGCAAAAGCAACAAAGCTGGGTGTGCATTTTTATATTCCCACAGATGCCGTTATTGCTGACAAATTTGATAATGAAGCCAACTTTATGACCTTCGAGGCTGATGTAATTCCTGATGGTTGGATGGGCCTGGATATCGGACCCAAATCTGTTGCCGCCATAAAGGAGATCATCCTGAGTTCCTCCACCTTGTTGTGGAATGGTCCCATGGGCGTATTCGAAATGGATCATTTTGCACAGGGAACCATCGAAATTGCCAAAGCCATTGCCGAAGCCACGCAAAAAGGAGCCTTCTCCTTAGTAGGTGGTGGCGATTCGGTAGCCGCTGTTAATAAATATCACCTCAGCGACCAGATCAGTCATGTTTCAACTGGTGGTGGCGCTATGCTGGAATTTATCGAAGGCAAAGAGCTGCCTGGAGTGGCGGCGATAGAGGGGTAAATAATTTTTTAAATTGTGAATGAATCTATCCCCTGCTTCGGGCGTGATGCGCCCGAAGCAGGGGATTTGTTTGAAAAAGTGATTTGTTTACAAGAATTTAAATCTAGGCAAGTTGTACATGTTGTTTTTCAATCGTTACATTAAAATGGATGTCGGCTTTAAGTGCTTTAAATACTTTTAAAATCGTGTCGATTGTAGCACTGTTTGTATGGCTTTCAAGTTTAGAGATTTGAGATTTTTGCACACCAACGAGTTGTCCCAATTGTTCTTGTGTTAAATTTCGTTCGGTTCGCGCCTTTTTAATCATCATACCTAAAACGTCCATACGAAGTTCATATTCATACTCTTCCCTGTCACCAGATCCGATTTTGCCAATATATTTATCCTTCATTTCAGCTAATGAATATGATTTAATTTCTGTCTTTTCCATGGTCAATGTTGTATAGTATTTTCTTCACGGTTTTAGGGTCAAGTTGCGAAATAAACACGACAGCTTCCTCTAAAAAACGGGTTTGAAAATAGTGCATCTATTTTTTTTACAAAGATAGAAAATGTTTCCAAATATTGAAACATTAAATTGTAAAAAGCTTAACTTTTTCTTAAGTGATAGTAAAAAAACAGTGCCATTTCCGAAGCCACGCAAAAAGGTGCCTTCTCCCTGGTAGGTGGTGGCGATTCGGTAGCCGCTTGTTAATAAATACCACCTCAGCGACCAGATAAGTCATGTTTCAACCGGTGGTGGCGCCATGTTTGAGTATATTGAGGAGTAGGGTTAGTTTGTGCGATAGCCCATGCCCTACGAGGGAATCCCGAAGGTTTTCGGGATGAGGGAGGGCGGAACCCCGAAAATATTCGGGGGCAGAAAGGGACGATGCAGGGCGGAGAAATGGAGCGGGTTTTATTGAGGATGTTTTCCCGGAATTTCATTAGAAGAATACCGGTGGTTTTATAGGGTGGGCAGGCTGTGGGGAGCTATATAACATAATGTCCCATTATGTTATATAGCGGGGGGGGGTGTTGTTTTTTTCTGGCACAAACTCAATGGTGGTGGTGGTTGAAGTGAAGTGAACTTTTTGCCTTAGGGTGTTGGCTTGCTCTTTGCTTTTCACGAAGGATTGAGGAAAAGCAATGGGCAATTGTGCGGTGGGTTTGCAAAAAGTGTGACAGAAAAAAACAACGAAGGGAAGGTGCGGGAAGGCCCATTCGATGTGTCAAAGATTAAAAGTTTCATTATTTCTTATTTTTATGCTGCAATATGGGTTAGGTGGTCAGTATTACTGGAATATCCAGCAGCAAGGCTTTAAATGATATAGTTGTATTTTTTTTTAGTTTAGCGATGTCTGTTAGGGGGCTAATTTAGGATTTACAGAAATCATATCTTTAATTTTGAAATCAATGGGAATCATTCCTGAATTCAATGTCGCCGCAATTGCATTAGCTTGTTCTAGAGTCATCTCATCGAATACTATCGAAAATGAGCCATTTTTTATTCCACCATTTACTAATGGAAATGACAATAATTTATTAGCAAAAATAAATGCCAAAGGCTTTCCGACATTATTAAAAGTCAAATTATACCAATTATCAATATATGCTGGTTTTAATTTTATGAATACTTGATATCTAAAATTTCCTTGAGATTTCTTAACCGTTGCATCATGAATCATACTGGAAGTTATCCTTTCATCATCTTTGTATATAACCTTTAAAGCCATCAAAGCACACAGATTGCCCGAACTATATAATATCCATTTTGCTTCAAAATCTATCGGGAATATTCCGGAAGACTCCGTACTTTTAATAATTTCAGAAACAAGAGCAGTGTCCTTTGGGTTGGAAGTTCCTATAATAGGCCCCATTATTCTCTGATTTGTATATGGTTTTAAAAACTCACCAAAGTCACGAATGAAAATATTTTTATTTTCTTTAGTAGAAAAGAAAAACTTATTATTTAAATCCAAATACATTATATTCAAAAATTGTCTAAAGAAATCCGCATCATAGAATTCTCGGATTTCTATTTTTCCCTTGGTCAATATGAAATCTTCTAATACTTGAGAATTGTGAACCAATGGTAGTCTAATTTGAATATTTTCTTTATCCGGGCTTAATACAACACTTGGATTATGAGAACAAACGGAACTTATTCTTTTCCTTAGTATTTCAATTGTGGAATTAATTTCTTTTTCGTTGGGATTAGCGCTAATTATTTCCAAATTAAAGATTAGTCCACCATTCTTTTCAACAGTTTTAGGAGGGCGTGTAAAAATTATTATAAGGACAATAGAGGTAATACAAAGAGAGACAATACTGGAATAGATAATTACCTTCTTTTTTCTCTTCCTTTTATTTCCATAAAGTATATTTTGGGTCTCCTTGTATTTTTCTACAAATTTCTCTTCATCAGGCAATAAATCGCAACTTCTTTTCAAAGAACTTACTGAATCTGAATATAATTTAAACTCAGCTTGCTTTGTGCCTATGTTGTACCATATTTCGGAAATAACCTGATTTGTATTTCCTGTAAAGTAAAAATCTATAGGCTTTAGTTTTTCTCTTATGAGGTCTTCAATTACAATTTTTGCATTGAAAGATTTAACTGCCCCCAGTTTATTATTAACGATAAACAAAACTGTTTTGGCCAATGTCTGCTCATCGGCAAGAGAATAATTTTTCTTTAAAACATGAATGTTAATTAATGATAACCAGTGGTTTATTTCATTCATATCCGCATTCGTCCTACATAAACAATAAGTGAGATACAGAAACCCTCTGTTATTGTCTAAATCATTTAGGGAAATGTCTTTGGTAGATAATACTGGTAAAAGTAAGTCTTTTGAAATTTTATATTCAGAATTTAACGCCTCACCAATTGCGTCATAAATCAAGGTTACTCTATCATTTTGATCTTCAGCCTTGAGTTTTTTGAAAATAGCAATGGCATCTTGCATGAGATTTGCATGGAGCAAAAAAATCGCTTTTTTATAGTGTACTGAAGTATTTTCCGGTTCCAGGTTAAGAATTTTATCAAGGTATTTTAATGCTTCATCATGATCTTTAGGTTTATTTAAAAGATCGGCTAGGTTCTCTAACAGAACAATGTCATCTGGTTTTTTAGCAAGTAGTTGCTTGCCAATTTCTACAGCTTCTTTATTTCGATTTATTTTAATATATAATTGAAAAAGCAACTCCTTAACATCATCTACATTTTCATTTATTGCCAGTATTTTTAAAGAAATAGATATGGACTCTTTGAACAACAGGTTATTGAAAAGGAATCGTGCATAATCATGTAGAATGTCCACATTTAACGGGTCAGCTTTCAGCCGATCTTCAAATACCGTTTTTTTTGCCATTTCCTGTGCAGGTATTGAATAAACTGTTGTAAGTTCTGTACCGCACTTTTTGCAAAATTTTTTATCGTCTTCCTGATACGATGCTTTACAATTAGGACATGTTTTCATCAATTTAGATTTTGTTGAGTAATTGAAATTTCTGATTTAATCATTCACAGTTGGTATCCTTTTAATACTTACGTATATTTCATGGGATAATGATTATCAAGAAAACTGTAACATAGTGAAATAAAACAACACCATTGTTAGAACAATAAAGACAGCAATTACAATGCGGGTGGTGATTATTTTTGAAATGTAAAATGCTGCCCCCATAAGAGCAATAAGAACTATATAATTTAATAAGCTTATACTTGAATAGATATTCATAAATGAATCATTCTTATTGATATGAATATAACCATAGTCAATTAATATTGGCAAAATCAAAAACATTCCAAGAATTATCAAATTCCACCCGATAATTGCGAGCAGCAAAAATGTTGGGTAATCTGTTTTATTCTTGGGTGAGACTACCACATCACTCAATGGTGTACCACACTTGTTGCAGAATTTTTTATCGTCTTCAATCTGGTTATTACAATTTGTACATGTTTTCATATGGTATTACTTTTAATGGTTTATAATTTATTTAAAGATATTTATTGTTTTATAAAATAATGAAATTCAATTTTCTTTCTTGATTAATTTGTGAGACCTTTCATCAGATCATACCCAAAAGACAACCCATTCGAAAAAATCAACTTACTAACCTTCTTCATGGAGGGGTCTGATGCCATTTCTTCCAATAATTTTTCGGTTTCCCGTGCTCTTAAATCAGAATCTCTGATGGCTTCCACCTCTTTTATGCGACGAATCCAATAGCCCTTGGTTTTTTCAAGATGCTGTATATCATGTCGGGTCAAACCTGTGTTGAAATCAAAAAAACTGATTGCAATATTTGCCAGGGGATTGTCCGTTTTACCGATTACTTCCGAAAACATGAGTGTTTGAACATAGAAATAATAATAACCATATGAGCCTATGGCAAGGAATCCGGCAATCAGGATGATGACTAAGGGATTATTTTTCATTTGAATTGTATTTTATTAATCGCAACATTACAGGGTGTATTTCAGGGGGGGATTATTAAACTTTAATTTATTGGAACTATTACAAATTAATGGAAAAGTATAATCTGGCTTATGACCTTTACTGAACCTTATTTCGTCATCATAACTTTCTTCGCAACCAGGAAATGTTTTCATATTCGATTTATTTGGTTTATACTTTATTGCCACACTTTTTACAGAAATTAACCGAGTTTATTTTATATTTGTTTCCACAGTTCGTGCAAACCCCTAACAGCTCTTCTGATGTAACATCATTCTTATTGATTATTTCGGCTTTTGACGCGGCGATGTCAAATATTTTCAATTTATACCTGGTATTGGCTCGGGTTATTAAAATCATGATAAACCCTCCCACGATAAACAATAAAAAGATTTGAAATATCCAATTCAATATTACGTCTCTCCAGTTACTTTGTATCACCATATTGACATATATGTGACTAAGGTTACTTTCCTGTGCACTTTCTACAAATTCAAGGAAATCATCGACGGAGCCAATTTGATAGCTATAGTGAGGCCGCGAACCTCTCCAATACTCAGAGATTGTCTTTTTACGATCTTCTTTATGATATTTTGACAATCGGTCTGTTTTTAGGTAGATTTCTGCTTTTTCACGATTGACGAGATCAATTTTTTCAATGTCTTGCTGGTGCAACATTTTGAGCAATTCATTTTTATCAACTAATTCGGCCTCGCTGTCCCAATTTATAAATGGCAGCCCTATGAGAACCAATGCCAATAGGCCATAGACCCAATAAAAATTGAATTTAGACCGCTTAGGATTATGATCCATTAGTAGTTCTGTATTTTCCAGGTTATCTGACTGTTTATTTCTCATTCAATTCTCTATTTTTTCTTTTCATCACGAATTTTTTACCGATGTTGAGCCGAAATTGCATGAAACTATCGAAGGCTTTCTGTCCATTATCGGATAAAACAATATTTGTTTATTTTCTAAGTAGCTTAAGTTTTCCATTTTTTACTGTATGTTTTCTTGTAAATCATATCCGCAAACATCACAGAAACTGCTCATTGAATCGGAAACCTTAGCTCCGCAATTAGGACAGTAAATAATAGTTGTCTCTGATTCAGACGTATTTAAAACAATGATATCATTCCTGTTCTGATTATGTAATGCAGCAGTTCCAAAACAAATTAATCCTAAATCGGCATGAAACAAAAGAATAAATAATCCCCCAATAATTCCATAATTTTGAAGTCCTCTGAAATATCCATTTGTTTCTGAAACAGCCGCAATAAATCCAATTATTCCTATCATTATCAAAATAAACCCCATAACGGATACTATGTTTTCAATCCACAATGTCTTTTGACTTGGATCTGATAAAATTACTGAAATAAGGTAGCTTATCCCTGAAAATGTAATTAGTAATATTCCAAGGTAGATAGGGAAAATCGAAAGCTCAGGATTTCTGTCGATAGTTTTCCAACCTATATTTGAAAAGATTATTAATGGCAGAATTACTCCTGCAATAAGAAAAACCACAGCGAATATGTTTAAAATAGTACATAGAACTTCATAGTTTTTCTTGTTATCATAAAGTGATGTTGAATTTGAACTCATGATGATTTATATTAAGGGTTAGTACAATAATGTTTTCAATAAGTTTTAAAAAAATGATCTACCATTCCCACTTTAATAATGGTATATTACCAGATTGGCAGTATAATATAGTCTCCATCATATTTTTTAACTGAATATAGCTTACCTTTACCGTTTATCATAATCCCCTTATAAACAGTTGAATCATATTTATTCTCTGATTTGCATGTGATATTCCCATTCAAATGATCATTAAACCAATTTCCTTCACATCGCCCATGCAAACCTCTTGGAATTTGACCGCCATAAGAACCATAGCCAACATTTTGGTAAAATGTAAAAACACCATAGCCTGATCTTTTAGCGAGATGCCACATACCATTATAAATTGACCCGTCAGGATAGTACATTTGTCCACTTCCCTCCATTAAATTATTTTGCCAATTACCATCATATTTACTTGAATTTGTCCAATTCATTATTCCAATTCCAGATCTTTTATCCCCTTTCCATTCTCCTTCATAAATTCCATTCCAATTATCATTATTAGTTTCAAAGATTCCGATACCTATTTCTAGATTGGTTTTTTGATTAATAATACCTATAAATTTAATTATTCCTTTTACATTGAATGATTTCTCGTCAATTATTTTCTTATTAATATACTGCCCATTTGGATAATTATTATAGTATCTTTTAAATTTATCATAACTCGGCAATTTTAGAATATCATTCCAGTAAACAATTTCTTTGAGGTTTTCAGCCTCTTTAATATAATTACCCGATGCATAATTATTTAAGTAATAATCATACGATTCAATGGTATTTAAAGATTTTGATACATTCCAAACTGCTTCCTCTTTTAAGTTAATGGCTTCATTTTTGTATTTTCCCTCAGGGTATTCATCCAAATAAGCCTGAAAAGAAGCCTCGGTGTTGATTTGGGCCGATTTTTCCCAGGTGTGTTTTTCTTGTAAATAATTGAATGTAAAAACCGCAGCAATAATTATGGCAACTATTGCCAGACCAGAAAACACTGAAATGATAGTTTTTCGATTCTTCTTTTTCTGTTCAAGCTCAATTTTTACTTTTGCGGTATTGACGGCTTCCTTGTATTTTCCTTCGTTAGGCTGTAGGTCGACAGCTTTTCTAAACGATTTTATTGCATCCTCAAAAAGTTTTAATTCTGCCTGCTCTTTTCCAATGCTGTACCAAATTTCAGCGATTGTCTGATAATTCTTTGAGGTTACGTAGTCTTTGTTTAAGTAAATTTCTGCCAGGATATCAATTTTGTTTTTTGCTTCTGATGCCAGTCCAGCTTCGCCTAAACGATGATCAAAGATATATTTGACCGTACTAACCCAGGCTGATTCATCCAGAGGATGATGTTTTGTTTTCAGTATCCTTAAATCGCACTTATTTAACCAGTTAATTATTTCTGAAAGGTCGCCGGAGTTTTTAGACAAGCTAAAGGCTAAAAAAAGAAATCCACGGTTATCATTTAAGTCTTCCGGGTTTACAAAGCTATCTGTTAAAACAGGAGTTAACTGGCTAATCGCTGATTCATAATCCGCGTTTAATGCTTTGTCGATACCAAGATAAATCGAGGTAATTCTGTCATTATTCCCTAATGCAAAGGCTTCTTTAAAGGACCTGATCGCTTTTTCTAATTCATTTTCTTTTAATAAGATAAGCGCTTTGTTAAAGTGAGTGTCTTTATTAGCCGGATCCAGTTTCAATGCACTATCGTAATAGGCCAATGCTTCTTTATTGTGATCCATTCCTAAGGATATTTCGGCAAGTGTTGTAAGCAGGTCAATGTCTGCTGGTTTTATTTGGAGCAGTTGTTTGCTTACTTCAATAGCTTCTTTAAGCTTGTGGAGTTTAACATAGGATTGACAGAGTGTTTCCAAAGCAGGCAGGTCGTCTTCATTTAACGCCAGTATTTTTAATGCAACAGGAATTGTTTCGTCAAACAAAAGGTTGGCAAAAAGAAATCGAGCGAATTCATGAAGAATGCCCACATTTAACGGGTCGGCTTTTAGCCGATCTTCAAAAACTGTTTTTTTTGCAATTTCTTTTGCAGGTATTGAATAAACTGTTGCAAGTGCTGCACCGCACTTTTTGCAAAATTTTTTATCGTCTTCATATGATAAATTACATTTTACACAAGTTTTCATAATTTTTCGGTTTAATGGACTTTATAATTTACTACCACATTCTTCGTAATACTCACCTGATGAATTATTTGAATATTGCTTACCACAACCCGAACAGAAAAATTTATCGACCTGGACTGAAGTTGATTTAATCGAATTGTCTTCATTTACAGACAATCCCAAAATTAATATTGCTAATGAAGCAATTATTACCAGATAAAATCCAATTTCGAAATTTGAAAGCGAATTTACAAGGCTGTCATTTGATACACTCAATACAAAAAGTAATAACAAAACCCCTGGAATAACACCAGGTATAATTGTACCAGCCAAATGACCTTTTTTTATTGCTTTCTTGTGATCTCCCAGAAGGGCAACAATTAGCGAAATCACAAATGCAACAATAATAATATAACCAGTACCATCCTGTGTATCCATAAGGGAAACTGAATTAAACCACGATTTCATATATGGTAAAAATGTGGCTATAACACCAACGATTGCTGATATTATTAAAACAATTTTTTGATTATGCATTTCTATTCCTCCTACTTTTAAGTTAATTTTTTATTAATTGGATTACAGTTATTACATTGATCGCCTTTTCTTACTTTAGCACCGCAATTGGTACAATATTGATAATCGTTTTGATCTAAATTTTGTGTGTTTGAAGATACAATATTATCTGCTGTTGATTTCTGTGTATTGTTTGCTTTAAGAATGCCACCTATTATCAGAATTATTCCACCAATAATTAGAATTGTAGTTGCATTTCTTCTTTTTTGTTTTCGTTGATAATTTTCAGAGCTAACATCCAAAAGATTACCCAAATCATTCCTGCCAAACATCGTTTGCTCGGATTTTGATCGGTCAAATTGTTTTGGTGAGTTGATTAAAAGCTGAATACTTCCAAACGCCAATAAAGATGCACCAATGATAATTATAATTGTGAATAATTTTTTTAAGTCCATAATTTTGAGCATTAGATAATGTCTTTTTTTTCTTTGCCTTGGCGGTAACGTCATCATAACGACAATTGTAACTATACCTATTAAATGTTAACTGTTTAAATTCCGAATATTAATTCTTAAATATCCACATCATATTCATATCCAACCGTTTAAAAACGTTAGTGCAGTAAATCATTTTCATTGTAAATAGATCCTCGGGTATTTGGTGGGGTAAAGCTAGGAAATTATTCATAGGTTTGACATATTTTATTAAAAAAAGAACTGATTTGTTGTGAATTATGATGGAGAAAGGTATTGATTGATAGAAAGGCGTAGTTGAAAACTACGCCAAGGAGTAGGGAACGGGGGTTTACCCAATTAGTTATTCTTCAGCGATCTGCAAATAATAACATCCACTTTCTTTGTTAGGATGTGGTTCGTTATCCAACATATTTCCTCCACCTATAAACAAAACATACTCGCCCGATGGCAAACTACTGAGTTTAAAAACCTGAATTTTTGTATGCACCAGACCTGATGCTTTCTTATCTGTTGCGTTCAAAATGGTTTCTATAACAAATTTGGCCCTTTGCGAACTCAGCCTACCTTTGTTATAGGTTGCAAAAACATCATTGCCAGATACAGGACATAAATACAGTGTATTCTCTGAAAAGATTATGTTTTGGCCAAGTGTTGATCGGTTGTCTGCAACGAGATAAAGCGACTGGTCGGGCAATATTGTTGCCGGGTTATTGCCCGAAATGGAATAAGTGCCATCGTAATAAGCCGGAATAGACAACCCTTGCCTCGGAGCTTTTTCAAACTTAAATTGCACTTTTTCAATTGGTATTGTATTGAAAAACAACCCCGATTCTTCTGGAGGCAAAATGATCGTTGGCGGGAAATTATTGTGTTCTATCAAAATAAACCTTTTCAGGTAGCTCGGTTTATATATAACCATCTGGATTCCATGGTCATATTCTGAAATGGAACAGTTTCCAAAATCATTCGTAACAAACGATCCGAGCAGGGCAGTCATATCCGGGTCATTGGCATGGTATAGCTGAACGGTGACACCAGCTATTGGATATGAGTAAATATCGGTAATGGTAATGACTTGGTTAGATTTTGCCGTCTGACTAATCGCAATTGTAATGAACAATGCGCATAAAATATCTTTAAATTTCATAATAGATTGAGGTTATGATATATATTATTACATTTCAACGTTTTAGTCATTCTTTACAAATTGGATATTCAATCCATTGTTATCATTTATTGAGTAACCATAAGGGTTAAATCAGCTCCTTGTTTCATTGTAAATGGATCCTCGGGTATTTGGTGAGGTAAAGCCTGGAAATAATTTCATTGGTTTGATAAATTTTTTCAAAATAGAAATGATTTGTTGAGAATTAAGATATGGGATTGAGTTGTTAAAAAGGCGTAGTTGCAAAACTACGCCTAGAGGGGGTATATTTTAACTTTTTACAATTACAATCAGTCCTTTATGCATCGTACACTATAGCCCATCCACTTATAGTCATACTCCCGGTACACTTTATTGATTTCGTGGCCGAGACCTCGGGTAAAAGCTTTCATATCTGAACTGTCAGATGCTGACCACCATACAGCTGATACACCAAGGTGCGCGAATTCACCATTAGTGTAGCGCCAGCCCCCAGGAAGGGCATTAAAACCACTGCTATTGTTTCCGTTACCATTTTCCCATCCACTCGTGGCCCTCAATTGTAGCCCTTGGTCACTACCCATCCAACCGATGTTATCCACCTCAGTCGGGTTCACTCCTAAACCAATAAATAGGGTATTCCACTCATTATCATTAGGAACATGCCAACCGTTTGGACATGCATATAATGCATCTTGCCAAGTATATAGTCTACCATATAGATCGCCATTAGATGCGCTGCCATCATACGTCCATGAGTCGGAGGTTACATAGTTCAAATTTTCCACGAACCATGTTTGATCTTTGATTTTTCTCCACTTATATACTTTCCCATCACGGGTATCCGTAATTTCACCAGATGCAGCACCGTTTGGAGTTGTCTTGTCTTCATCTTTCTTACAACTTGTAATTAATACATTTTGTAAAATTATTCCAATCAGGAATAATAAGCTTAATTTTTTTTTCATGTTTTTTGTTTTTTTAATGAATGATATATAATTTGAACTCACGATGATTCATATTCAGGTTAGTACAATAATGTTTTAATCAAGTTTTCCCACCTTTTTCCCCTCAATCCACAAATAGCCCGATTTTATCTGTCCGAAAACAGCACCGGGCGCTAAGGTAGCTTTGGGATCGCCTTTTAGCCCTTTCCTGATTTGTCCCTTCTGATCGATATATCCGAAATCTGAACCTTTTGAGGTGACATTCCATTTGTTATCAATAGTAAAAACAGTTGATTTTGCCGGTATGGCAAGGCCCAGCATCATGATTTCAGTATCAGCGATAACATTCCCGACAAAAGGACAAGTTTCTGGTGCAGTAATTGGTGCCTTCACTTTTTTAGGTTCAGGGATTTCATCCTGATACACTTTAATATATCCGACAAGCCATAAAAACTTGTATTCGTTAACAGGGACCCACTCTGGTTTAACCTGATGGATCAGGTAAACAAGTGGATCGCCTGGCACAGCTACTATCATACACATAACATTTCCTACACCTCCCAGTTTGAACAGTTTTAGTACCTCAGCAATTAATACAAAAGCCAATAAAAGAAAAGGAAAAACGAAAGGCATAATGAAGACAGTATAAATGGGCATAACGGCATCTTTGGGCATAAAAAGAGAAATAATTGCCCATACAATACCTGCACAAAAGCTCCTTAGAGTATTTATCCAGATGGTTTCTTTAATTAGAAGGTTTGACTTGATCATAATTTTTAATATCTGATATTCAATATAATAAACGTATTAATCGGAATATACCTTGTCATATTCTGAAAAATCAGTTGAGCCACATTTTGGACAGGTCGTACCTCGGCCATTACCACATTCATTGCAATATTTTTTCCCGCACTTACGACATGTGTATAAGGGAAAGTAATTTGAAGAAGTGGCTTTTTTTGCTGTTCTCCCACAGTTCGGGCAGTTTGAATAATTACTCATAAAGTTATTTTTTTTAGTTCTGATTATTCAGTTGTTTCCTTTTGTTCTTCTTTCATTATTTCCTCAGATGGCTTTTTCAACAAATAGTGGTACACATTCTGATTCGATTCAGTAATAACAAATGCCTGTACAAATTCCCAGCCCTGGTCTCCCATATAATTCAATGCATCAATCATTGAATTAAAGACTATTGGTTTTCCTGTAGCGGGATCTTTTAACCGATTGTCAGCGTATGTTTTTACCTTTTGTCCGAAACTTACCTCTATAGTAACTTTTGTACTCATAAATTTAGCCGTTCCCACAATTTCGGAATAAACAAATTTGGCACTGGTTTGTGCTTGTAAAGACAAACTGACCAGAACTACAACCAATAACAACAAAAGTTTTTTCATAACATAAAGAATAATAAATTTTCCTACTCTTTTGGCTTTTCGGTTTCCGCCCCCAAATAAATATACCAGTGTAAGCCTGGTGAAAATTTTATTTTTATTTTGGATTCTTTAAAATTCTTCGAGACGCTAAGTATTTACATTTCAAATCTAACAACTTAATATTCATCTTCTACATAAACAGCAAGTAACTTTCCCTATGGTCATTTTAACCAAACATTGAGTCTATTTCATGGGATATTCTGCAATCATCAGAAAATAATCCGGTTGTTTTTTGAATGGAAATTTTGCTTATTATTGTGAAGTTAAGAAGATAGTCAAAAAAGCCTAACCTAAATATTTACCAATGTCATTCAGGCTTCTTGTTATATTTTTATTTCTTGAGTCGTTTGTCTTTTCGCAAACCCCTGCAATTAAACATTACCTGCCCCGACCGGATGGGTTGCCCCAAATGCAAGTGAAAAACATGTACATAGCCCCTGATGGTGCGCTATGGGTATGCACCAATGGTGGTATTGGGCGTTTTAATGGAAGGAAGTTCAAAAATTATCAGGTTAGGGATGGCCTCAGTTCCAATATTACTACCGATGTATTTATTTACGATGATACAACATGGGTGGCTACACGCGATGGTTTGGATTATATCGTTCATGATACGGCCAGAAATTTTTATCACACGAATCGGGAGAAGTTCTATGGTGCAAAGTTGTACCGATATGATAATCTCTTTTATCTATATAATATTTCCGAGATCAGAAACGACAATAATAACAGGTCTATGTTATTTGATATTCGAAAAAAACAGTTCCATAACCAGGTGAAGATCGGTGATAGTTTGCCTTTCGAATATTGTTCACTTCCATTGAAAGACAGTATTTTAGTAGTTGTTGAAAACCATCTGGTATGGGCATCGTTACGTTCATTTCAAGGAAGAATATTCAGTACTTTTAAAGATGACAAAATTCTTGGTTTTGAAACATATACCTTGTGCCCAATTTTATCTCTTGGAGATTCCACCAGGTTTTTGCAATCACGCTCTAAGGTGATACAATACGAAACGTCCCGGACCCCTTTTAAGAAATTAGCCTACCATAAAAACAACATTAAATTTGATATTGCAAATCAATTCTTTTCAGCCAAATTTGGTGAATTGTTGGGCTTTAATAGTGAGTCAGAGATTTGGCTGGTTGATACCAATAGGGTCAAAAAACTTTTCACCCTGGGTGCTATCATACATCGGGTTCAATATCATGATCCGGCTTATTGGATAGGAAGCGACAATGGATTATGGAAAATTGGAAATGCCGGTTTTGAATACTACCAGCCTGAAGACGGATTTCCAACAAATGTGTGGTCGGTAATACCCGGCAAGACAGATAAACTTTGGTTTGCCACGTTCACAAAAGGGATTCAGCGCTATTCAGGTTCACAAATAGTGTCTTCTTATTACTTTTTTCCTGTAATGTATTATAACGGTGCATTGTCAGGTTTTAATACTGATTTACTTTTCCCTAACAACAGAGGTGTAACTATTGTTGATACCATAAGCAATTCCTATCAGGAAATCAGCCTGTCTCAACCTGTACTTACATTATCGCGAGATGAGCGAAATAAAATTATACTGGCAGGAAGCATGAATTCTTTGGTGGCCATCGATACCAATTATCAAAGTCAGGTTCTCCTTGACATTCCTACTCTTGGTGTCAACTATACGATATTGGCCATCGAACCCAGAGTTGGAAATTATCTCCTGGGTCTTGGTCGTGGTTTGGCAGAATATAATTACCAAACAGGGCAAGGACGACTGTTAATGAGATCAAATGTCCGTGTTAGTGATCTGATTACAGATTCAACCGGGACTATTTGGGCCGGAACCAGTTTAGGGTTAATGAAACTGGTGGGTGATAGTCTGGAGCCGGTTTTCCCTGATTTTGTTAGTGAAGATGTCCTCACACTCGAAATATCAAACGACAATCGGCTATTTATTGTCAGTACGAATTCGCTTTACACATTGGATTTAAATCGGTATCATTCCGGACAACCACAATGTATGCTTGCCTACAACGAAAGTGCGGGTTACAATACAGGGGAACCCGGACAGAATGCTCTTTATAAAGATGAACAAGGCATTTTTTGGCTTCCTACCACCGATAATGTGGTAAAAATAGATCCAAAACTAATTGCCGTACCACGGCATTTGCCTGTTGCGGTTTTCGTTAAAGGGAATGCATCAAATAGTAAACTAACAGTGAATCATTCAATTTTATTAAACAATAAAAAGATTGTTTTGCCATGGCAGGTTAACAACCTGCATTTGGAATTTGAAGCCGTGGAACTTGATTTTCCTGAATCGCTGCGCTTTCAGTATAAGCTTGAACCCGGGATGATAGATTGGAGAAAACTTAACGATGAGACTGATCTGAACCTGAACAATCTACGCCCTGGAAATTACGCTTTGTACGTGCGGGCAACCATTTCTGAATCCTTTGATGGTGCCCCGGAATCTAAGCTATTATTTTCAATAGCCCCACCTTTTTGGTTCACATGGTGGTTTATTGGTATTTGTATCTTAATAGCGTTTTTAATCATCTGGTTTATTGTACTGTATTTTATCAGAAGGGAAAGAAAAAAAGCTTTACATCACGCTGAAATACTTCGGTTGAAAAGCCTGGCTATGGGCATCCAGATTGATAATCATTTTCTTGTGAATTGTATTGCCAAAATTGCCCTATTGAACCAGGAAGGAAAAACTGAAGCTGCTACTGATTATTCAAACAATTTTATCAGGTTTTTGCAAAGCAATTTACATTCGTTAAGGAGTGAATTGGTTACCCTCGCAGATGAACTGGAAATGATAAAATCGTATGCGAAGATTGAGCAATTGGGGAGTGTTCATTTCGATTTAAACATTAAGATTGATACTGATATTGAACCTGACAAAATAACCATACCGCCGTTTTTAGTTCAACCCCTTGTTGAAAATTCAATCCGGCATGGAATAAAAAAACTTAAAAATCTTCATGGTCTTATTGAGATAAGGGTTTCCCGTAAAAAATCCGGGTGCCTCCTGATTGGTGTTACTGACAACGGAATAGGGTTGAGTCATGAGGAATCAGCAGGAAACCATATTGGCATGAAGATCATCAAAGAGAGATTAATGCTTATTGGAAAAGAATCAGAAATAATCATAACTCCTCTTGAACCGGGGTTCATGGTTGAACTTATCATCTGCATCCATTAAAACTTTTTTAATATGATTACACGAAAACTGAGAACTTTGATTGTGGAAGATGATTTGGACCATCAACGGCATCTCGAAAAACTTATTGAAGAAAATCATCCTGAACTACATCTGATGGGATCTTGTTCATCAGGAACAGAAGCACTATCTACAATTAAGAGTATTCGTCCGGAATTGATAATGATGGATATTGATCTTCGCGATATGAATGCTTTTGAAATGTTGGAACAATTGCATGAAACCAATTTTCACATTGTTTTTACAACGGCCTATAATGAATATGCAATTAAAGCTTTCAGGGTTAATGCTGTCGATTATCTTCTCAAACCGATCATTGCGGATGAACTGGCGCAATCCATACAAAAAGCAATGTTGCAAATGAATCTTCATAAAGATTACGAATCACTTATAACTGATTTTCATCGATTTAATAACCGTTTTTTAACCATAAATGAAAAGAAGAAAGTGACATTTGTCCCTATCGATCAGATTCTCTATATACAAGCCGACCGAAGTTATTCTACCATCTATTATAGAGATGAAGGTGAGCGAAGAAAAATCACAACCTGCAATAATTTGTCATTCTTTGAAAAGCAATTATTAGGCCATGACTTTATAAGAATACATCAAAGTTATTTGGTAAGCAGATTACAAATACATGAATTTACAAAGAAAGACAGAAAGGTAAAGCTTATCTGTGGTGATTTGCTTCCTGTGTCAAGAGGTAAAACAGAAGTAATCATTGGGGAGTAATTTTTAAAGCCATTTATATTTTCACGGTTTTAATAGGGTCGTTTTAATATTCTGAACACCCGTCCATGTAACCACCTGAGTACCTTATTTATTATCAGTCCAAATATCAAACAAAACCTTGCAAACGATTGCAAGAACCCGTTATTAAGTCGTAATTTTGTGCCTTTAAACAACCTCAGGAATCATGGATAAACTTTTTAGAAAAGATGCGTTTAACTACCACGCACTCGGTCGTCCCGGAAAAATAGAAGTAGTCCCCACAAAGCCTTATACCACTCAACGCGATTTGTCGCTGGCTTACACCCCGGGTGTGGCCGATCCTTGTCTGGCTATTGAGAAAAACCCCGAAGATGTGTATAAATATACCGCCAAGGGAAATCTGGTGGCTGTTATTTCAAACGGAACAGCCGTATTGGGTCTGGGAAACATCGGCCCCGAAGCGGGTAAGCCTGTGATGGAAGGAAAAGGCTTGCTTTTCAAGATTTTTGCTGATATTGATGTGTTTGATATCGAAGTTGATGAAACTGATACTGAAAAATTTATTCAAACAGTTATCGCGATTGCGCCCACTTTTGGTGGGATCAACCTGGAAGATATTAAGGCCCCCGAATGTTTCGAAATAGAAGAGCGGTTAAAAAAGGCGCTCAAAATTCCACTTATGCACGATGACCAACATGGGACCGCCATCATCACATCGGCGGGTTTGTTAAACGCGTTGGAGATCACAAAGAAAAAAATCGGAGACCTGAAAATTGTGGTGAATGGGGCAGGAGCGGCTGCCATTTCGTGTACCAAGCTGTATATCGCACTGGGAGCCAATCCCAAGAATATTATTATGCTCGACAGCAGGGGCGTATTGCATCCTGACCGCACCGACCTGAATGAGACTAAAAAACAATTTGTTACTGACACTTCTGCCCGAACATTAAAAGAAGCCCTTGTTGGTGCAGATATGTTTTTAGGACTTTCTATCGGCGGCGTCCTGAAGAAAGATATGTTACTCACCATGGCAGACGACCCTATCGTTTTTGCGCTGGCCAATCCAAATCCGGAAATCACTTACGAGGAAGCCACCGAATCGCGCAAAGACATCATACTGGCTACTGGAAGATCTGACTATCCAAACCAAATCAACAATGTGCTTGGGTTTCCTTATATCTTCAGGGGAGCGCTGGATGTGCGTGCCAATACCATCAACGAAGAAATGAAACTGGCCGCATCAATGGCATTGGCACAATTGGCTAAAGAACCTGTGCCTGAAGAAGTAAACCTGGCTTTTAAGGTGCACAACCTGACCTTTGGGCGTGAATATATTATCCCAAAACCTACTGATCCCCGCCTGATTGAGCGGGTCGCCCCGGCAGTAGCCTTGGCGGCTATGGAGTCAGGCGTAGCAGCACAACCCATTACCGACTGGGACAAGTACAGGCTCGCCCTTCAAAAAAGACTTGGACTATCGAACCCATTAAAACGGCAGGTAAAATCCATCTGTAAATCCAATCCGCAAAGGATTCTTCTGGCCGATGCTGAAAATTATACCATGCTAAAGGCCGCCGAAATCATCGTTAACGAAAAATTGGCTATTCCTATTCTTGTAGGGGATAAAAAAATCATCACCAACATCATCAGGGACAATGAATTGGAATTGGGTAAAGTGGATATCATAGATCCTAATTCCATTGAAATGCTGGAGAATCGTGATCGTTTTACGAAAATATTATACGAAAAACGCAATCGCCGTGGTATGACTTTGGTTGCTGCCCGCGAAGCACTTCAACACAAAAACTATTTTAGTTTGATGTTGCTCGAAACCGGGATGGCTGATGGTATGATTTCGGGTTTAACGCGCAGTTATCCTGATACCATTCGCCCGGCCTTACAAGTAATAGGTAAAAAACCCAATACCAACATTGTGAGTGGTATGTACATAATCAACACGAAAAGTGGCCCGCTTTTTTTAAGCGATTGCACCGTGAACCTGAAACCCAGCACAGAAGAACTTGTTGAAATCACGTTACAAACTGCCGAAGCAGTGAGGCGTTTTAAATTTGAGCCCCGGATTGCCCTGTTGTCCTATTCCAATTTTGGTACCGTCAATAGTCCGTTAAGCATCAGGGAAAGGGAGGCTGTCCGCATACTTCACCGCGATTATCCCGAACTGATTGTGGATGGAGAAATGCAGGCTAACACTGCGCTAAACGAGGAACTTCTAAAAGGTAGTTTCCCCTTTTCAAAACTCAATGGGGTGCGTGCCAATACGTTGATATTCCCAACGCTGGGAGCAGCCAACATTGCCTATAAACTGTTGCAGGAATTGGCCGGTGTTGAAGTGGTTGGCCCAATTTTAAATGGGATGAATAAGCCGGTACACGTACTCCAGATGGGCAGCGGAGTAAACGACATCGTCAGTATGATCATGATAGCCGCATTAGATGCCATCAATAAGTAACAGCAGATGGTTTCCCGATGGAAATTTCCATCGGGAAACCATTATTTCAAAGAAATGTTTACTTTTGCAATCCCAATTCAAAGAATGCATTGCCCGAGTGGCGGAATTGGTAGACGCGCTGGTCTCAAAAACCTGTGAGGTTACACTCGTGCCGGTTCGATCCCGGCCTCGGGTACAGATTGAAAATAAAGCCTTTATGTTGGTAATCCGACATAGAGGCTTTTTTCTTTTGAGGTAAATCGAAATAATAATGAACGAAGGGCGAAATAGGACTTATAAAGAAGATAATTCTCTGGTTAAAAAGTAGATTAATTGTGGACGCAACTTTAATAAATTCAAAATTAATGCTCCTGACGATTTCAACCCATAAGCCCTCATCAGCGGGGTGATGCGATTTGTCAAGGGAGCGGACATATCCAGTACCCCATTGGTGAGCGAATGTTTCGCATGCCTGCTTTGCCTGGTTGATTAATGGGAAATCCTCACGCGTTGCGCCATGGCTTAACCCGCGCCATAAGTGAGGGCTTGATCAATTCACTCCTAACTGCCTCATGAATTACCAGCTTGCCTTTCATAAAAAACCACGCCAACACGATGGATATGGTCCACCAGGTTAGGGTTGTAGTGCTACAAATCAAATCCGAAATATTTTTTTACCACAAATCCAATGACAAACGAAATAGCCGCTACACCGATGGAAATGGAAGCCATCGACAGAAAACGCTTTTTAAAACTGACCTCTTTAGCCACGGATATGTAATAATTGTATCCGCCAATAATCAGTAATGTGATAACCAACATCACGCCAAGTGCCACCATTCCATTAGAAAAAATAAAGTAAGGGGCTACCAGCAAAAATACGGTGATCAGATAGGCCAAACCGGTATATACAGCAGCAATAATCGGGTTGATGTCTTTTACTTCCTCGTCTTCCTGCGAAGCCAGGTAACCGGAAGAGGCCATGGACAGTGCCGCGGCGATGCCCATAATCAAACCGGTGATGCCAATCACCTGGTTGTTGCCAAAAGCAAAGGTCAGCCCGGTAAGGGTTCCTGTGAGTTCTACCAGCGCATCATTTAATCCAAGCACAATGGCCCCTACATAGGATAGGCGATTGTCTTTCAGTATGCCGATAAGTTCCAGTTCGTGCTGTTCTTCCTCCGATTGGATATTGCCTACTTCGGGAAGCAGTATTTTTGCCTCTTCGTAAAGTGCCTGGGCATTCACCTCGCCACTTTCCATTAGCTTAAGCGAAAAGTTGAGTCCAAAAATCCTGGCTAAACTTATATAGCGACGGACTTTTGATTTATTTGGCTCTACATCCTTGCCTGTAATTTTTTTCCAGATATGATAATGTTTCAGTTCGTCATCGGCAATTTTTTTCAATGTAACCCTGTTGTGGTCGTTATCAGCCAGTTTGCTTAACCCCAAATATACGTGGTGTTCGGTAATTTCGGCCTGTTGCTGCCGCAGATAATCTGTTGTGTTCATGATGTGGAATTATATTAAAAACACGGATAAACCGATCACATTTTTCTTTTCAAGCAAATTCAAAAATACACTTTTTATCCACGCATTTTGATGCGATTAACTGGATGCTCATCCAAAAATCAAACCAATACTGTTCGATTACGAACGAAATTTGTCCGAACCCTTTCATATGCTGATGTTTCTGAAAGGAAAAACCCATTTTAATAACCGTAATATCAATATAATACAAAAATTGGCACGAAAATAGATAGCCTTATTACAACTGACTAAAAAAATACAAAGCCATGAAAACTATAAGTATCATTTTTGCTTTTTTATTGAGCTTCTCAACCACATACGCAACTGATGCCACTACCAGTTCATACGAAAATCTTGAAGAAGAACTTTTTATCAACGACATTCCTTTTAATACCGGCGAAATAGCTGCAGAATATCTGTATTATGATGCCCAAAAGGCAACATTTAATCTTCCTGAAGAAGCGTATATTGATGATATACCCTTCGATACTGCCTGCATTTCACTTGACTGCCGGTATGCAAAAGCCATGAGTGAAGTTTTTATTATGCCACAGGAAGAAACCATTTACGACCTGCCGGCACAATTGCTAAACTAACGGTCAAAAGAGTACAACCATGAAATAAAAAATTATGCCAGCAAAATTGTAATTAATTTTTCAAAGTTGTAACGGATGCTTTACGCTCCGGAAAAATCCCGGAATACGGGATTTTTTTTTGTTTTAGCCAAAATGTTCTTGTTTTTTCAAGCAATTATTTCACGCAAAGATCGCGGAGCCATGTGTCGCAAAGTTCGCAAAGTGACAAAAGTTTTGTGTAACAAAACTTCTTTGCGAACTTTGCATACTAAAAACTTAGTGCACTTTTGATTGAAACTTTTCCGGCTTGTCCAGATTCGGGTGTTCGGGTAAACGTTTATCTTTGAAGCGACATCAAAAAAAGAACGCATGAAAGAACAAATTCGTTGTCCGTGGCCTGCAGGCAAAGCGCTCGACACACAATACCACGATCACGAATGGGGAGTTCCTTTGCATGATGATCAAAAATTATTTGAATTTCTGGTACTCGATGCTTTTCAGGCCGGTTTGAGCTGGAGCACCATTCTGAATAAGCGCGAAAATTTTCGCCAGGCCCTGGATGGATTCAATCCTCAAATAATTGCAATGTATTCAGAAGACAAGGTGGCTGAACTGATGAACAACCCCGGGATTATCCGAAATGGATTAAAAATCAGTGCTACCATTACCAATGCGCAGTACTTTTTAAAAGTTCAAGAGGAATTTGGATCATTCGATCGCTACATCTGGCAATTTACCAACCATCAAACCAAAACAAACGCCTGGAATTCGTTAAAGGAAATCCCGGTTAGCACACGCGAGTCGGATGCCATGAGCAAAGACCTGAAAAAACACGGTTTTAAATTCGTGGGTTCTACCATCTGCTATGCCTTTATGCAGGCTGCCGGTATGGTAAACGACCACCTCATAACTTGTTTTAGATATGGGCAGGTGATGAAAAAGTGAACTTTTTAAATGCAATTTTGTCAAATTAAATCCAATCCCGATTATATGGCATTGGCTCCATTATTACAGTGATTAGAGAAATACTGGCAGTTAACAGGATGAGAAAACACGTATTCAATTCCCCAAAAGGCATTTTTTCAATTATCTTTGTAGCCCAAAAACTTATTTTTAATAAGTAGCATGCATCCTTTATATAAAGAAAGGCGGTCTGGCTAGGCAATTGAACGAGGAGAATGAAAAAATATACACTTTCAAAAAAAATTCACATGAAAAATTTAATTACAGCTATTTTTATTGGTTTAGGACTTATTTTTAGCCTTCCGATTGATGCTCAACAGGGAAAAGTAAACCCCGATGGGCAAGGCGAGAAAGTCGGTCCCGATGCTTTTTCCAAAGCCATCTATTTTGACAGGGTCGGCCCTTTAATTGATTTCCCGGCTTTAACTCCAGAAGAATTGATAGCCATGGAAGAAAAAGAAAAGACAAAAGTAAGGAACAAGAGCCTGCAATTCAGGTCCTATCCCAATGCAGCCAATGCACTTCCG
>PCUL01000196.1:88438-93305 GCA_002771745.1 Bacteroidetes bacterium CG18_big_fil_WC_8_21_14_2_50_41_14
TTCCAGGAGGTGAACGTGAAATATTCTATTTATGACAAAACCGGCAATGTAGTGGTACCTCCAACAAACCTGAATACTTTGTTCGCCGGAGTTCCCGGTGGAAATACAAATGAAGGAGATCCGATTTTATTATACGACGATAATGCCGACCGATGGTTGGCTGCCGAATTTTCAGGTGTCTCGGGTCCTGATTATATGATGATTGCCATTTCGGTTACCGATGACCCCACAGGTGATTGGTATCGTTGGTCCTGGTCGATGAATGGTTTTCCCGATTACATGAAATTTGGTGTTTGGGAAGATGGTTACTACATGGGAACCAATACCACCAGCGGAAGCGATATTTACGTGTTTGAACGTGAAGAAATGCTCATCGGTGCCACCTCACCTCAAATGGTGAAGTTCGACAATCCCAACCGACCAAACAGTGGTTTCCATTGCGTATTACCTGCCGATTGTGATGGTGATTATGCACCTGCCGGAACTCCGGGTATCTTTTTAACCATCAACGACGACGCATGGGGCGGCGGCGGTGATGCCCTCTGGTTATTTGAATTGGATGTAGACTGGGACTCACCTTCCAATTCTACCTTTCAACGGACACAACAAATTGCTGTTTCCCCATTCGACAGCAACTTTGGCTCTACATGGGACAACATCAAACAAAAGGGAACAGGACAAGAGCTGGATGCCATCAATCAGATACTGATGTACCGTGTGCAATACCGCAACTTTGGTACGGAAAAACGAATTGTTTGCAACCATACCGTGGATGTGGACGGAACCGACCATGCCGGCATCAGGTGGTATGAACTTGAGTTAAATGGCGACACCTGGGAAATAAGACAGGAAGGAACCTATGCCCCTGACGAACACAGCCGCTGGATGGGCAGCATAGCCATGAACGGTACAAAAGACATCGCCCTGGGCTATTCAGCTTCAAGTACAACGAAATACCCAAGTATATACTATTGCGGACAGTCATCAGTTGAAAATACGGCTGCAACCGGTATAATGGACATTGAAGAAGGCGTTATTAAAGAAGGTACCGTTTCACAAACAGGATATAACCGTTGGGGTGATTATTCAAATATGTCTGTCGATCCGGCGGATGATAAAACATTTTGGTTTACCACAGAATACATGATTTCGGGTAGTTCGAAAGGATCCAAGATCGCTTCATTGTATTTTGCAGAGTTGCTTGGAGCCTCATTCACGGCAGGCTCACCTACCATATTTGTCGGGGGTACCGTAGACTTCACCGACCTGTCTACAGGAAATCCAACCTCCTGGGCATGGACTTTTGAAGGGGGCGATCCGGCCACTTCTAACCTGCAAAACCCATCGGTCGTCTATCCCGTTGCAGGAACCTACGATGTAACCCTGACCGTAGGCGATGGAACCAATACCAACACGTTGGTACGTCCTGATTATATTCTTGTTAAAGAAGAAATTCTTGCCATTGATCCGGGAGCTGTTACGGTCGGTGTTGAAGCCGGAAGTACCATCGCCGCTTTGTTAGTTAATAAATTCTGGAATGCCACCGAAGATTGCGATTGGGTAACTGTTTCGCCTTCAGGCGGAATAAGCGGTGGTAATATTACCATTTCCTATGATGCAAACACGGGCGTTCAACGCGAGTGTGTGATCACCTTTGCCACAGCCACGGCTTCGGTCGATTTTATTCTAACTCAAACCGGGGTAGCAGAAATTTTATCCTTGGATCCCATGTCGGCAACTGTTGATCTCGCGGCTTCTTCCATAGATGTTGTACTCACCTCCAATACCAATTGGACACTCGCCGAAACATGTGATTGGCTCACCGTTGCACCGGAATCAGGCGAAGGAAATGCGGTACTCACCCTTACCTATGATGAAAACACGACCTTTGACGACCGCGAATGCCTTATCCATGTGGCCGCTTCTACCATTTCTTCTGACTTCACTTTGTTGCAAACCGGCATTCAGGCTTCTATTACAACCAATACCGCGTCAGAGACCGTTGCCTCAGATCCTGCCAGTATCGATGTGGAAGTTACTTCAAATGTAGAATGGAGTGTGGATGAAACATGTGATTGGATAACTGTAACCCCTGAAACGGGAATTGGATCCACCACCGTTACATTTATCTATCTTGAAAACGAGAGCTTTAGCGATCAACGTTCTTGCCAAATTAATTTTGTCGGTGGCGGTACAAGTGCCCTGGTTGAAATCATTCAATTGGCCAAGGTAGCTGAATTGTCATTGAACACCTATCAGGAAGAAGTAACCTGGCAACAAGGGAATGTGCCGGTTGAAGTAACTTCTAACCTCAATTGGGTTGTTACAACCCCATGCGAATGGATTACAGTTGATCCCGCATCAGGTTCACAATCAGGCAACTTTACAATTAGTTATGTTGAGAATCCTGCTACAACAGAACGCAACTGTACTGTTTTTGTTTCGGGAATTGAACTGATCAAGGAGCTTTCAATAACTCAGGCCGCACATCCTGACGCAATTGACGAGCTGACTGCCAATCAAATCAGCTTATTCCCCAATCCGGCCACTCAATCGTTTACTATCCAATCGGAACGGCCCATTGATCAGATACAGGTGGTTGATATCGCCGGTAAGCTGGTGGCTGAATTCAATCAACCGGAAAAGAAATTGGCGATCAACACCATCGATTGGGAAAAAGGCACCTATTTTGTAAAGATCACTCAGAAGAAAACGGTGATCACAGGAACAGTAATGATTCAGTAAACAGCGCTAAATCAATTAAAAAGCCGTGCTATTGAGGTAGTGCGGCTTTTTTAATTCTTCCGGTTTTACTATGGAATTTTCTGGTAACTTTGGTGGAAAAAGTAAAGATGATGACTTCAAATAAAAAGAACGCTGTTCAGTTTCTGGGTGCGGCAGGTACCGTAACCGGATCAAAATATCTACTTAGCCTCAATGATAAAAAAATTCTCGTCGACTGTGGTCTTTTCCAGGGATTAAAGTCATTGCGTGAGCTCAATTGGACGGATTTCGATATGGATCCTTCGGAAATTGATGCCATCCTGCTCACACACGGGCATCTGGATCATTGCGGGTATTTGCCCCGGTTGGTAAAGCAAGGATTTAGCGGTCCTATTTATTGCACCTTCCCAACGGCTGATCTGGTGGAGATTATATTAAAAGACAGTGCCAAAATACAGGAGGAGGATGCCGAATACGCCAACAGCAAAGGGTATTCAAAACATGCGCCTGCCTTGCCATTATACGATTTAAAGGATGTGGAGAACACCATGCTCTTTCTTTATCCCATCGAAGTGGACACACCTTTTAATATTGACGACCAGATCAGTTTTCGGTTTAGACGCGTGGCCCATATTCCCGGTGCTTCCTTTATCGAGATGAAGGTCAACGGCAAATCGATTGTTTTTTCGGGAGATATTGGCCGGCCCGATGATCCTATGTTGCTGCCGCCGGAAACACCTGAAAAGGCAGATTACTTGTTTGTTGAATCGACCTATGGCGACCGCGAACATTCCGAAGAACCTACCGAAGATATCTTGTTGCGCATCATCAACGACAGTTTGCTCAAACATGGCCCATTGTTCGTGAGCAGTTTTACGGTGGATCGTGCCCAGGATTTTATGTACGAGATATGGAAGCTTAAACAGGCCAATAAAATACCGGATATACCGGTTTATCTCGACAGTCCCATGGGCGTGGATGTAAGCAAGTTGTTTTTGAAATATCCTGACTGGTTAGGGATGGATGCCGGGATTTTTCAGGAAGTTTTCAAAAACACGAGAATTGTTCATTCGGTGGAGGAAACCAGGATACTGGCTCGGAACAAACAACCCCACATCGTGATTGCGGGAAGCGGCATGATGAATGGCGGGCGTATTTTAGAATACCTGGAATCGCAGTTGGGCAATCCACAGGCCACCTTTATCCTGCCCGGATACCAGGCCGAAGGTACCCGTGGACGTACGCTGGCCGAAGGAGGCAAATCTATTAAACTTCGCGGAAAGTTTTTCTTTGTTAAAGCTAACATTGAGCACATCACCACCATGTCATCGCATGCTGATCAAAGCGAGATTGTCGATTGGTTGAGCCATATTGATCATGCCCCGCAGCAGGTTTTTATTATCCATGGTGAAAAATCCTCATCGGAAGGACTGAAGAAAAAGCTGGAGGAAGTGTATCATTGGAATTGTGAGATACCACAATTGAATGAGGTATTTGAACTGGAAGTATAAAGTTGAATAGCAAGACATAAGTGATCTGAGAGGTTGTGTAAGAATAGTGATATATGATTATCAGTATTCTTGATATAAGAAATCTCTTATCTTTAAGGGGTACTATTTTGATTGTCAGATACCCTCACGCTGTCCGTTGCTGCCTTGAGCTTATTGTGGCGTACCCTATCAGCAGGACCATCACCCCAAAAAACACCGTCATCTCCAGGGGATAGTTCATGGGTTCGATCCAGAATTCTTTTAGCAGGTTCCATCTTCCCAAAATCTCAACAAAGTTCCAGAAAATATAACTGTGGGAATGGCAATCATGGTGGCATGGCCCAGGGGCATGGTAATCAATACAATGATAAAGGCTAGAATTCCGGTGAAGGGTTTGGCGATTTTCATATATATCAGGTATTGTAAATGGCTCACAGCAACTTCTATCGTTGTTGTGCTGAACCCTGCAAATCTCCTTTCATTTGGATAAAACCGCAATACCTAAAAGTGGTCATTTAACAAACAATTGCCGGAAAGCCGGCATGGGATGTTGGTTTTAAATGAGAGATCCTAAAAATAAGACAGTTGCATGTTGTGGCAACAATAAATCAACTTATATTTATGCCCAATAAACCAGTTTTCTAAGTGATATG
>PCUL01000196.1:93323-94319 GCA_002771745.1 Bacteroidetes bacterium CG18_big_fil_WC_8_21_14_2_50_41_14
AGTTAGGAAGGGGTTTTGATGACAATAATATAGAAATAGAAACAGTTTGAGATATCCTGACTTTGTAAACCAGTTTAAAAAACGGAAAAACTGAAATTAAACTGATAAATAATTACTTTTGACAATAAAAAGTATGGCAAATAATCAATCAAGAAACTATTCGAGATTAACCATTGAAAGACTTTATTCTCTTTCAGGTAAGGTAATCGTTGTGCTTTTCCTGGTTGTGATGTTAAATTCTTGAATTGGGAAGATGATACAAACTTCTCGAACATTTGCCAATTGAAGACGCAAACCCAAATACACATAAAGCAGATAGGTACAATCAAAATATGTCGGATAAGGAAAGAGCAAATTATAGAAATTTAATTTTACTCTGTCCGAATCATCACATAGAAACGAACGACCCTAGCAAATATGATTTAGAGACTCTTAGAGCAATGAAAAGAGAACATGAAAAAAATATTGCAAGTCTTCAAATTGGGAAAAATACGATAGCAAAATATCCTTCCGTATTAAGCACTCTAATTAATCAAATTGGTTCAACATTATTGAAAATGAGATTTGGAAAATTATAGAATCAAGTTCAAATTTAAGTCCTGGTTTGCCAATTGAATCAATAAGGATGGGTATTTTAATTGTTATGGTCGATGCTTTTATGAGATGCAAAATACTTGAAGAGCCAATAAGACTATGATAGTCAGTAGTGACATAAAGCCAGATAGAGACTTGTACTTTCTTGGAAGTAAAGTGATTGAAGTGCTTATTGATTCCGATGAAAAAAAGGTTGATTATTTTGAACTATTTCAAAAAGTTAATTCAGAAATAGAAATAAGTATGAATCTTTTTACCTTAGTTTTGGGTTGGCTTTTTATGGAAATTTTCACCCTACGAGGGTGAATTAGAGATTATATACTCCCCGACTTTCAAATACATAAAAATATCTTCGGTGTGTTCGCCAATGTAGATTTTTGATCGCTTATACCCTAACCTGAC
>PCUL01000194.1 GCA_002771745.1 Bacteroidetes bacterium CG18_big_fil_WC_8_21_14_2_50_41_14
ACAATCTACGCTTAGCGCTTCGTTTTATTTCGACATACTACGCCTAGTTTGGGGGTTAAAAAATGTACCGCATTTTGATCCCTTATTTGATAACTTTCTGACATAGTACAAAGATAAAAATATGATGATAAGAAAGCGTAGATACAATCTACGCTTAGCACTTCGTTTTATTTTGACATACTACGCCTAGTTTGGGACACGCTTGCCAGCATGCTGAAGGCTGTGGAATAAAAAAAGCCCCACATTGATATGAGGCTTTTGGCTCTTGTAGCTGTTGTTTATGCAAGCATTACAAATGCGCGCTAGTGTGTGGTTTGTTTTCTTGCATCCTCGTTACCGCTGCGCTCAAACGAGGACGAGTCAGGGCTTATTTGTAGTTGCGTAAAGATTGCTCTTTACTCACAGCACACCTGGCGGGAGCGTGGGGGGGAAAAGGTGAACATGATTGAAAGCCTGGCCGAAGAAGAAAAGGCTACCATTTATAAAATGCTGGATGCTTTCCTTGGCAAGAAAAAACTGAAGGATGCGCTGGTCAGTGTGCTGAAGGATATGGAATGAAATAAGCCCCTGAGTTTACAGAGGCTTTTGGTAAATTGTAATATTGACGTTGCAAACGTCAATTAGCGTGGCACTTCCCACTACCCTTTCATTTTACAAAATTCACATTCCTGAAAATTGCCCTAAAAATTGATCTAGAAATCCAAAGTAAAAAGAAAAGAATTAAAGTACGGTAAAGAGTTTCTATGATTGGGAATCCAATTTCATAGGATAATATATCTCCCTGCAATTCAGCCGAATAAAATAATGAAACGAAAAACGTATATGATATACTTATAAAAATAGCAAATACAATACATAAAACAACCCATTTTATTCCTTTAAGCCTTTTTGGGGTAAATGCTATTTTCATTAAAAAAATTACTAAAAAAAACAAAAATATAACTCCAATATAAAACTTAAAATCACACATCATTTCTGTACAAAATAGTAACGAATAGCCAAAATCAGATTTCTGGGCATAATACAAGCCCATTGTATGACAAACTGAATACAAAAAACTAAATAATAACATTTTCTTTATCATCATTCTTTTATTATTTTACTTCGTTACCATCTTGGTCTACTGTACTTGTTACTCCTCTTTCTGTTTTCCTCTTCTTATATTGAGTATTTAACTTTTGAGAATTCAAACCTGAACCAGTTTCCATTGTAGAACCTGTTTCAAATCCAATCTCCGTTATTCTTTCATTATTACCATTGAAATATGTCTTCCCTTTCCCTTTCCATTCCATAGTAAAATTCGTATTCGCTTTACCTTGATTCGACCTTTTCCAATTTTTGTAACCATATACAGTTCTGAGATAATTCCCAAATACCATTGCTCCACCTTCAGCCGCACGCTCTGCTTTCAGATTTTCTATTGGCTCCCCACCGCTAAAACCAGAAAAACCACTTTTTGTCCTCAAGCTCATTTCATCCGAAAACATATGATAAAATTCATGACCAAATATTAGGAACCCATCAATATCTGCTCCTCCAAGTTTGCTCTTCCATGGATTATCATCATAGTACATAGTGTTAGATCTGTAAAAGCCACCATTTAAATTAAACTTCCATGATTTATCACCGTTATAGGCAGAAGTCTGATAAGAGACTGATTCCTTAATAGTATATATGGTTTTTGCATTTTCTAAAACAGCAAGCATAGCAGCACCTTTATCAGTAACTCTTAGTTTTGCTATATACAAATTTGTATTATATACAAAATCAGTGCTACCAACTACTTTTATTGTATCTCCTTCATAATCATTTAGCCAAATAGGATTACCATTCATCATTGAATAAGGACTCCAACTTGCATTTGCTTTTGGGTCAATACTCCACCACTTCACTACTCTTGTGTCTCCTTGTCTAAATTTTGTGGTAATATGTGCCCCGGAAACCCCAGCAATTTCGTCGTCTTTTTCGCTTCCCTGGTATCCAAACCTATAACTATCAGGGCTATAGTTTCGTCCTGGCATTAAAGACCCGCCCGGATAATAATTACTCACCGAGTTCAGCGTAACCTCAAAATCAGAAGCTCTGCCATCGAAACCAATAAATGCAGTTTTAAGGTCCGAAACCACCGAGTTTACATTGCCCAGGTGGTCTTTGAGCTCGTATTGTTTGTGGTTGATAAAGCGTTGGGCCAGGATTTCATCGCGGGTGCGCGCTGCTTCGATAACCTTGTGGGGTTGTACCGCCAACAAACCTGTGCTTAAAGTGCGTTCCTGAACTCTTATTCTCTCCGAATCAAAAGGACTGTTTTTAACAATCTGTATTATATACTCCACTCCCACAGGGGCCACATAAACATCACCGGTAACGGATCGCCGTACACTTCCTTTTACCGTGGCGTCTATTGGCAACAACTCATCGGTAGCAAAGCAATACTGCAACAACCCATCTGTTAAACTGGAAATGTACATGTAATCTGCTTCTGCTGTAAAGTCAAAACTCATATAATCACCGGCATCGTGCCTAAAAACAATTTCGGTTGTGCCGAGGGTGCTAAGATAATCATTTTCCAGTTGCTCAATCTTAATAGTTGAACCATCTGGCCCACATGTGGCCACGGCAAGTTGATTTGCTTCACCAATCACACTAACTCGTAAATAAACTTTCTTTGTCATGGCTATTCATTACGAAAATTATGTTGAATAAGTAAGACAAGTCCCACCAGTTACAAACTGGCGGGAGCGGGGTGTTATTACCTGCATCAACTACCTTTTTCTCAAACTTCAAACAAAACATAGCCGGGTTGGCCGAATTGAACCAGCATCCGTTTATTAATTTGCAAATTGTTGTATTAAGGGTACACGAGCCATTCGCGCACCAGTGGGGGAGTTATTTTTCTTTCATCCTTTTTTTTAAGTCCATCTGTTCATGAAGTATCCTAAGAATTTCAATCAACCCTTCTTTAGTTTCTCTGTAAAAAATAATGTGACTTCCTGCCTTATAGCCTTTTAAATCATCAACTATCATTGAATATTTTTTGCCTGACTTAGGATTCTTTGATACTTTATCGAAACTTTCTATCAACATATGATAGTATATATCTGATTGGTATTCTGACCATTTATCATATGTATAGTCCCAAATATTCTTCAAGTCAATAATCGCTTTTTTACTCAGCCTATACTTAGACATGCTTTGCTGCTTTTAAATCTTTTAAATACACTTCAGGGTCAAAATCTGTTTCAAACCCACTATCTATTCCTTCCTGGATCGCTTCTTTTAAAGCTTTTACCTTTATTTCTTCTTCTTCTAAAAGCCTTAAAGCAGCCCGAATCATTTCACTGGCATTTTTATACCTTCCTTCTGAAATTCTTCCTTCGATGAACTTTTCAAAGTAGTTTCCCAAAGATATTGATGTGTTCCTATTCATTATAAGCATATTTGAAATTATTAAGCAAAAGTACCAAATATTGGTATAATTGTCAATTGTTTTTCTTGATTCAAGCAAAGCGGATGGTGGGGTTGGTAGGGCGGATACCTTGCATCCTCGTTACCGCTACGCTCAAACGATGACGAATTAGGAGAAGCAAATAATCTGAACTTATGTATCTCACAAACTATTAAAGCAACCCGACTAAAAAACTATATTACTTTTGCATTCAACGTAAAGTAGCTAAGGTAAGCAAACTACTTGGGCAATCAATTGAAAAGACTAATCTATGGACTTGATTTCGATGGTGAATAAGAAAATAGAACATCCCGCTGTAAAGCCAAAAATCCACCCCCGCAGTAAGCACCTCGGGCGTTACGATTTTAAGCAGTTAATTGAGCGTAATCCGGATTTAGCGCCCTTTGTCAGGAAAAATGCCTACAACGATCTTTCAATTGATTTTTCGAACCCTGATGCCGTAAAAATGCTGAACAAGGCTTTGCTTATATACTATTACAACCTGACCGACTGGGATATTCCTGCGCACTATTTATGTCCGCCAATCCCCGGCAGGGCCGATTACATCCATCATATTGCAGATTTACTGGCAACTTACAACCAGGGTAAAATTCCGACCGGCCAATCGATTCATTGTCTGGATGTGGGTGTCGGGGCCAGTTGTATTTATCCCATCATCGGAATCAACGAATATGGTTGGACGTTTACCGGAACAGAAACCGATCCGATAGCCTTACAATCTGCGGACAAAATCATCCGCTCGAATGCGGTATTAAAAGGTAAAATTGACTTGCGGTTACAGACCGATCCAATGGACATTTTTAGAGGAATTATTCTACCGGACGAACATTTTGATTTAACCATTTGCAATCCTCCTTTTCATGCTTCCGCAGCAGAAGCACAGGCCGGAACGTTGCGGAAATTGAGCAACCTGAGTCAGCAACGGATTACGAAACCCACCCTCAATTTTGGAGGCAAGAACTCCGAATTGTGGTGCGAAGGAGGTGAAATCAGGTTTGTACGCACCATGATCAGGCAGAGCAGGAAATTTGTCTCTTCCTGCTTTTTGTTTTCCACCCTGATCTCCAAGGAATCAAATCTCAGGGCGGTTTATGGCGCGTTGAAACAAGCCGAAGCCATTGAGGTACATACCATCGAAATGGGACAAGGCACCAAAACCAGCAGAATAGTAGTGTGGACATTTCTCACACCCAAACAACAAAATGGGTGGATGGAGACCAGGTGGATGAAGAAATAATTCGCGTGCAAGAAATCCTGTTTAACAGGAAAGAACCAATCGCACGCTAAGCTAATTTGTCCTGGTCATATCCTCAGGAACCAACACGATAAAGTCAGCCAGATGCTGGTTCTCCACGCTAAGGGTGTCAATGTCCTTTTGCAGCACGGTGGTGATGGTAACAATCTTCAACCCTGGTTTGTAGCGGTTCAGGTGCCAGAGAATACTTTCCTTATTATCAGAATGATAGCTTCCGTTGTAATGGATAAACAATTGATCATCCTGCTTATTCAATGAAATCTGATACGCCATGGTAGCATCTTTTAAGGCCTGCGATTTAGGAAGGTTGGCATTGGAATGTCCCTGGGCTTTCATTTCGGTCATCATGTCAGCATAACAGCTAACCGTAGAATCGTAAGCAATGGGGAGCGGAGCCATATATGAACGCGCCTCAGCCGATAAATACTGAAGTGTATCCAGCCCTTGTTTATAAACTACTGAAGCATAACGCCTTGGAACATTTGTAGCCACAAAGTACAAGCCACTGTCCTTAGCAAATTGTACCAGGGGTTTGTAATCGGTTTTATAGTTGGGCCACAGGCGGGCTTCTTTCTCGAAGCTGCTCGTGGTTATTTTTCCTTCTATATATTCATTTAAGATCAGTTGATTGTCTGTCTCAAACATTTCTGCACCCAGCATGATTTTCCCGTCTTTACGAACATATAACTCCTTTGTTATTTCCAACTGCAACCAATGTGCGATGGGATTATCATGCTGTTCACCAAAAAACACAACATCTGCCTCCTGGAGAGCATCCACCATTTTATCATATTTTACCTGCTTGCCTTCACCATCAAACAGCCTGTAGGCGGGTTTGTCGGGTTTAAAAGAAACGAGTGTAAACAAAGTCAGTGTGATGACAATTAGCTTTTTCATGGGTGATAAATTAATTTAGTTTCAATATAAATTTGGTTGTGTTAGTAAATAGGGATAACTCAGGATTTTGATTTTTTAAGCTTTTCTTCATGAAAGAGTAGTGGAAGCAGCTGGTCGATACCATTCACAGCCTGGGTAATACCTTCCTCGCCCTGCATTACAATTCTAATCAGTTGTTCCTGTTTTTTTTCAACTTCAGCCATCACCTGACGACAAGCACCACACGGCGTTACAGGATGCGTGGTTACAAAACGATCGCATTGTGCGGTAAGGGCGACGGAAACAACCGGTACGCCCGGAAACGAGGATTGCGCATGAAAAAGAGCCACGCGTTCGGCGCACATCCCGGAGGGATAAGCAGCATTTTCCTGATTGCCACCCATTACGATTTCTCCATTAGCAAGCAAAGCAGCAGCGCCAACATGAAACTCTGAATAAGGCGCGTAAGAACCGTCAAGTGCTTCCTTTGCCTTATTTAGCAAGGCCTTGTCGCTTTTAGGCAAATCTTCCCCGGCACCATATTCTTCAATCTTCAAAGTAATTAATTTTACTTCCATCGTTTTTAGATTTAACGCTAAATTACAATTTATTCCTGATTTCCAAGCTGCCAGGCATTTGTATTACGCTTTCTGCCAAAAAGTAACAACGAAAAAAAGAAAGCAAATAGTGTTGCTCCGGCCTGCGTTTCAAAGGTGTCATCCGACAGCATCGAAATGATGAGGATCAGAAAAAAGGAATTAAAGAAATAATCGTGAAAAGCCCGCAATTTTATTCCGGGATAGATCAGTGCAAACAAAAACCACAGCAAACCCAAAAGACCATAAGCCACGGCGATACCTAAAAACTGGTTATGGGCATGATAGCGGTATTGTCTTTCAAGAGGAGTATTCATTTCTTCATACTGGGTGTTGAAGGCATCCTCCAGGTCGCCAGTCCCCACACCATATAGGAGGTTGTGCCCGATAATTCCAATAGAAGCCCTGATGTATTCAATGCGTTGCATCGAACTACTTCCGCTGGGATTTCCTGTTTTTTGATAAACATCGTATCCTTTCAGCATTTTTAAAATACGAACTCTTAAACCAGGAGACTTAATGTAGTTTATGTTGGCGATGCCCTGTTCAATGGTTTTTATATCCCAGTCAGTTAATGCATTTACGCCATCGGCGTCTTTTCTCAGGTTTTTTGAAGTCAGATACCTGATCAAGGTAGCTTCAACAGAATATCCTTCTTTTGTTACACCTTCATAGTCAATGTTGCTTCTTTGATCCCAGGCCTCTTCAAGTTCCATCGGACATACGTACAACCCAACATATTTTCCGTCTTCAACCTGGTTTCTTGTTGTATCGTGCTGATAGGGATTTCCAAGTCTGGTTACTTTATCGAGCGTTGAAAAATTAATTTCGGGTGGAGTGGTGGCTTCAAGAACTGTACGCCAAACTTCAAAAATGAACAACAAGGGAATGGCAATGGTGATTCCAATGATGGCCATACGTACCAGGCGAAACCTTGTTTTTAATAAGAGCCAAATCAAATAGCCGATACTGCCTGCCACCAGAATCAATGTACCCGTAACCGACTCAAGTAAAAACAGGATGGTGATAAACCAACCAATCAGCAATACAAATAAAGCACGTTGCCAAAGTTTGAATCGCTGATCGTGGAATGCAAAATAGATCAGAATAAATATGCCAAAGCTTACATTTAGTCCAAACCTGATAGGTGAAATAAAGGGTGAAATTTCTCTGATATCAGCAAAATTTTCGGCGATCAACAATCCACCGCTAACTATAGTCCCTGCAAAAATGGCAGCCAGGTAAAACATTAACAATAACTTAAAACGATGAAACGGCAATGGGTTCATGGTTGATATGACCACAGGAAGTATCAACAAAGGAAGCTTTACACGTAAATCCTTCAAGGCATAATCAAAATTTTGAGTATGCAGCAAGCCAATAACATGAAGCAGGTAAATTGAAACCAATACTACCGCTGCAGGGTTACGGAAAAACAAGCCCAGTTTTTCAGCTAAATTATCCACTGTAAGGTTATACAGGTAATGAATAAAATGAAAAAATCCCCTTATGGGGCCACTAAATTTGAAAAACCGGAAAGCAATTTGAAACGAAAAACCGGACCAAATCCACAGTCCAAAAAGAGCAAACTCGCTCACACTCATGGCATATTTCGATAAAGGAATGCTCATAGCGAGCAATACCAAGGCCACGAAATAGGACATCGAATGAATGTTTGTTCCCGAGTTCATGTTTTCCGCCTTACTCTAAATGGGTGGTGTCAGCTATTTTGGCTATGTAGGTTCCTTTCAGAACAGAATAGTACTGATTCTTATTTTCAAGTAATCCGATGGCTTCCCTGATCTCGGGATCGTTTTGCAAGGCGGCTTTTATCTTGCCTTTTTGGAAATAATAACGAGTAATAATCTCAACCTTGATCATTTCTTCGATTTCGGATCTGTGTTTGTCAATGTCCTTTTTCTTTTCCTCTTTGATCAATTCCTTAATTACATCGAGTTGGTCACCAATGGCGGCATGATACGATTCCCGTGTTGAACTGGATTCGATCCGCGTTAACAGCGATTCAGTCTCGGTTTTATAATCAAACGATTTGAGAGAAACAAAGGTTTTAAACGCGTCGAAAAGGGAATCAGTTACCTGAAATTGATCAATTGGTGCGATGCTATCGTGTTTTAACACAAAATCATTTACAAACCTGAAAATATAATTTTGAGCATATAAATCTCCACTAATCTGGTTAAAAATTCTGCTCTCTACATTTACATCAGGGGTAATTCCTCCACCATCGTACACAGTACGTCCCTTGCGGGTTTTAAATGCTGAAATAAGCGAGTCAGGGACTTTTGCCACAGCCATTGGCCCGTCTTGCTGGAAATAGTCGATGGCCTGAATGCACCTTCCGCTAGGGATGTAATATTTAGCTACAGTAATTTTTACTTTGGAATTATAGGGCAATGGCACAATGTTTTGAACGAGGCCCTTCCCATAGGTACGTTCGCCGATGATGACCCCACGATCTAAATCCTGAATGGCACCCGCAACAATTTCAGAGGCAGAGGCACTGTTGTTATTTACCATAATCACCAATGGTAGACTTCCGTCTATTTCCTTATTTCGGGTAACATGAGTTTGAATGCTTGCCTTGGTTTTTCCTTTGGTTGTTACTACGAGTTCATTCTTAGGCACAAAAATGTTGACAATGTCAACTGCTTCATTTAACAATCCGCCACCATTCCCACGCAGGTCAATAATCAAGCCTTTTAAAGGTTGATCGGTTGCCAGTTGGGAGAAGGCATTCCTTACCTCCTGGGCCGAATTGGGATTAAACTGGGATAGGCTGATATATCCAATACCTTGGCTTATAAATCCGCTGTAAGGAATATTGGGGATTTTTATCTTTTCGCGTACGATGGTGACTTCGCTTGTTAATGAATCGCCATACCGTTTTATAAGCAGGTTGAATTCTGAACCCGGAACACCTTTTAGTTTGTCGCTTACCTCGGTGGTGGTTTTACCTTTGGCAGATTCCCCATCGATGCTCATGATTTGGTCACCTGCTTTAAGGCCTGCTTTTTGAGCGGGAAATTCCTCATAAGGTTCGGTAATAATCACATAATCACCTTGTTGTTGAATGAGCGCTCCGATACCGCCATATTCGCCTTTTGTCATCAGTTCGAAATCTTCGCGTTTCGACTCAGGCACATAAACCGTGTACGGGTCGAGTTTTTCGAGCATCGCATTAATGGCCGTCGTGTTTAATTCGCCCGGTTTGATGTCGTCGGCATAGTTTAAATTCAACTGGCGCAGAAGGTCGGCATAGATCTCCAGGTTTTTCGAGAGCTCGAAATTATTCTTCTCTTGAGCACCTACCTGAATGGTGGCTAAAAACAGGAGGATGATCAACGCATATTGTAATCTGATGAATGTTTTCATACTTTTAATAGTTTAAGGTACAGGATCGTAGCCACTTCCACCCCACGGGTTACACGAAGCAATTCGTTTTAATGCGAGCCAACCTCCTGTAAAAGGACCATGCTTTTTAAGTGCTTCAACACTAAAACTGGAGCAGGTTGGGGTATAACGGCACGATCTGCCAAGAAATGGGGACAAAGTATATTGGTAAACCCGAATCAACAATATAAAAAAATCTGCCAATAATTTCTTCATCCTTTTAAGATAATCTGTGCAAAACTAGGATTAATTTCTTTTCTATTTCTGCATAAGGCAGAATAGTTTTACCCACGTAAACGAATCCAATAAGCAGTTGTTGTGCGTCTTTACTCCGTTTTTCCCAAAGCAGCTGTTTATTGGTACGATAGGCTTCACGAATGAGTCTTTTTATGCGATTTCTATCGACCGCATGTTTAAAAGTCCTTTTTGGAACCACCACCAAAAGCTGAACAGGGGGGAAAACCACTTCCGAGGTCTCCCAATACACCACCTTAAACGGATATACAAACATCGACTTGCCATGTTCAAACAAACTGCTTATCAACGTAACGCTGTGAAGCCGCTCCGCTTTTTTAAATGTATTACCGTTCGCTTCCATGCAAGATAAAAGTTGAATAATGAAATCATTGGGCCTTTTGCAATAAATATCACCCGGATGCAAAAATACGGTTTCATTCTGATTAACCAACATTCCAAATCCTTGAACCAGGTATATCATTGGTATAAAACTATTTATATCCTCAAGACCTTTCATCAGTGCACGCAAAAAAATGGTCATCCTCTTCAAAAAAAACCTTTAGCAAAAAAAAGCAGTACGATGTAGCAAAAGTTGACTTCCTTTTCCTAATTTCGGGGCTTTAAAAAAAAATACCATGATTAATAAACCCCGGTTATCGTTTTGGCAGATCTGGAACATGAGTTTCGGCTTTCTGGGAATTCAGTTTGGATTTGCTTTGCAGAACGCGAATGCATCGCGCATCTTGCAAACATTTGGTGCCGATGTGGAACACCTCAATTGGTTTTGGCTTGTGGCACCCCTTACCGGGATGATCGTTCAACCCATTATCGGATATTTCAGCGACAAAACCTGGAATAAGTTTGGAAGACGCAGGCCTTATTTTCTGGCAGGAGCCATTCTGACCAGCATTGCTTTGATTTTAATGCCCAATGCACCACACCTTGCTTCGTGGATTTCACCCATGTTTGTTGGAGGTGGCCTGTTGATGATCATGGATGCCTCCATCAACATTTCCATGGAACCTTTTAGGGCTTTGGTAGCCGATAAATTACCTGAAGAACAACATGCATTGGGTTTTTCGATGCAAACGCTGTTGATTGGTATAGGTGCTGTTGTTGGTTCCTGGCTCCCTTATATCCTTGGGAATTGGGCAGGTGTTCCTACTGAATCCGCTACAGCGGGATTGGTTCCACCCAATGTGGTGTGGTCGTTCTATATCGGTGCAGCGGTCCTTATCTCATCCATCATCTGGACAGTTGGCACCACCAACGAATATCCACCCGAGTTTTATGAAAATGATGCAACTGAAGAAAAAACAAAAGCAAAGTTTACTATTCCTAAAACCATGTGGCAGCTTCTTTTGGTCCAGTTTTTTTCCTGGTTTGCGCTGTTTAGCATGTGGGTATATACCACTCCGGCTGTTGCCAGACATTTTTACGACACCATCGATCCTGCCTCGAAAGCCTATCAGGAAGCAGGCAATTGGGTTGGAATTTTATTTGGAATTTATAATGGAGTTTCTGCTATTATCGCTCTTTCGTTACCCAAAATGGCCAAAAAACTCGGAAGAAGAACCACACACGCATTGGCTCTAACTTTGGGCGGAATTTCGTTTATCTCATTCCTGTTTTTTACCGATCCTGTATATTTGATTATCCCCATGATCGGAATCGGCATTGCCTGGGGAAGCATCCTATCGATGCCGTACGCCATGCTTGCCAACTCAATCCCTCCGAAACAGATGGGGGTTTTTATGGGACTGTTTAACATGTCCATCACCATCCCTCAGATAATAAATGGCGTTTTTGGCGGGTTTATTCTGACTTTCGCATTTAAGGGTGATCCAATCTATTCCATTGTAATGGCAGGGGTTCTGATGATTTTGGGAGCCGTCAGCACCTTCTTCGTTCAGGATAAACTGGATGAAAAGATGATGAAATAAACCTATTCAGACACACCTAAATTTACTGCATAATTTTAACCGATAACAATAGAATATTAATACCCATTCTGTGAATCACTTTATTGTTCAGAATCAAAATTTTTTGATTTGATTCTTTACTGAGATAGGTTACCTGGTCAGAATACTATTACTTCAGGATATAATAATCCATGTCTATTATCCACTTAGGTGGAGCCAAAAACTGTTTATTGTTACTTGGATGCATTTCAGGGACGGACGACAAGAGCAATGCATTCGCCGGTTGCCTACCATATCACCACCTTTCTACTGGCTATAAAACTACCGAATATCCAAACCTGAACCAGATACACCCCTTTTTGCCAACCTTCAGTTGTAACTGCTGATTCGGCTTGCCCCCGGGGTATTGACAGGGTCATCACTTTCTGTCCATACTGGTCAAAAATAATCACTATGGTTAGGGATTCATTAAAGGCCTCGCATTGAAGTGCAAATTGAGCTTGTGCAGGATTAGGATATATAAGCAGTTTAGGTTCTTTGTTATTTTTCCTGTCATACAGTTCTTCCATCCCAACTA
>PCUL01000180.1:0-584 GCA_002771745.1 Bacteroidetes bacterium CG18_big_fil_WC_8_21_14_2_50_41_14
AATCGCCCACCATAGTGAAATAATTTACCCTGAAGTTACCAAAAGCATCACCAAACAATCCGGGAATCAGGTTTTTACCTTTGATGTAGTTAAGAACATATCCGTTGTAGTTGTTTACTTTGGATTGTCCGCTGTTTTCGGCAATGAGCCGCAGATAGGCGGCCATCTTTACCTGGTCGGAAGTCTGAACCAGAATCCAGGTGCTGCCCTCGAAATGGCCTGCCCTTTCGGCATTGGACACCAAAGTTACCTCCCCGGAAATGATTTCGGCGAGTTTATCCATCTCAAAATTAAAGTCAGCCGAAAGTTTTTTTCGCTCCTCCGGTGAATGTGCTTTGGAATACCAGGCCGGGAAATCAGAAAACCCAAGCGACAAAAGAAGGTTAACGTTAAAAGGGGTGATATTAAAACTGGTATTTTTAATAGGCTGTTGATCTTTCATCCCCGACAGAAAAGACTCCTGTCCCGGTGAAGTGTAGCCTGCCAGCAGCAACTCATCATTTTTGATGATTAAATCGGTTTCTGTCCATTCAGCAAATTGAGCCATCCAACGTAACTTTTCACGCTCTGGTTTTGATGAAACA
>PCUL01000180.1:639-1159 GCA_002771745.1 Bacteroidetes bacterium CG18_big_fil_WC_8_21_14_2_50_41_14
TATTGAAGATAAAGCCGGCCATCCACATGTTTACCTGCCGTTTTTTTCAGCCTTTTCCAATCTTCCTGTTGGCTGAAATGAACCGCATCTCCGTGCGAGCTGACCAGGGAGTTCTCCATGGCATTCAGGCTGACTGAATAAATTAAATTTCCGGCCTGATAGGCAAGATACCACACCTGATTGGTTTTTCCGTTCAGTATTTTCAAGGTTGGAATCCCCAGAATATCAATTTTCAGGACGGCATATGTTTGTCCCAGTTGCTGTGCCAGATACCGGTTTAACGACTCCATATCGACATATTCACCCAGGTGACTGATCAGTGTCATGTTTACCTTTTCTTCCAGTGGTTCATATTCAGCAGTAACCAGCAAGGGGGCGTGTAACAGTTTATCGAGCAAGTATTTCTTATCTTTAAAAAGACTATCCAGTTGGTGGCGTGAATCAATCAGACCGGCCACTTCGGAAATCTTGCTAAAAGAGGCACCTATGGCATTGTTGTTCAGTATTTTTAAAAAGGTCG
>PCUL01000323.1:0-2668 GCA_002771745.1 Bacteroidetes bacterium CG18_big_fil_WC_8_21_14_2_50_41_14
TTTCTGACTATACCAGACCCTGTGCAAGCATGGCATCGGCAACTTTTACAAAACCACCAATGTTGGCTCCTTTTACATAATTGATATAATCACCTTCTTTGCCCCAAAGAACACAAGTAGAGTGAATATCCTTCATGATCTGATGTAATTTTTCGTCCACTTCTTCGCGGGTCCAGTTGAAACGCATGCTGTTTTGGCTCATTTCCAAACCAGAAACGGCAACACCACCGGCGTTGGATGCTTTTCCAAGCCCGTAAAGGATTTTAGCGTTTTGGTATACCTCGATGGCTTCGGGTGAAGAAGGCATGTTAGCTCCTTCGCATACCACAAAACATCCATTGGCGATGAGGGCTTTGGCTTCTTCCTCATTCACTTCGTTCTGGGTTGCACATGGCATGGCCACATCACACTTAATGCCCCAGGGACGTTTTCCTTCATGGAACTCAACACCATATTTAACGGCGTATTCCTTTATACGGCCACGTTTGATATTCTTTAGTTGCATGAGATAAGCCAGTTTTTCGGCATTGATTCCCTTTGGATCATGAATAAATCCTGATGAATCGGAAAGGGTGACGACTTTTGCTCCAAATTCGGTCGCCTTTTCACAAGCATACTGAGCAACGTTTCCTGACCCGGAGATCACGACCGTTTTGCCTTTAAAGCTTTCACCACGGGTTTTCATCATTTCCTGTGCAAAATAAACGGCACCATAGCCTGTTGCTTCGGGACGGATGAGTGAACCACCCCATTCCATGCCTTTACCTGTGAGAACACCGGTAAATTCGTTTCTGAGTCTTTTGTATTGTCCAAATAGGAATCCAATTTCACGACCGCCCACTCCGATATCACCGGCAGGCACGTCTGTGTTTGGTCCTATGTAGCGGAACAATTCAGTCATAAAACTTTGGGTAAAGCGCATGACTTCGTTGTCTGATTTTCCTTTGGGATCGAAATCAGAACCACCTTTTCCACCGCCCATTGGCAATGTGGTGAGTGAGTTTTTGAAAACCTGTTCAAACGCTAAAAATTTCAAAATACCCAGGTTTACTGTCGGGTGAAAACGGAGTCCACCTTTGTATGGTCCAATAGCGCTGTTCATTTCAATTCGGAAGCCACGGTTTACCTGTACCTCGCCTTTGTCGTTCAACCACGGAACACGAAATATAATGGTACGTTCCGGCTCAACAATGCGATCGAGGATCTTTGCTTCGCGGTACTGTGGATTTTCCTCGATAAAAGGAATAATGGTTTCCACTACTTCGTGAACAGCCTGATGAAATTCAACTTCAGCTGGATTTTTGGCAATGACTTTAGCCATAAAGTCGTTTACCTTTTGTTCATATACGTTTGACATTTTTTATAAGTTTGATTAAACAATCAGATTTGATGCTTCAAACTTAACAAGAAAAAAGGCGGCTTTTACAGCAACACTGCGTAATTACGGGGATTGCCTAGGAGATTACGTGAAACACGTAGGTGTGAAACCTGTATTAATCGTTTATTGTTTTACCGGGCTCAGGAATTCTCTGAAAAATATAAATGGCATAATCATAACCGCCCAGGACTTTAAAGGAATCATCCGGTTTGAACTCCTTTATTAAAACCAACCTGTCATTTTGCTTAAGTTTTTCCAGTGGAATGCCTCCTTCATTGGGGCCAAAATGTGCATCCCATACAACGATACTGCTGTCAGGCAGTAAGTGGCCGGGATTTTGTCTGTCAGGCAGTCCTTCATTACTTAATGAACGATCAAAAGGGTCTACTCCAAGTCTGCCAATCAGGTGCGGGCTGAAATAATAAAGTTTAAACCTGTCCAATTTGTTTTTCAAAATAAAGTCCCCTGCCTGATCCATCAAACGATCCTCGCGTGAAACCCTAAATCCTCCCAAATGCGAGTTGATACCCAGCCAAACGATCGCTGTGAGCAGAATTGCAACAAAAACACGGCCGACCCCATTATTTTTTTCTTCAACCAGGATTCCAGAAAATTAAATCCCGGTAAGGCTGTCAGGGCGACCAATGGTGTTACGGAAGCCATCACACGTACCAGCCCGAGGGAGCTTCCTGTGCCCAGCCACCAAACGATGGAATGTGCTGCCAGAAACGTAAAAAACGACCCGGGAATCAGGATCAGGAAATATAATGAAGAGGTCAGCTTTCTCCTTTCAGCGGTCACCCATTTGTGCAACATGACTCCAAAACCAATAACGAACAGGCCTGCCAGGGGATAGCCAAGGATTCCTTCGGTATGATGAATATAGTGGAGCAATGATCCGCTTCCATATATATCCCGGGCATTATTTCCTACATAAGGCATGTTGGTAATCAGCCACCAGAAATCATCGTAAAAGAAATTTCCTAAGAAACTTATCAGCCAGAATCCGGCGGACAGTAATGGCAATGCAAAAAATTGCTTCTTTAGACCAAAGACCAGGATGAACAATGGAAAAAGCACAAATCCTTCTGACCTGATAATGGGCAGGAACGACCAAATGACTGCCGAAAAAATATATTTTTCTTTAAAAAACAACCAGACACCCAATGCCAGAAAAAAACTAAAGGTCACTTCGGTGAGCGAGGTGAACATCATGATAAAATAAACAGGGGTAAACAGAACCAGCAGGATACCCACGGCCCGGTTTTTAAAATTAAAATGGTTGGCCAA
>PCUL01000323.1:2746-2908 GCA_002771745.1 Bacteroidetes bacterium CG18_big_fil_WC_8_21_14_2_50_41_14
TGGGCAAATTTGTAATGTGAGAAGTTATCGCCGCCACCAAAACTGTTTTGGGTATACAATATGACAATTACTCCGGCGACCAGACCTAACGCTAAAAAAAAATAAATAATGCGGCTGGTGATACGGGACTCCATCATACTATTTGGGTTTTGGCTTGATTTA
>PCUL01000323.1:2920-4949 GCA_002771745.1 Bacteroidetes bacterium CG18_big_fil_WC_8_21_14_2_50_41_14
TAAATTATACTTCAAAATGCTGTAAATAGCCCGAAGGCCATCTCTCCAGCCAATTTTTTTCCCATCCAGATAAGTACGACCGTAGTAGGAGATACCTACCTCATAGATCCGAATCCTTGGGATTCTTGAAATTTTGGCTGTTACTTCCGGCTCAAAGCCAAAACGGGCCTCATTTAGCTTCAACGATTTGATGATATCCGCTTTAAATAGCTTGTAGCAGGTCTCCATGTCGGTCAGGTTTAAATTGGTAAAGGCGTTTGACAACATGGTCAGGAACTTATTTCCGATGGAATGCCAAAAGAATAAAATACGATGTGGATTTCCACCCATAAAACGCGAACCATATACTACATCAGCAAATCCATCCAAAATAGGCTTTAACAGCAAATTATACTCTTCGGGGTCGTATTCCAAATCGGCATCCTGAACGATGATATAATCGCCGGTTGCTTCTTTAATTCCCCGGTGAATGGCGGCTCCTTTTCCCATGTTTATGGGTTGTTCGAACAATTTAATCAGTACATGTTCGTGTTTTTGAATATATTCCTGAATTACGACAGCTGTGTTATCAGTTGAACAATCGTTCACTATAACCAATTCCTTTTCTATTCCGCCAATTAAAGTAACTTCCAATACCTTATCGAGGATTTTATCAATGGTTTTGGCTTCGTTGAAGGCAGGAATGAGAATGGAGAGTTTTTGTGGCATGTTTTCTATATTAAAAGGGTGCGAAATTAGCAAGAAAATTGGTGCTAATTATGAGGTAATTAAAAAGGTTTATTAATTGCTTTTAACAGGGGAAAACAATTCAATGGTCATATCGTCAAAATAAATACTTTTCTTACCTCGGTTCCAGACGTAAACCACCAAATTATCATTTTTTGAACGAACCTCGGGTGTCAGATAATCCATGGTGATTTTGTTCCACTGATTTAGTTTTAATTGTTCAGCAATCTCAGGTTTGTTAAGATCAATTCCCCGGTATTTGTAATTATCGCCTTTGTGTTGAAACGAAACAATTAACGAGGTGGAGGTTTCGCTTAGTGGATAAACGGGATATACCCAAACGGAAATCCTGAACCATGCGTATTCTTCGCAATTGATGTCCTTATATTTTATTTTAAAGGCAGGTGAAAATTGAATGGAGCTGTCCATCACGAACGAAAAAGCTCCTTGATGCGCATATAAGTTAGAATAATGTGGATCAGTGTTGGTGGTGTCTTTTTCGAAATCGAAAATTTTCAAAACTTCATGTTCAAATGATTGATTATCTGGCACTTTTTCATTTAAGTTTGATCTATCAACTAACAGGAGAGTATCATATGCCTTATTATGCAACATTTTGCCAAAAGTTTTAAAATAATAAGGCCGGGTCATTCTATCCAGTCTAATGATCCCATGGTTAAGTTGCCATACCTGAAATTGATTTAACAGAACAAAGAACACAATAAAGATAGAGGCCAGTATCCTTAAAAAAACAGATTTCTTAGAAAGATCTGTAAGAAAATATCCAAATGGAATGGCTAGTACTGCATATGATTGTATTAAAGCACGTTGACCCATGCTTTGTGCATACCACCAACACGACCAGCTTGAAACAATATAGAGGTTGATAACAAAAAATATGAAAAGGGGAACGAATACGCCCTTGTTCCTTTTGTACAAATAGACAAATCCCCAAAGGGCAAAAATCATCATAGGTGTATAAATCAGCCATCCTTTTCTGAAACTAAACAGGGTTTTCAGGGTGTAGGGCCATAAAAATTCAAATCCTTCGCCCGGATTTTGGTAGCTATAATAAATTAAATGACCACTGTAAATTTTCCAATAAATTACCTGTAGTGCTCCAATCGTTGTTAGTATTATCACAAATTGCAATATTTGTGATCTGTAATCTTTAAGAAGATTTATTTTCTTAATCAGGGTTTCTTTATTGGTAACATTCCATAAAAGAGGAATTAGAATGGAGATAATTTCTGTTGGTCTGGCCAACGTTGCCAGGCCTATAAAAAAAGCGAGTGCCCAAATG
>PCUL01000323.1:5000-6008 GCA_002771745.1 Bacteroidetes bacterium CG18_big_fil_WC_8_21_14_2_50_41_14
AATAGTTGTGTGGCATTTCGGCCGAAAAGGTGCTATATGAAAAGTAATTGGTTCCAAAAAAGATGAGAATCAAAAGAGTAGCCGTGATTTGATCCGTGAAAAACCTGTTTAGTATTTTTCGCAATACAAGTAGCCCAATAAAGAAAAACAGGATGCTATTGGCAATTAATGCCCACTGATAAGGTTTTGAAAAACCATCAGTTGGGTAATCCATAAACTGAGCCAATATATGTCCTACAATAAATCCTGGTGAATACAAGATGGCCATACCCATACTATACTTCATTATCCAGTTTCCGTTTTGAACATGCGAAGCCTGGTAAAATGTTGACGTTGAGTGGTATTTGTCGATAATGTTATCAATTACTGCTTTGTCTTTTAACCCCAGATCATGATAGATAAAAGTAGCTGGAAGATAAAGGTAATATCCAAAAGTATCCCAGCTTATTGGGTTTTTAGGTGTATGGGTAATCCGATCATAAATATTAAAGCTTAGAATGGTAATTAAAGCAATAATAGAGTAGAATTTTAACCTTGAGTCAGGATCCCTTTTGGACGCAAATGCTTCAGCCACTGTCATGATTTTATAGTGTTTACAAAAACTAGAATGTATTTTATGTTTGTTAAATTGTCATCTATGCACGATCCTTGGTTTACATTTTACACAAAAGTATCAACTTTACATGATAAGGGAGTTATTACTCGGGTATTTTATTGGAAGACGAAAGTGAAAAAAAGTTTACAATACTGTGCTAACACTAAATCCATTTTGATGCTATTTATAATATACTTCAATTTTCCCCTTGTAATCCTTCTGCCAGACCTGCGATTTGATTTTTGCAATGGTACTGTCATTTAGAATATAATCAGGGAGTTTGTCATTATCGAAAACCATTATTTTTATTTTGTGATTTTTCAATGTATCTATCTGAATTTGAGAAGGTACTCCTGGTTTAGCGCGAAAATCAGTATAAAACAATATTTTTAAGTGGTCAAATTCTCTTGCAT
>PCUL01000072.1:0-1769 GCA_002771745.1 Bacteroidetes bacterium CG18_big_fil_WC_8_21_14_2_50_41_14
AAACAGAATGGCCATATTATTTCTCAAAAAAAACCTATCAGTTTACTCGGGAAAAACACCTTTATAGATTCTAGCCGACCCGATTGAACCTAATCCGGAGTTGGATCGGCTGTAATAATGAATTTATCTGAAACAAGTAAAAAAATAAATGGAGTTCAATTTGAATATTTTTAACAAAAAATCACATTGAATATGAGATTTTCAAATTTATTGCTAAAATTGATCATTATCGAAATTAAAAATTAAAAGAAAATACTATGAAAAAATTATTTTATATATTAATGCTGTTTGTGATTACAAGTTGTATTAAACAAGAAAAGCCGATCTATAGTTGCAATGAGTCAATTAATGATTTTGTTGTAACAAACAAAAGTACGTTGGCAGATATCTCACGTGAACAATTAGTAACACTACCCATAGCTTACCAACGAGCTATTTTAAATTCATTCTCTAATGAAAAAAAGGCAAGTTTATGGATCGAAAAATTAGATTTAGTATTGTTACAAAATATTAGTGATGATTATCGTGCAAAAATTGCCGAACTACGAAATTTTGTAAACCCAGAAATTTACAATCATGAAATTGATGAGAAACCAGAAGACAATGTTACAAATTTCATAGTTAACTGGGAGCAAAATGTACTTAATAGGCTGGAATTTGACACGGTCGTTTTCTCTATCAATTTTTGCACCTTGATGACTTTTGATGAATATGAATACTTTGTAAATAATTATGACGGCATTGACTATTCATGGCTTGAGGGTGGAGTTGACATCATTAGGTTGCCCTTAGGACAAGGCACTTGTACTTGCCGTTATGATTTCTATTGTAGTGTTTTCATGAACGTTGAATGCGAAGATGGAAAGAATAATTGTTCCCCTTCTTGGGATTGTGGAGTTATGGGTTCCTCTAAGTGTGATGGAATGTGCGGTGAAAACGTAGAGCCTAATCAAAATTAAAGTTGAAAACGAGCAATAAAATGAAAAATGTGTTCAAATTTGGTTCATTTATATCCTTTTTACGCGTAATCTTTTTATTGCTCGTTTTCAACTTTCTTGGAGAATATGCTGTTATTTATTTTGGAGTACTTCTGTTTTTTTACAGCGGATATCAGGATTTCGATTCCAAAAATTGGATCATCCCTCTGGGCTATTACGCGTTAACCATTATGGTATTCATTTCCATCCTCTTCCTTCAATTTACGCTAAAGATAAGCACCCCTGATGAGATAACATTCCCACCACTCAAGGGGTTCTTTATTTCAATAATAGCATGCACCATTTCTTTAATCTTTGGTTTTATGATAAAGGTGTTGTTTAAAAATAAGGTCATTGGTTCACTGTTATTTTATTCCTTATTGAGTATTTTACTCATCAGGTTTTCATTGTTCCTGGGGAAGCCTTTCTCTTCCAGCTTTTCAGGCCTTGTTACCTTGTACTTTTATTACAAACTATCGCGAGAGACAACACTTAGCAAAACTGTAATTGCAATCGCTTTGCTGTTTCCGTTTGCTCTGATATTTATACCACTAAGCGACATCAAAGGCGTAACAATTGCCGCGTTTCTTTTTATGGTCGTGAGTATCGCACTGGCTATGGTTTTGTCCAATGTCAAAAAATCTCTGTATTTTAAAATCCTGGTTATCACTTTTGTTATACTTGCCATTGGAAACTATGTCTTCATGATGAACTGGACAGAACACGTGTATTCAAAATATAACCAACTACCTGAGACGATATTTTCAGAAGAATTTATTGATGAGAATGGGC
>PCUL01000072.1:1878-2766 GCA_002771745.1 Bacteroidetes bacterium CG18_big_fil_WC_8_21_14_2_50_41_14
ACAAAACAAAAACCAGCCGGACTTGTTGGTTTATGTTGTCGGCATTCCGTATCAGGGTGAAAAAGATAGCACCCTATTTTCGATGATCAACCGTTTTAACTATTCCTTCCCAAAATTATTATCTAAGCACGAGTACCCTTTTTATCATGAGTACTATAATATTTTAGGCGTTCCTGCTATCATTATTCTTGACAAAAACGGAGAATTGGTTTATAACGGCCGCTTCAACAACAACCCGTTTATACTTGTAAATAACCTGCAAAACAAGGTTGATGAATTGCTAAAAGAAGATTAATCCATACAATTGGAGAACATTTGGCTCGTCCATTTCTCAAATCTTTAAAGATGTTTCAGATTTATACAAATTTCTGCCTCCTTGCGTTATACCTTTGCAAATTCATTCCCCTCAACCATGGTTATCAGGAAAAAAACAAAAATCAAAAAAGGGTATAAAAACAAACCATTTAATAAGTGGTTTATTTTCAAGTATATTATATTACTTTTTTTAGTGATAATATCGCTTTTCGCCCTACTTTTTGGTGCCGTTTATATAGGAATTTTTGGTCCGTTGCCCACCAAAACCGATCTGGAATCCATAAAAAATGAAGAATCTTCACTGATATTGGCCTCTGATGGCAGCGTGATTGGAAGGGTATTTGCCGAAAACCGGACCAATATCCGTTGGGATGAAGTGCCAAAACACCTGGTGGATGCATTGGTTTCCACCGAAGACAAACGCTATTTCAGTCATCAGGGAGTGGATGGACGAAGCATTTTAAGGGTACTTTTTAAGTCGATCCTATTGGGCGATCGCAATGCAGGCGGGGGCAGTACCTTATCGCAACAGCTCATTAAAAATCTTTTTGGCCGTGATGACCATAGCTTTAT
>PCUL01000401.1 GCA_002771745.1 Bacteroidetes bacterium CG18_big_fil_WC_8_21_14_2_50_41_14
TCTGTGGCATCGCCGGGGAAAAGTTCTAAAGTTTCCCTTTCAGAAATTTTCCTGTATACGATCTTTCGCATTTCACCAAATCTTCCGGGACACCGGCAAACAGCAACTCTCCGCCTTGATCACCCCCTTCCGGTCCCAAATCGATGACCCAATCGGCTGATTTAATGATCTCACCGTTGTGCTCAATTACTACAATGGAATGACCAATCTCGATGAGCGCATTGAGCGATATCAACAATTTGCTGATGTCGTGAATATGCAGTCCTGTGGTAGGTTCGTCAAAGACAAACAGGGTAGGGGTGTCGGTTGCCCCTTTGGCCAGGAATGATGCCAGCTTAACCCGTTGTGCTTCTCCACCACTGAGGGTGTTCGATGATTGTCCTAACCTTAGATAACCCAGTCCAACATCGGCCAGTGGTTGAATTTTCTCGATGATCTTACGTTCGGCAGCAGGTGTTTTTCCTTCTCCCTGAAAAAACTTCAATGCCTGATCCACGGTCATGTCCAAAATGTCGGCGATGTGTTTATCGTGGTATTTTACCTCGAGTACCTCTTCTTTAAACCTGTTTCCTCCACAGGATCCGCATTTTAGGTAAATATCGGCCATAAACTGCATTTCAACCTTGATAACGCCCTCACCTTCGCACTGGTCGCATCGGCCTCCGGGAACATTAAAAGAAAAATATCCGGGCTTATAGCCTCTGACTTTGGCCAACGACTGTTGTGCAAAAATTCCACGAATTTCATCAAATGATTTGAGATAAGTGGCCGGGTTGGACCGGGATGAGCGTCCAATGGGGTTTTGATCGACATATTCAATGGCGGAAATTCGGTTGATGTCTCCACCCAAATGGCTGAAACTACCCGTTTTGTCTCCATATCCGCCCAACTGCTTTTTTATGGCAGGAAAAAGAATGTCTTTTACCAGTGTTGATTTCCCTGAACCGCTTACACCGGTAATTACCGTGAGTACGTTCAGCGGGATGGTGACATCAATGTTTTTCAGGTTGTTTTCACTGGCTCCAAGCACTTCGATAAAATTGGTCCAGCGACGCCGCATTTTTGGTATAGGAATCGACATCTGATGGGACAGATAGCGTGCCGTATAGCTTCGCTTGTCAAGCACCAATTCTTCAGGCGTTCCTTGAAAAACCAATTCCCCGCCATGTTCCCCCGCATCAGGACCGATATCGATGATTTGGTCAGCCGCCCGAATCACATCTTCTTCGTGTTCCACCACGATGACGGTGTTTCCCAGATCGCGCAACGCTTTCATCACCTTGATCAGTTTGACTGTATCGCGCGGGTGTAATCCAATACTGGGTTCATCGAGAATGTACATTGAACCCACCAGGCTGCTTCCCAACGATGTGGCCAGGTTAATACGCTGTGATTCGCCTCCCGACAAGGAAGCCGAAAGCCTGTTCAGGGTGAGATAGCCCAGACCCACGTCAATTAAAAACCTGAGGCGTGTTGAGATTTCGGTGAGCAGTCTGCGGGCAATTTTTTCGTCATGTGCCGATAACACCAGTTTTTCAAAAAAAACAAGCGCGTCATCCAGTTCCAGATGCACAAGCTCTGAAATGGAATGGTCTTCAATTTTCACATAGTTGGCATCCGAACGTAACCGTGTTCCGTTGCAATCGGGGCAGTTGGTTTTTCCGCGATAACGCGACAGCAAAACCCTGTATTGAATCTTATATGTCTGTTCTTCAACATTTGCGAAAAAGGCATTGATCCCTTCAAAATATTCGTTTCCTGTCCAAAGAAGTTCCTTTTGCTCCTTACTAAGCTGATAATAGGGCTTGTAAATAGGGAAATCGAATTTGTATGCATTCTTTAAAAAAAGATCCAGCCATTCGCTCATTTTTTCACCCTTCCAACAGGCAATGGCTCCATCATAAACCGACAAGCTCTTGTTTGGTATCACCAAATCGGGGTCAATTCCGATAATACTCCCAAAACCTTCACAACGTTTACAAGCTCCATAAGGATTGTTAAAGGTAAAAAAATCAACTGAAGGTTCTTCAAAGGTAAGACCATCCATTTCAAATTGATTAGAGAAGGATCTTTCTATTTCATCACCGTTGATTTGAAATTGGATAGAACAAGTCCCGTGCCCTTCGAAGTAGGCGGTTTGCACGGAGTCGGCGATTCTTCCAGGCAGGTCTGTATCTTTATGATCGATGCGAATTCGATCCACAACCAGAAAACAATTGCCACAGGAATTCTTTTTTAAAGGTTTATCATTTAACTGATCCTCGATTCGGATGATTTTGTTATTCAACAATATTCTGCTAAACCCTTGTTGAAGCAAAATCTGCAACTGTTGTTCCGGTTTTCGACCGTTTGCCAAAATAACAGGCGATAAAATCATGACCTGCACCTCATCGGGAAGGCTCAAAATGTTTTCAGTTACATCGGAAATGCTGTGCCTCTTCACCTGACGACCCGAGATGGGAGAAAAAGTGGTGCCTATTCGCGCAAAGAGCAACTTGATGTACTCATATATTTCAGTTGAGGTACCGACTGTAGACCGTGGATTTCGCGATTTGACTTTTTGTTCGATGGCAATGGCCGGAGAGATTCCGTGAATGGCATCAACATTTGGTTTGTCCATCCTGCCAAGAAATTGTCGTGCATAAGAACTGAGGCTTTCTACATAACGCCGTTGGCCCTCTGCATATAAAGTGTCGAATGCAAGCGAAGACTTGCCACTGCCCGATAGTCCAGTGATAACGACCAATTCGTTTCTTGGTATGGAAACACTCAGATTTTTTAAATTATTTACCCTTGATTTGATTACTTCAATGGGTTGGTTGGTTTGGATGTTGGCTTTGGTACCTGGCATGAATAAAAAAAGTTGGGCGACAAAATTACTATAATATTTGCTTTTTTAATTTTAGTGTTTATATTTGCATAATAATTAACACAATTTATAACCAACAGGAGGATTGCTATAGAATAAACTCTACCCTTTTTTGTCACACATATTATTAACAAAATTGGTAAACATGAGTTTAGCAGTCGTAGCCGAAAGCGAACTGATCAGAAATTATCTGAACGGTGATCACTCCAGTCTCCAAACCTTAGTCGAGCGCCACAGAAGTCGTTTGTATTCTTATATTATGCTGTTAGTTAAAGACAAACAACTGGCAGACGATGTTTTTCAGGATACTTATGTTAAAGTGATCAACACCTTAAAACAGGGCACTTATAAAGATGAGGGAAAGTTTATTCAATGGGTGATGAGGATTGCTCATAACCTGGTGATCGATCATTTTCGTAAACTTAAAAAAGTAAACTTTGTTGATAGCCGCAACAACGAATACGATATTTTCGATTCCATCAGGTTTACTGATCCTTCCATCGAAGAGCAACTAATCACGTTACAAATACATCAGGATGTAAAAAAACTGCTTGATTTTTTGCCAGAGGAACAGCGCGAAGTGCTGCACCTGCGTTGTTATGCCGGATTGAGCTTTAAGGATATTGCAGAACAGACGGATGTAAGTATTAACACGGCTTTAGGAAGAATGAGGTATGCGCTGATTAACCTCCGGAAGATGATTGCTGAGAAACAAATCGTGCTCACTGTATAATCATAAAGGGAATTAACCAGCCATTTAAAATAGGATTATTTTGAACTTATCGCAATATGTAAGGCAGCCTTTCGTTAGATATCTATTATCAATCTTCTTAAGCTTGCCTATGATAAAACATGTTACTCTAAAAGAATCACAGCAACCTTCCCCCGAAAAATTGCAGCAGTCTGCATACAGGCCAATGATTCGACCTTCGGGACTAACGATGAAGTTCATATTTGGATATTCTGCCTCACTCGAGGTTCACAAAAGCATCCTTTTAGGAACTACAAGTGTATTGCTTAACTAACACTTTATTAATCAGAATGTAACATGAGCACTCCTAGATCAGGGGTGCTTTTTTTTATAGCGCTTATTCCTTCCGATGAAAAACAAAATCTTTACCCATGTTTTCCATTCTGATAACACGCATCACGATTAAATCAGATAGCAACTCTTCTGCCTCATATTTTGAGAGATTTAATCTGGCTTTGAGCTCCTGAACTGATAGCCCCGGAGTGGATTCGATGAGTGCCAACAGGTCTTTAACCAATTGGTTAAAAGTAATTTGAACAGCCTCCTTTGCTTGTTGTTTCTTCCAGACCTTGATTTGAATCCCTGCTGCCAGCATATTTTTGTCGCCTGCCCTGACAAATACTTTGTAGCGACCTTGTGTATCAGGAGCCCGATGAGGTAATTTTAAACTAACAGGGATCTTGATTTCCAATATTTTCTTCCCTTCAAGCGTCCATTCTTTCGAAGTGAAAAACACTTCAGGTTTACAATAATTCTGCGCCGCTCGTTTCACCATGTAATATTCTTCATCGGAACGGATTCCAATGAGCGAACCGTTGTCGTTGACTCCAATGAGCAAAGTACCTCCTTCTGTATTTGCAAAAGCCACCAGTGAACGCGCAATTTTAGCAGCATCTGATATCTCGAATTTGAAATCAAGATGTTGGTGCTCGCCCTCATTGATCAGCCTCTTTATATAATGTAATCTTGTTTGAAGCATAATGAGCCAAAGTTACAGATGAAAAGGGTCATTGTTTGGTTAGTGACAAATGCAAATAGCCAAATCAGTGTTTGGAATCAATTCAAGAAGCCAAATATAAACAGGTTACAAAAATTCAATATGGCTTTTATCCATGGTCTTTTCACAATAGTGACACGAAAGTTTCATGTTTCCCTTGTGATCGGTTATCACTTTAAACTTGGTGGAAACCTTTTGATTATTTGTAACACATTTAGGATTAAAACATTTTACAATGTTTTCAACTGTTTCCGGGGTACTCACCAGCTCTTTTTTAACAACTTCGTAATCGCGGATTTCAATTAAGGTAGCTGTAGGAGCCACCAGGGCAATTTTATTAATGTCTTCTTTCTCAAAAAATTTATCACTTATCTTAATCAGGCCCTTTTTCCCATACTTGCTGCTGGTCAGGTTGGTGCCAAAATATACCTGATGATCCGTATTTTCGAGGCCGAGGATTCTAAATACCCTAAATGTATTGCCTGCCTGAATATGATCGATCACAGTTCCATTGGAGATGGCAGATACTATTAATTCGGTTCTCTTATTTTTCATGGTCATGATTTATCAATTGAAAATTAAATAGAAAGTTATTTTAAACCTAAAATAGCGGCTATAAGTGCCTGACGTACATAAACACCATTTCGCGCTTGTTGAAAATAGTAGGCTTTAGGATTGTCATCCACATCTTCGCTGATTTCGTTAACGCGTGGCAGCGGATGGAGAACCCGAACATTTTCCTTCGAGTTGGCTAACATGCTGTTATTAAGTATGTATGAGTTCTTTACCTTTTCATATTCCAGCGGGTCAGGAAACCGTTCGCCCTGGATTCGGGTCATGTATATAATATCCATCTTATCAATTACATCTGACAGGTCAGTATATTGATAGTATTTCAGGTTGGCATCGCCGATCCATTTTTTCACAGCGCTTGGCAATTTAAGCGATTCCGGTGAAACCAGGTGGAAAGTTGCGTTAAACAGAGACAATGCTTGTACCAGTGAATGTACCGTTCGGCCATATTTTAGGTCACCCACCAAAGCGATATCTAAATTTTCGAGAGTTCCCTGTGTTTTTCTGATAGAGTACAAATCGAGTAAACACTGAGTTGGATGCTGGTTGGCACCATCGCCGGCATTGATGATGGGGACTGGGCTTACTTCGCTGGCAAAACGGGCACTTCCGTCAATTGGGTTGCGCATAACGATCAGGTCAGAGTAGTTGCTTACTGTTAAAATGGTGTCTTTGAGCGATTCACCTTTTTTAACACTTGAGGTATCGGCACTGGCGAAACCAATGATGCTGCCTCCCATGTATTGAACTGCACTCTCAAAACTTAACCGGGTACGGGTGGAAGGCTCAAAAAAAAGAGACGCCACGACATATTGATCGAGCAATTTTTGTCGTGTGTTTTTTTCAAATCCTTCAGCAATATCGAGAACCTGTAATATTTCCTCTTTGCTGTAGTCGGTGATCGAAATGAGGCTTCTGCCTTTGAGTTTACTCATAATAACTGTCAATTAATGGATGGGTTGGATAAAAAAAAGACGGTCATCAATAATTGAGACCGTCTTTAAAATATGTTGAATTCCTTCGCTTTTCAAAGGTGTATTTCTCTTTTTCCTGATACCTGCAAACAATGATCTTTTCATATCAGGGAGCAAAGATACATCGAATTGATATTTGAGAATTAAAAATTTCAGGATTATTTCAGTAGTTTTAAACAAGGTTACCAACCAGTCCGATCTAATCAATCAGTTTCGCATCTCTAAGATAAAAAGCCATTTCTTTCTGCACTTTCATAGCCTCTTCACGGGCCACCAGCGCGAAGTCCTTACCGTAAGAAGCAAATATAATTCCACGCGAAGAATTGACAAGCAATCCACAATGGTCGTTCATCCCATGTTGAGCCACCTCTTTTAAACTTCCTCCCTGTGCACCAATGCCCGGAACGAGCAAAAAATGATCAGGAACGAGTTTCCTGACAGCTTTTAACGATTCCGATTTCGTTGCACCAACCACATACATGAGCTGATCGGTTGTCCCCCATTTTTGCGAAAGTTTCAACACTTTTTCAAAAAGCAAATCACCCGTTTGATCCTCTTTGATATACTGAAAATCATGTGCTGATTCGTTCGAAGTAAGTGCAAGCACGATAGACCAACGGTCTTTATATTTTAAAAATGATTGAACAGTATCCTGACCCATGTAAGGCGCAAGGGTGACGGCATCAAAATCCATTGTTTCAAAAAAAGTGCGCGCATACATGGCAGATGTGTTCCCAATGTCGCCTCTTTTTGCATCAGCAATCAGAAAAATATCCGGGTAATTTGTTTTGATGTAGTGGGCGGTCTTTTCCAGAGATTTCCAACCTGAAACGCCATTGGCCTCATAAAATGCGGTATTGGGTTTAACTGCAACTGCCAGGTTATGTGTTTGATCGATGATTTGTTTGTTAAACTCAAAGACAGGATCTTGTGAATTTTTGAGGTGTTCAGGAATCTTTTGAATATCCGAATCGAGTCCGATGCAAAGGAACGATTGCTTTAGTTGGATGTGTTTAAATAGCTCTTCTCTGGTCATCGGCTAATTGACTTCTTCTTTTAATCGTTCTGCATTTTCTGCCATTTGTAATTTATCGATAATTTCCTGAATGTCACCATCAATAATCGGCTGCAGGTTATAAAGTGTCAGGTTAATGCGGTGATCGGTTACCCGGCCTTGGGGCCAGTTGTAGGTGCGGATTTTGGCCGAACGGTCGCCTGTTGAAACCATGGTTTTACGCTTCCCTGACATTTCTTCCAGGTATTTCTGGTATTCCCGGTCGTAAAGCCTGTTTCGAAGCACCTTTAAAGCTTTGGAATAGTTTTTTAATTGTGATTTTTCATCCTGGCAGGTAACCACGATTCCAGATGGAATGTGTGTGAGCCTGATGGCGGAATAGGTAGTGTTTACCGATTGTCCGCCAGGTCCGGAGGAGCAATAGGTATCTCTTCTGATGTCTTTTTCGTTGAGTTCGATATCGAATTCTTCGGCTTCGGGTAAAACCACAACAGAAGCAGCTGAAGTATGGATCCTGCCTTGCGTTTCGGTTTTTGGCACGCGCTGCACCCTATGCACCCCGGATTCGAATTTGAGTAGCCCATAGGCTCCGGGTCCGGTTACGCTAAAAACAACTTCCTTATAACCTCCTGCAGTACCTTCGTTTACGCCTGTAACTTCAATTTTCCAACGTTTCGTTTCGCAATATTTTTGATACATCCTAAAAAGATCGCCGGCAAAAATACTGGCTTCATCACCTCCTGTTCCCGCCCTGATTTCCATCGTTACATTCTTTGAATCCTGCGGGTCTTTTGGTATAAGAAGCAGCCTGATTTCTTCTTCCAGGGCTTCCTTCGTAAGGATTAGTGCATCAAGTTCATCCTTTGCCATGTCGCGAAACTCGGTATCTTTTTCAGTATCAATAACTTCCTGTGTATTCTCAATATTGATTACAACGACTTTATATTCTTTATAGGCCAATACGACAGCCTCCAAATCTTTATAATCCTTATTCAGCTTGACATACCTTTTCATGTCGGCCATAACGTCCGGATCATTCATCTGATCAGCTATTTCTTCCCATCGGTTTTTTATCACCTCCAGTTTATCCAGTATTTCCACGGTAAATTAAATTTGAGTGCAAATGTACTAAAAAACAAGGTATGAAGGCAGTTGTTTGGCCGGTTTGAATTAATTGAACTGAAAATCTGATAAGACGAGAACCCCGGTGTGCGGCACAGCTTTTTATCACTCTGAGACGATGATGGCACTGCTAAAGTATTGAGTCTCTATGTTAAGGATAAAGTTGAAGACCTGATCGCCAGAAAGTTCTCCGTGAACACGATATTGAACTTGAGGTTTTTTAAGATAATCAATCAAATCGTCAGTGGTTGTTGACAATATAAATGGCGCGAACATTTCATTTGTAATGTCGTTGTTCCAGGCAATGAGCTTGTCACTACTGCCTTCACCTAATAAATATAGCTCAATGGACTGAATGGTTCCGGGCGGGATGCTGTCGGTATTTACAATAAAAAGAGAAACCTGTTTTAAATTAATCTGCTTTACACGATCTGCGTCGGTGTGCTGAACGGTAAAAATTGAATCGGAATTGGTAGGAATAATGGATGAACGTACATCGAATGAGATTCCTGATACGTCAGTTTGCTCAATAGTAACCAGGGTTTGATAATTCAGGTAAAAATGGGTGAGCTTGTCGATTTTTTTGCAGGCAATGGTCATAAAAAACAATAGGATATAGATAAAAAGTTGTTTCATGTTTGCACAAGATTATAATCAGCAAATGAGAGCATTAGGTTTTATTCTCAAGGAGTTCTTTCATGTTGGCAATCTGTTCAACGGTACCCAGAACAAAGAGTTTGGAATTTTGCTGTAATTTTGTTTCAGGAGATGGGTTTACAATGACCTCCCCTGAAGCCGTTTTATAACCGATGATGTTGGCTCCGGACTTTTTTCTGATGCCAATTTTGCTGATGGGTTTATGGAGCATGTCAGCAGGAATGCTGCTGCACATGATTTCCATGAGCTGGGTCGGGGTGTTGCTGTGTATCGACAGGTGTTCGAGAAATTCAACGATGTCGGGTTTGGTAACCAGGGTAGCCATGTGGGCACCTCCAACGCGTTCGGGCATAACCACGCTGTCGACACCAGCCATACGAAGCTTTTTCTCAGTGCTGTCGCTCGATGCCCGGCTAATAATCTTCAGGTCATGTTTAAGCGAACGGGCCGTTAATACAACAAACAAGTTGTCTGCGTCATTTGGCAGCGTGCTAATGAGCGATTTCGCAGATTTAATATTAGCCTTTATCAGGATTTCATCATTGGTAGCATCCCCTTCAATAAATCTGAAGGCTTTCCCCATGTTGTTAATCACGATTTCGTGGCTTTCGTCCACCACCACCACTTCCGTTCCCATCGACAACAGTTCATCAACTACCTGTTGTCCATTCCTGCCATAACCAACTACTATCACATGATTTTCCATTTTTTTTATACTCCTTATTTTATTATTCCCGGAATAAAAGAAACTTAACTGGCTGTGTACCAGATTTTGCGTTAAGATCGAAATAAAATAACCAAGCACTACCATGCTGGATAAAATCAATCCCACAGTAAATAATCTCCCTGCATCCGATAAAGGCTCCACCTCTCCAAAGCCAACGGTGGCAATGGTGATTACCGTCATGTAAATTGCACTTACAAAGGAATAATCATCGATGAGCATGTAGCCGGAAATGCCAACTATCAGTATGATCAGAACCAATAATCCTGCGATAATTATTTCTCTTTTACTTGTGTAGCTCAAACCAATGATCTATTTTATATGTAACAATTTGATGTTTAGATTTCAGGAAGCAACGTGCCAAATTGAAAAACAAAGGTAACAATTAGGATGATCATTTTGGACGATGTTAAATTTCATTTGGAAGAGGTCGTTAAACAGGTTTGGTAGCTTAATTTGATATGATGTTGCATTATTTATTAAAACCACGATTAATCAACCAAAACGGATTAATGGTTACCGGATTTCAACAACTCATGTCCAATGCGGCACTCAAGGCATCGTTTTTGGTCGCAATACTTCGACTTTAACTGTATAAGTGCTTGTGATTGAAGTGAATTGTTGGCTTCGATGCCGGACAATGAAAAAAGCCTGCTTATCGCATTTTTCTCGGATGGTAATTGTTCCAGCCAATCCAGTGCTTTTTTGTCCGGATCAGACTCCTTCTTATAGCGGTTGTATATGAACAGAAATGGTACAATGGTATTGATCACAATCAGCCTGATGGATGCGATTCCCAGCTTTTTAGGTCTTTCCGGTCTGGCTTTTTGACCAAAGTGATAATGATTGTCCCAGTATTCATTGGCACTGACATTGAATAAAGATAACAAGTGATTTAGCTTATCAGCCTCAAGCATGTTGTGAATAAGACCGGGCGATTTATTCAATAAACCGGCAAACTGGGCAATGCGTATGGTGGGAAAGTTGGCCGGACGCATCCTCATAAAACGCCATATTTTTCGATCCATGGGGGTGAGCATGTATTTTGCCGTAAGAAACTGATATTCTGCCAGGAGCTGATTTGCGTAGGAGTCTTTAAATTTGGTGGACAACAATCCGGCCTGACCGTATAATAAGGCTTCAATCTGAAACAGGTTGTCCCGATGTTTAGATACGATTCCAAGAGGTAGCGACCTGGCCAGTTGTTCCATGGCATCTGCATTGGTCTTAAATCCAAAGTTCCGACATAATTTTTGATAAAAGACTTCATTAAAATCTTCACTTATCCGCGACAGATTTTGCAGGATGACCCGGGTTTTGTCTTCTAATCGCTCAACGATCAGGGTATCGAACCAACTCATTAACGTAAAATGATTCACTTCATGTAGATGCCTGTGGCAAGGAATGGGGTTCATGGTCGTGACAAAGTCCCGGTATCGGTCGAATAAGGCAGGATTGTAACAACCCTTTATTTCCAAAGCAGGAATTGTTTCGCCATTTTTTCTTTTAACAGGCTTGTCGTTCTCGTGCACCACATGTAGTATGATGTTGTCGTATGCATCATCCTCATCGTGGTGATGTCGGTACCAATCTGAAGAAATGGTATGTATTTCAATGTTGCCGGCCCACAGCGTGTCGCCAATTTTAACTTTTGCATTAAAGTAATCGGGACCACTGTCTGCATTGCGTGTCCCAGCCGAAGCCACTACAACTTGTAACCCATCCACAGTAAACAGATTGCATGAAAACAACTGGAATTTCCATAGATAAAATAAAAAATCTTCACTCATAACGATGACTTTATGTTGTGATTCAACAAATAATGGATTATCTTTGGTGTGCTGCAAAAGCGAAAAAATATTGTATAACTTTGTAGCCAATAGTTAAACCTGATTCAATGGCCAATGAGCAACTGATAATCACGGGAATTGAGTATAAAATTAGAAAGTTAATTGAGTTAAATGCATCTATTGTAAAAGAAAATATCGCATTAAAGCATCAATTAGGTGAACGTGATAATCAATTGACCTTGCTGACAAAAGAATTGGGAGAAAAAAGTAACGAGTTAGTAAAAATTACACTTGCAAAAACGCTTGAGAAAGAATTTGGAGTTGAAGAGAGTAGAGAGAAACTAGAGGATTTGATTGCAGAAATTGATAGATGTATTGAGGTACTGAGTGAATAATGAAAGGGTAGAAGAGTTTGAAAACCAATCTTGATATTAAGGTTCAGATTGCCGGAAGGCCATACAGCTTGTCCATCGCTTCTGAAGAGGAAAGGGTTGTAAGAAAGGCAGCTGAAGAAGTGAGCCAGACGATAAGAGATTATTCAAAAGCCTTTGAATACAAAGACCATCAGGATTTATTTGCTATGGTCGCCTTACAACACGCTGCTAATTCAATACGTTTAGAAGAAGAAAAGTCGTTTAGGGAAAATGAAATGAAAGAAAAATTATTAGCGATTGACGATCTTTTATCTGCACAATTTAACCAAAAGTAAACCGTTCTTATAAATATAAAGTGCCCGCGTAATTCATAGTTTGTAAACTCAACATTTCAACTATTGGGGATAAGCTTAAAGAATTTTAGAACAGGCCTGATTCC
>PCUL01000399.1:0-586 GCA_002771745.1 Bacteroidetes bacterium CG18_big_fil_WC_8_21_14_2_50_41_14
AATTTGGATTTCGGTGTTGTCGTCCAGAATAACGGAGCCACCTTCTCCTTTTTTGTACTCTTTTACGTATTTAAGGTGGATCAGGTGCGATTGGTGGACTCTATAAAAATTGTCTCCTTCCAAAAGCTCTTCATACTCCTTCAGTGGATAGCATACCAAAATTTTCTCTCCATTGTAAAGGAAAAAAGTGGTGTAATTTCCTTCCGAAACACAATGGCGTATGTTTTCAGCTAAAACAAATTTGTAGCCGCCAGTGGTTGGCAGTGCAATTTTTTTGGGTGTGTTTTTGTTAGCCAGAAGCGTCATTAATCGTTGCTGCAGGCTTGAAAGGTCCACCTTTTTTCTGAATTTTTCAATGGCTTTAACCAGCATTTCAGGGTCAACGGGTTTCAATAAAAAATCGATGGCGCTATAGCGGAAGGCCCTGATGGCGTGTTGGTCGTAAGCAGTAACAAAGATGACGTTGATGTTTTTATGGGGGAGCCTTTCGAGCAAGTCGAAACCCGATCCATCCGGCATGTTGATGTCGAGGAAAACAAGATCAGGATTGGTCGATTTAATTAAAGCCAACCCCGTTTCTAAATCA
>PCUL01000399.1:611-3228 GCA_002771745.1 Bacteroidetes bacterium CG18_big_fil_WC_8_21_14_2_50_41_14
GGGTTTCCCGGCTATCCTGTTCATCGTCTATAATGGCAACTTTTATCACGTGTAAAATGGTTTTACTACAAAACTATATATATTATCTTCACTCTGGTTGCTAACCTGATTAATTCGAAAAAGTTTCATAAAAATAACAAGTAAAAGATCGATCACCCAGAGACAGTCAGTAGCAATCTTCCAGCTCTTCCAAAACAATTATGAGCACGTTAATTAACCAGCGAAAACAATTTAACCTAACTTATATCCATCAGGAACCATATATTTTGAGTCTTTTAGCGATCAATACCCCGATAAAAAAATAATTATATTAACAGGAGAACTGGATCCTGTTTCTCTTGAAGAGGCCTGGTCGAACGGCGCTCATGCCATACTCATTAAATCTTGCGGGAAGAAAGTAATTATAGACACGATTCATCAGGTGTTGTCTGGACAAAGAGTGATCGGAAAGCATGTAGCTGAAATTGTTAATCTGAACATCATGTCTCATGAAAGCAAACCATTGCTAACCCAAAGTGAAATAATAGTACTTAATTTACTCTCTCAAGGCTTTAAAAGATCGGTAGTCGCCAGTAAAATGGGTAATAGCATCAATGCAGTAAATTTTCATTGCAAAAATATCTTCCGCAAATTAGAGACAGACAATTTGGTTACTGCACTTGAGAAGGCGAGGCAACAAAAAATTTTATAGTACTGAGTAAAACCCCTATACTTATTCACCCACCAGCACTATTTTACCTGACACTATCTTATCACCTTGCTCTCCATGATAAAAGTACATTCCCGGTGCAAGACCAGTGGTATTCCAAACCAGGGGAGATGAGTTAATATAGAGATGCCCGACTTGTTCGCCTGAACTGTTGTAAATAAATAGGTTGGTTGGTTGTTGACCGAATGATTCAAAAATAATATATTCCCTGGCCGGGTTGGGATATACCTTCATATTTGTTAGCTTAGTATCAATAACAGACTCCGGATTAAAAGGAGACCAGAAAAAAATGGTTCTCGAATTTGTTTTCCAGTCCTTTAAGCTTTCCGGAGTGATACTTGTCCACAACTGAAATAAATCTTCGATTTGATTTTGTCGGTCATCGAAAACCGAAATTGACCTAAAAATCGGAACCCAGCTTTGGCCTATAGTATCCCATTGATCATATTGTGTGGTATCCGGAATATTTTCGAAGGCGTATGAGCGATAGGATTTATATTCAGGCTTCCAATAATCGGACAATGTATCCCATTTATACTGGATCGAATTTTGAAGATCGACCTCATAGGAATAAATCATTTTCTTGTTATTTACCCAAAGGGTGTCTTCATTATCATAAAACATATTTACAATTTCCAAAATTTGATTCGATTCATTAAACAATGCAATGGATTTAAAAGACATTTTCCAGTAATTTCCGATGCTGTCCCATTTGTAAACTTCGGTAGTATCCCTTAGCCCGTTTTCTGAAGAAACCTGGTGTGTAAAATTTACCGGGAGCCAATACGATGCGGTTGAATCCCAAATATAGCCATAGTAGTCTATTGTATTGAGGGAATCGATGTAATGCGATTCATATTTATAATAGTTGTCCCATTGTTCTGTATCCATATTCCAATTTTGGTGCAGACTGATGCTGTCCATTCCACTTTCATTTAATATATGGATAGTCCTTTCGTTAGGCTCCCATACTTCACTCCTTGGTGAAAGAGTACTTTTGACACTTAACACAAGCGCTTCATTTTCATACTCATTTGTGGTGCGGTGCCCGGTACCATACTCGAATTGGCTTCTATTCCAGGATTTATCGTAGCTATCAAGCCATTGTTGGTTTTCATCATACAATTGGAATACATTGTCCATCCACTTGCTATCCAGCACATTCCATCCATATGTTTTAAGGGACTTCACTTTGTCACTTCCACCAAAATAAGTAACGGAATCAAATGAATAATTTTCAAATAACTCTGAATAACGGTCCTTTATCCTTTTGATGGCAGTTAATTTGTTGCCCTGATCATCTCTGGTTTCTACTTTATAATTACCTGATAAATATAGCTCCCAGTCAAGTGAATAATAAGTTTGACTTGAATCCATTACCCATAAAGTGTCCTGATAATAGTTTTTTTCTTTAACAATCCGTAGGGTGTCGATTGTTACTTGTTTCGCATTTTCGTTTTGCGCAATACCACTTTGAAAAGTGATAAAACAAATGAGACTTATAATGGTCGTTTTCATAAAGATATTTTTTTTAAGATTATGTGGTCAGCAATACAAGCATTGTACCAAAAGGCTTGTTTATCAGTTTAATTTGAGAACCAGGAGAAATTCCTGTTATTTTACCCAATCACCACCAATTTCCCCGTAGTGGTCTTTTGTTGGGTGCTTAAGGTATAGATATAAAGCCCCGGGGGAATGTTATTTAATTGAAGAACCCACTCACCTTTTGCCTCATTTAACCTGGTAGAGGCTACCAGTTGCCCGGTGGTGTTGCGTACTTCGATACTTCCCTGGTGTGTACCGGCGGGCAGGCTGTAGCTGAAGGTGGCGCTGTTGGTGGCCGGGTTGGGATAGACTTTAAGAGGCAATTTATCTTCTTCTATTGTGCTAATACCCACAGTGGTATCT
>PCUL01000230.1 GCA_002771745.1 Bacteroidetes bacterium CG18_big_fil_WC_8_21_14_2_50_41_14
CTTTCCAATTAATTTGATTACTTTTGCAACGAAAAAAAAACGACTATGGGATAATAAACCTGCCGGTTAAATATCATAAAGAAAGGAGGAACACCTATGAGAGAAACGATTAAAATAGGAAGACTAAGGTGGCTTCATATTAAAAGTCCTACCGAGGATGATTTTGAATACCTGAGCAATACCTTCCACTTTCACCAACTTGATATTGAAGACTGTAGGCAAATCAGCCAGCGTCCCAAGGTGGATATTTACGATGATTATTATTTTTTAATTCTCCATTTTCCCGTTTTCGACTTACAGAAGCATTTTATTAAGCCCAGTGAAGTAAAAATATTCTGGGCAGAGGATTACATCATCACAGTAGGTCAAACACATTGGATGGTGGATAAGCTTTTTGAAGAGTCGTTGCAACATGAAAGCGAAGGACGTGATTTTGAGGTAGGAACCTCCGATGCTTTGCTGTATACCATTCTCGAAAAATTGATGACCGAATCGGTAGCCGTGTTAAGAAGGGTGGGCCTTGAACTCGAATTGATAGGGAAAGAACTGTTTGGCAACAAACCTACCCGGGTTATTGAACGCCTCTCCGTTACCCGAAAAAACATCATTGCACTCAATACCATGTACAAGCCGCAACTTCGCGTGTTCAATAAATTTGAATCGGGAAATGTGGAAGGTTTTGCCGACAACATGGAAGACTACTGGGGCAACATCCTCGACTACTACAACAAAATGTGGGACATGACCGAGGATTATGGCGAACTGATTGATGGTTTGTCGACTACCTTCGATTCGATGCAGACCAACAAAACCAACGAAATCATGAAAATCCTCACCCTGATTTCGTCCATTATCCTCCCTTTAACCTTTCTCACCGGGCTCTATGGCATGAACATCCTGCTTCCATTGCAAAACGAAAACTATGCTTTTTATATCGTGATCGCTATTATGTTGACGATCGGAGGTGGAATGATTGCTTATTTCAGGCGAAAGAGGTGGATGTAGGATTTTTGTATTTTAGCAGGGAATTTTACTCTGGAAAGTACTGATTCCAAACTGGGCATTTATAGATGCTCAATCCTTTTTCAGATTAAAGTGTTTTTAATCGACTAATCATGAAATTATACAAGGGAATGTTTATTTGTTGTTTTTGGATTTTTACTTTTCCATATATGACAACGGCTCAGTTTAATAAAAAGGAAATTGCATTGAATAATTCTTGCGATAACGTTTATGATGTAATTTTATTAACTCCATCAAACAGGTATGTAAAATTAATTTCCAAAGAGATAGGCCTGGAACCAATCATTTCGGGTGGATATAAGGGATATTCAGATATGATTTTTCAGAACAGCGTTGTTTTTCAGGATCAGCAACCCATTATTCTTCCAAAATACGAAAACTTTATTTACAGCAATGTTACTGAAAACAAGCTTTTTACTGCTGAAAACCACTGGGGTACAGGTGAAGTATCATTCAAACTTTACAATCTGAAAAATCAGAAATTATCGCTTATTAAAGAAGTGGTTAAGCCCATCCCCTATTTGATTACTTATAATACTAAGGGCAATATAGTTGTTCTTACGGATTATGAAGAAACATTTGGTAGAACAATTGATATTTATTCATCTGATAACTTCAATGCCGTAACCTCATTAAAACCTTTTGGCAAAAAAGGATTTGAAGACATGATATTTTTTGAAGACGGATTATTCTTATACGCTCTTTTTAAGCCTGTTGTAACTAGTAGTTACGCGAATGAATCTATTAAAATATACCAGATTAGTTTAAAAACTGGTGAAATTCTCCAAGAAAAGGACTTCATTATACCCTTAAATATTACGGGGTTTTATGTGACCGATGAATTTTTCATAATGTACTCGTATAATAGGGTGATTGCTTATAATTTTTTAGGTGATCAAGTCTGGAGCAATGATTTTACAATACAAGAAATTAAGGCAGATATGGATGAGGAAATTTTGTATTTAGGCTTATCTGATATGATTGTCGCGTTAAATCTGGAAAGTGGTCAACCACTTTGGACAAGAAATTTCCGTGATTTCTATAAGGATAAACTAATGGGGTTGCCTGACAACATGCCAAATATTAATATCAGGCCTGTATTTTTTGATCTTATTGACAATCAGCTTGCTGTAATTATTAGTCAAACCTCTTACGGTTCAGTTAGACGCTATTCAAAGTACTTAACCAAACTTTTTGTTTTTGATTCAGAGGGCAATATCACCGCTACAGAAAACATCTTATCCTCAGAAACCAAATTATTTAAATGTTTCTTTCAAAATATGAATTCATTTACTGTTTTCAGCGACAGCGCAATGATATGTTATGAAAAATAACTTTTTACTTTAAGTCTTATTAGACTACAGCCCATTGTTGGCGAGGCATTCATTGCCTATGGCTTAAACCGGGGGCAAAGAGACAAAACGAACGAAAAATCTCTACCTGCATTTTACTTTTTACTACTTTCATCGTATCAATAACAAGACGATAAATTTTGCCGATGAAGGTTGAACCTGAACATATTATTGACAGAGTAAAATCGGGAGATAAAGAAGCATTTGGAACCCTGGTAAAACAACATCAGCAATATGCCTATCATCTTGCGTTCAGAATTTTATTTAATGAAGAAGATGCAAAAGATGTGGTGCAGG
>PCUL01000020.1 GCA_002771745.1 Bacteroidetes bacterium CG18_big_fil_WC_8_21_14_2_50_41_14
ATATAAAGGTGATCTAACTGTCGGCATCCGATTGAATTATTGTCGCCCCAACCGGCCACTCCCAGACCAACCACAAGTGGTGTTTGAGGCAGTTTGTCAAGAACAGCTTCGATGATCATCTGTTTCATTTCTGCTTTGTCGAAAGCTTCAACAATGACATCACAATCCTTAAATAGCTCGTAGATATTATTTGAGTCGAGCATCAGGTCATGGGCTTTTACGCGAGTAGCCGGATTAATCAGGTGGATATTTTGTTGGAGGCAAAGCGATTTTTTTTCTCCAATTTGATGATAAAAAAAGTACTGCCGGTTTAGGTTGCCTTCATCAATAACATCAAAATCGGCTATAATGAGTTTGCCAACACCAACTCTGGCCAATGCCACAGCACAATTTGACCCCAAGCCGCCACATCCGGCTACGCCTACCGTTTTGTCCTTAAGTTTCTCTTTAATCTGACTGATATTCATACGGTAGCATTTTTGACAAAAATATGGTTTTTTGTACTATTACAAATGCAGGTATTAATATATCCAATTTATGGGAAGACAGGATATTGTTTTAGACCGTGATACGCTATTTTCTCAATATCCTGAGGGCATTAAAAATCGCGATTAACGCAACACCCATATCTCCGAAAACAGCTTCCCACATGGTTGCAATCCCGAATACGCCCAGCACCATGAATAGCAGTTTCACACCCATGGCAAAGTATATATTCTGCCAGACAATGTTCCGTGTTGATTTAGCAACATCAATGGCCAGAGCAACTTTGGAAGGTGAATCGGTCATCAACACCACATCGGCAGTCTCTATCGCTGCATCGGAACCAAGCGCTCCCATGGCAATGCCAACATCCGCGCGGGCAAGTACGGGGGCATCGTTAATTCCGTCGCCAACAAAAGCCACTTTGCCCCCTTTGTTTTCTGCAATTAATCGTTCGATGTAATTTACTTTATCCTCAGGCAAGAGTTCGGAGTAAACACGGTCAATTCCTAACTGCTTGGCAAATGCCCGGGCGGCAAATTTGTTATCGCCCGTTAACATGACCGTTTGAATATTTTTGGCTTTTAATTTTTCAATCGCTTCATGAGCATCGTCTTTCAAGCGGTCGGAAATAATGATATAGCCGGCATAAATGCGATCAACAGCGACATGTACTACCGTTCCATCAACCTGACAAACGGGGTGTTCAATGTTTTCCTTATGCAAAAGATGATCATTGCCTGCAAGAATAGCTTTGCCGGAAACAACAGCCTTAATGCCATGCCCGGGAATTTCTTCGGTTCGTGTGATTTTGGATGTGTCAATTTTGTTCTTGTAGGCTTCTGTAATAGATTGTGCGATCGGATGATTGGAGTTAACTTCCGAATATGCTGCATATTCTAAAATTTCTTCTTTCGAAAAGCCATTTGAAGTAACAACCTCCGAAACCTTAAATTCGCCCTTTGTGAGGGTGCCTGTTTTATCAAAGACCACGGTGGTTATCCGGGTCAGAGCATCCAGAAAATTAGAACCTTTCACCAGAATCCCTTTTCGTGATGCCAAACCAACTCCTCCAAAATAACCCAGTGGAATACTGATAACCAACGCACAGGGGCATGAAATAACCAACACGACCAAGGCACGGTAAATCCAATCATCGAAAGTTTGTCCGCTAAATATAAGGGGTGGCAAAATAGCCACCAACAAAGCGCCAATAACCACTATCGGCGTATAGTACCTTGCAAAAGTGGTAATGAATTTTTCCGTTTCCGCTTTTTGCGATGTGGCATTCTCTACCAAATCGAGTATCCTGGATATGGATGATTCTCCAAATACTTTATTGACTTTAATGGTCAATAAACCAGATTGATTGATCATTCCTGCCATTACATCGTCTGTTTCTTTTACCCTTCTCGGAACACTTTCTCCAGTCAGAGCGGCAGTGTCAACAAATGAAGTCCCTTCGAGTATTGTTCCATCGAGAGGTATTTTTTCACCCGCCCTGACAATGATAAGTTCGCCAACCTTTACCATATCGGGGGAAACCTTTAGTATTTCATTGTTGGACTTCAGATTGGCGTAATCGGGCCTGATTTCAAGCAGAGATTTGATTGATTTGCGGGAACGTCCGACCGCAATATCCTGAAACAATTCACCCGTCACATAAAATAGCATCACGGCGACTGCTTCGGGCATCTGATGAATCGCAAAAGCCCCGAGTGTAGCAATGGCCATTAAAAACTGTTCATTAAAAACCTGCCCCCTGATGATGTTTTTTACTGCTGATGAAAGAACCCCCCAACCTACAATGAGGTAACCTGTTCCGAACACTAAAAATTCAGCAATATGAATAGGTGTATTGTGGATTTCTTCTTCGAACACCAACCCGGCGATCAATAATATAAGCCCGGAAGCTGCTTTAATAATGGTCCATTTGTTTTCAGCGAGTTCGCCGGTTGAAACCAATTTCGAAGCTTGTTCAATGTCTTCTACCACAACCTCAGGTTCTATCTCTTTAATGCGGGCCTTTACCTTATCAAGGTTGTCGGTATCGATGGTCATAGTAGAATTTGCAAAATTCACAGTCACAAACTTCACATCACCCAGCTTTGTCAGGCTGCTTTCAATCTTTGAAGCACACGAAGCACAATCCAGA
>PCUL01000453.1 GCA_002771745.1 Bacteroidetes bacterium CG18_big_fil_WC_8_21_14_2_50_41_14
GTGATTTATCTTTCAAATTCATGTATTTCGCTATCATAATTTAACTTTTTATCCTTCTCTCTTAACCGGAGCAAGCTTTCTGGTGATTTCTACCAGATGTTAACTTCTTCTTAAAATATCTCAAAATCATTGTTATACAAGGCTTTCTTATAAATATCATCCCGAACTTTTTTAATCAGTCTTACCTTGCGCTGGTTAATGATGATATGTCGGATATCCTGTCGTTCTACCTCGAGAGGCGAGATGTCGTCCTTGATTTTAAAGTTGACGACTTTCACCAAAAAAACCATCCCGTTCTCTTCGATACGAATCAACCGTTTGTTCTTTAGAAACAGTTCCTGGTTGTACGACTCGATGGGAATGATCTGCTGGAACTGAAAGAAACTCATCCAATAGCTGGTATCTACCGAAAGCGAAAGCATGTCGTCATTTTTCTCAAAATACAGTAATGAGTCTACAGCCAGGGCGTCAGGCAAATCGAATACCTCAAGCACTTGGTCGAGCAGGGGCGTCTCACTATTGACAATGGCATAGTAGGCTCTCAGGATATTTTCTTTGAGCTCAAAGTCGCCCAAATGCGACTGGTAAAAGCTCATGATTTGCGCATCCGTCACCACCGTGTCGAGTTCCTGATCAATCAATAGCGTCTCGTAGCGATAGATCACCAGCGAGTTGCGGTAATCCTCCAATTGTTTGCTGAAGTCGAGTTGTTCATCCGTCAGGTTCCGCTCGGCTTGTGCAATCATGAGCCGGTTTTTCACCCAATTGTTGATGAAATTCTTTGCCAGGTCGATGCTGTCGCTGTGTGAAATCCCTTGCGGCACTACTCCGGCCAAATCATTGAGAAACAAGTAATCTCCTTCCACTTGCGCTAAAACCCGGCCCTGGTCTTCTTTAAAAGAAACCATATCGCAGCCGGAAAAAAACAGCCCCCCCCACAACAGAACCAACACCAGTATTTTGGCGGAGTTGGCAGGTCGTAATATGAGCTGGTTCAGGATCATAGGTTTATGGATTGAATAGATTAGTTGACCCTGTTGAGCAACTGATTCAACACTTCGTCCTTGATGACAACGGGATATTTTTCTTTTAATTGTTTAATCCAGGCCTGTTCCAGGTAGGTCTGATAATCGGCGGTCACCAGTCCACGGGCCTCATTGAGTTCCTTGGGCTGTGCCGGAATCAACTCTCTTATTTTTACAAATACCACCAGGTCTTCCACGTCTGAAGTGATCGGACCCGTCAGTCCTGGTTTCCAGGTAACTGCATCCACATAGTTATCAGCACCTTGCTCGTATTTGCCCGGAGACATACGTACTGTCCTGATGCTATCGCGATCGAGGGCTTTGGCCAGATCACCATCATTGTCATTTTCTGCCAGGAGCAATCCCACTCGTTCAGTGTCTTTTTTGTTACGTATCTTATAAACGGTGGCATCAACACGCTCCCCAAAACTGTATTTGTCGCGGTGCTCATTAAAAAATGCCTGCAAGCCCAACGTATCTTTTACAGCTTTCGACCAAACTTCCTCATCGGTGAGGTTGAACAACAGGATTCCATCGTGGTATTCGCTCATCAGGTCCTTGAATTCAGGAAACATGGACTCCAGTCGTTGATCCATGTATGCCAGACAGTTGGCATCTACAAACTGGTCGAATAATTGATTCAGGTAAATATCTTTGTTAAGCTGATCGGTTTTCTTTTGATTTTTTTCTACAAACTGTGCGAAGTCAGCCTGGGTATATTTCACTTTTCCAAGCTTCATCACAGGTTTGGTCATCTCAACCAAGCTTGCTGATACAAAAGTATTCTGTAACACGCTGCTGTCTATCAGTGCAATGACCTGATCTTTGGCTTTTGGATATAGCGTGAGTTTATTGTCTTTCTTGATCGATGCCATCACAGCTTCTTCACTTTTATGACTGCGCTGGTCTTTCGTTAGTCGTTCTTTCAACTGAGGAGATTCTTTCTCGAATGTGCCCGGTGTTTCACGGCTGATCAACTTAATGATGTGCCATCCATAGAGTGTGTGCACAGGGGGCGCTACTTCTCCAACTTTCAGGCTATCTACCACCAGCACAAACTGTGGAACCACGCGGCTTGAGGTAAATTTACTCAGTTTTCCTTCGTTCTGCACCGAACCTTTATCTTCTGAATATTCGGCTACGGCTGCTTCGAAGGTCATGCCTTCCTGCAACTTCTGGTAAATGTTGTTAATTTTTTCAGTCTTACGAACCAAATCCTCGTCTGTGGCATCCGGTCTTGTGGCCACAAAAATATGAGCCACTTCTGCAACGCCCATGGCGTCACGTCTGTCGGTCACCTTCACCAGGTGATAACCAAAACGGCTGCGAACGGGTGTAGAAATTTGATTCACAGCAGTATTGTAAGCTGCCGACTCAAAAGGATAGACCATATTAAATACGGTGAAATATCCCAGGTCGCCTTTGTTCCCGGGTCTGAAACCCGACTGACCTTGTACTGCCTCCTTGTCGCGGGCACTCTGGTCATCGCTATATTCAGCGGCTGCATCGCCAAAGGTTTTTTTTCCGGAAATAATTTCTTCTCTAATAGAAGTGATTTTGTTAAAGGCAGCCAATGTATCCTCCGGATTGGCATGCTCGTCAACCATGATCAGGATATGGCTGGCACGGATGTCTTTCAACAGTCGGTTGTAGGCTTCCTGCAACAGCGCTTCGTT
>PCUL01000397.1 GCA_002771745.1 Bacteroidetes bacterium CG18_big_fil_WC_8_21_14_2_50_41_14
TTCCCCATTTACGACAGTGAGTTAATGTTTATTGGATACAGGGGAGTTACGCATGACATTACTTTGCGGCGACAGGCGGAAGAGGATTTAAAAAACAGCCTTGAAGAAATTAAAAACTATCAGATAAAACTTAAAAAACTGAACTCGGAATTGATCCTGGCTGAGGAAAAGGAACGCAGAAGGATTGCCGAATATCTTCATGATGGAGTTGGTCAAATCCTATCCATCGCCCACATCAGTTTATCATCGTTGTTAAGTAAAAACCTGGATCCTGAGGTTCAGAAGATGATTAGCGCATCAACCGGATTACTGAGCGATGCCATTGTGCAAACCCGAACACTAACCTATGATTTGAGCCCCCCCATCCTGTATGAACTGGGTCTGATTCAGGCCATTACATGGAAATTGGATCAGATTAAAAATAATTATCCCATTGCTGTCACGGTTCAAACCAACGATACCAACCCGGACATAGATGACAATACGCGTATTTTATTGTATCGCATTATTTGCGAACTGCTGATCAATGTGGTAAAACATGCAGAGGCTGATTTAATTGAGGTGCAGATTATGAAAGATGAGAATTTTTATTATTTTGCAGTGATTGACAATGGCCATGGTTTTGATGATCCATCCGAATTAAATTTTATAAAAAAAGGAGGGCATGGATTGTTTAGCATCCACGAACGGCTTGACTCTATCCAGGGAAAACTCAACATTGAAACTGAAACTAATAAGGGAACCAAAGCGATGGTAAGTATTCCGATTAAAAAAAAATAAACCATGCCGATAAAAATTCTTATTGCCGACGACCATCAATTATTTCGCGAAGGGCTGATGACTTTGCTGTCAGGCGCCTTAAACATCGAAATTGTGGCACAAGCTGAAAATGGTAAACAAACCATCGAAAAGGCAAAAACACTAAGTCCCGATATCATTTTAATGGACATAGGAATGCCCATAATCAATGGCATTGAAGCTACCGGAATTTTACAAACGGAAGCTCCCAAAACCAAGGTCATAGCATTGACCATGCATTCCGAAAAACACTTTATTAAAGGAATGCTTGAGGCGGGGGCCTGTGGCTATTTATTTAAAAATTGTGCTTATGATGAACTAATAGATGCGATCAACACCGTATATGCCGGAAAAAAATATTTAAGCGATGACATTACCGAATTCATCATCCACGACTACATTGGAAAGCCAAAAAATAAGCAGGAAGATGATCCTCAGCTTTCGGCAAGGGAAATGGAAATACTCAAGTTAATTGCCGATGGGAAAACGAGCCGTGAAATTTCGGAACTGCTATTCGTGAGCATAAAAACAATTGGCACACATAAACAAAATATCCTGAATAAATTAAACATGAACTCCACGGCCGATCTGGTAAAATACGCTATAAAAAAAGGGCTGATTTCTTTGTGGTAAAGCACTTGTTTTAGCAATTAATTTCTAAAACTCTTTAACTCAACCCAAGAATCAGCATTTCGAACCCCGACATCAGCAAATTGCCTATTTATTTCCACCTGCGATATAACTACCTTTGTTCCAAATTTTAACACAAAGTGGTCGACTTTAAGAAAGCTGTCCTTATTATTACCGTAATTGGCCTGTTATTTTATATGCCTTCATCCGGCTATTGTCAGAACAACAACACGGCAGAGGTACCACTTATGCTAAGTATTCCACCTGTTTCACTCATCAACTTTGCTGTTGATGGAGAGCAGGTAATTACCTATAGCTATTCTTTGTTGGAACCCAATAACGTGGAGCAGATTATCAATCCAAACACGGGTGACAACACCTGGTTAAACTACTCCTCTATTGTAAATCCTGGGGCAACAAATTATATTACCGCCAATATCAGTTCAGGAAGCCTGCCGGCTGATGTTACCTTACGTGTTGTCATCAGTGAGGATGTCGGTTTTGGTTCCGGGGCAACAGGCACACCCATTGGGGAAATAACCCTCTCGAGCTATCCACAGAATATCATTGTCAATATAGGCAGTTGTTATACAGGATCCGGAACAAACAGGGGACACCGGCTTACTTATATCTGGGACAATCCGGAGAGCTATAATTACAGCAACAAATACGAAAATGGCCAGGCAATTGCAGTTACCTATACCATCACCTCCACCGAATAAATGGAATATGAATAAAAACGGATTAAAAAATATCCTTCTTGGCATCTGTTTCCTGCTTACTATGACGGCATGGGCTCAAGTATGGACCGCCGGAGACAACATTACCTTACAAATATCGGAATTCGCATTGATAGAAACCAACCATGCCCCGGTAACATTGACTCTCGCTACTTCAACAGCGGGAGCACCTGTGGGATCGGTATCCAACTCCGATGTATTTGTTAAAATATCATCCATCGTCCCCGGCGGTACCGACCGGGAACTTACAGCGAGAATAAGTAGCGGATCAATTCCTGCCGGAACGAGTTTAACACTGGTTTCGGCCAATTGCACCACCACCAATAGCGGAGGAGCATTGGGAACAGCCATCACCACGCCCATCACATTAACATCTGTAGATCAGTTTTTAGTAAGGTATATTGCAACTTGTTGTACCGGTACAGGGTATAACGATGGCTACCAGATGACTTTTACCTGGGCACCCCTGAACCCGGCAGCAAACTACAGTCAGA
>PCUL01000281.1 GCA_002771745.1 Bacteroidetes bacterium CG18_big_fil_WC_8_21_14_2_50_41_14
ATTGCAGTCTGGCTTTAGCCGACTGCAAGATCAGATATTCCTTAATTTCCAGTTATTTGTTGGATATTTCATCCTACAAAGCCAATTATTATTTACGGAAGATGATCGGATACCCCATTTAAAATTAATTATCTGATTCCCATCAAATAGGTTTAACTGCGAAACTTGAGTAATTTAACATTCACCGAAGTGGATTTTCAAATGGGATATCGTCGTCCGGATCATGATCGAAGGGTCCAACGCCGGGAGGATTAAAAAGGCCCCATCGGTCGATGATGTAGTCGAATTTATCAAACCCCGAAACCCATTCAATAAAAAGCAACCGGTATTCTTCGATTAATTCTCTGATAATTGAAAAATATTCAGTGTGCTTGAACCCGAACTCTTTAAGTGAGTGTTGGTGCACCACCAGGTCACGAGCCGCCTTACGGATGATGGTAGCAGCTTCCATTTTCATATCATAAAAACCAACATTGTGTGCCCCGGCAAGTTTTACTGTCAATTGCGCCGCATCATTCAACATCCACCCATTTATATCCTGAAGGTGTTCATTGTCATCCGGGATCAGTAGGCTGATTTGATGTGCCACCTCAAAAATTTCTTTCCCTTTTTTATAAATAGGAAGATCTCTTACATCGGTTTCTTTTTCATCGTCGTCGTCAAACATAGTGCTGGGATAAATAATATCCAAATATAGTAAAAGCGATCACAACATTACTTTTCATTTGCCTTTTCATTTTATTTTCGACTATTCTTTTTTTATTTACGAAATACAAAAGTGTCATGAATACAACAATAAAATATTAGAAAATCGTGTAACCTCACGCATCGATTATTTAAGAAGTGCCAAACAAAATTTCAGATTAAGTGCTGATTGCACCAAAAGGATGTTCCATGCAATTCCTAATCCTTGAAATAGTGTTGAATTACCTGATCGAGTTCTTCTTTGTCGATGGGCTTTGAGAGGTGTGCATTACAACCTGCAGCTATCGACAACTCTTTATCACCGACAAGCCCATAAGCCGTTTGAGCAATAATAACCACCTTTTCATTAAACTGACGTATTAGCCGTGTTGCTTCGTAGCCATCCATAACAGGCAATCTGATGTCCATCAGGATTAGATCAATATCAGGATTCTGTTTACATTTCTCAACGGCTTCAGCTCCGGTTTTTGCCGTTAAAACCTCCCTCGAAAAGTTTCTAATCATTAATGTCATGAGAATTTCTGAAGTTTCATCATCCTCCACAATCAATACTTTTAACGACTTCTTTTTCTCAGCCTTATCCTTTGATTTACTCATAATTTCCCTTTCTCCCTTTACAGGTGGTGTTTCGACATTATATGGAAGGGTAAAATAAAATGTTGATCCTTTTCCTTCCCGGTGGCTATCGGGATCACTCTCCAACCAGATTTTTCCACCCAGCATTTCAACGTAAGCCTTGGTAATAGCCAGTCCCAGCCCTGCACCCTGGATGGCTCTTTTGTTTTCGACATCGGCCTGGATAAAACGCTCAAAGATAACAGCCTGCCTGTCGGATTGAATGCCAATGCCCGTGTCCGTTACATAAAAAATGAGTTCAGTAGGATAGTTGGGTTGATTTACTGTATATCCGAATTCAATTGAACCGGATTCTGTATATTTAATAGCATTTTTAACCAAATTAATCAGGATAGCGTAAAACTTTTCCTGGTCGGTGATAATCATGGATTTACTTGTAGGAAGCGGATTTTTAAAAGAAAGATGTAATCCCTTTACGTCAACTTCAGGCTTGAAGAAAGCAAAGATGTATTCCATTTGTTCGTTGATACAGATGGTGGTTAAAGTGACGTTCATTAAACCTGCTTCAATCTTGGATATATCAATAATATCATTGATAATGTTGAGCATCCTGACTCCGCTTTTTTCAATGATTTTTATGTACTCATGTTGTTGTTCCCCGGTTAGAAAAGGGTCTTTTAGCAATTCGGCAAATCCCATAATACCATTCATCGGAGTGCGGATTTCATGGCTCATATTGGCCAGAAATGCTGATTTAAGGCGATCGCTTTCTTCTGCTTTTGCTTTGGCTATCTGAAGTTGCTCATTCAATAAACTGATTCGTTCATTCTCCAGTTTCATGTTAAAACTTGTCCGAATGTCATCTACCATCATGTTTATTCCTATGCCGAGCGCATCCATATAGTCAAACTCCTGTGTGATTTTAACCTGGGCCGTATAATCCCCTGCAGCCACCTTCATGATGACATCAATGATCTCATCTATTCTTTTCTTACTCTTACTTTCTTCCATCAGTTGATTATTAATGATTAGCTGGTTAAAACAGGCAGCTAACGACCCTGGTTATTTTGAAAGCCAGTCAAGAGCTTCTTCTTTTGTTTTAAAAAATCGCAGGTTATTATTCTTGTATGTTCCAATAACAAAGGAGGCTACTACCCTGGCTACCGGATTTAAACCATAGGTAGCTACCTTTCTTGTTTTTTCATACTGACTCATTTCTTTCCAAATATTCCGGGCTTCGGGGGAGTTTTTACCACATTTATTGAGATCGATCAGGTAATTTACTTTACCCTGAATGTGTGTGGCCAACATTTCACAAACTTTCTGATGTGTAACCGCTATTTCAGTTGTATGTTCTCCATAGGCAACCACGTAAATCGTATTTCCGTTAATAATGGTGCTTCTGTTACCCTCAAACATGAATTCAGTTTCGCTGATCTGTTGTATTTCTTTCCCGTTAATATTCATAAGCGTTTGTGGCAAACCATGGTTAAAAATAATTCCACATAAAAATACTAAAATTATTTACGTGACGAACAATTCACATCTAAAAACATACTTTTGTATGGTAACAGATTGATTTTACAAAACATATGATCGTAAAGGAATACAAGTGCTTCATTGACATGATCTTATTACTCTGTAGCCTGGTTTCTCATCACATAAACCAAATTGGAAGTTCGTTTGGTATTGTCGATGATGTCGAGTTTCAACTTGTGCTTTAAAGCTACATCAATGACCATCTTGCGCGACACAAAATCAAGTTGGTAGTTTGCTTTGTTGAAGCCAATATTGGTAGAGAAAAACTCCGTGATCCGGGTTCCCAGATGTCGCCTTTTCAAGCTGGTATCGGCATCGCGGATAATCACCATTCCCCCGGCTTGTAGTTGACCAATACACTTTTCAATTACCTGAACCTGCAATTCTTGAGGAAGGTAATGCAGCACATCGGCCAGTACAAAAACATCTGATTTCTCCGGTTTAAATTGCAAAATATCGGCACACACGAATTGTATCCGATCATTTTTCAGAGCACAATTTTGTGCCACAGCAATTTTCTTGTCATCATAATCCACACCTGTGATCTTCCGCTGTTGCGATCGCATGGAAAGCATATAAACCAGAAATCCGTATCCACAGCCCAAATCGGTAATAACGGCCTTTTGAGGGATGATCTGGTCGAACAAAGCATAGTTCTTTTCGAGCCGGAGCTTGATTCGGGTATACCATTCCAGGATTGGCCCTTTATAGATGTAATTTTTAATGATAAAATCACTGAGGTAATCAGTCGATTGCAACTGATCGCGGCTGATCAGAAACTCACCACTAAAATACCTCCGCACCTGTTTGGCCTGTTCGCGGGGCGTTTGCCCAAATGTACCCGCAGAAAGTTTAATGCGGGGAAGAAACCGTGTAACCTGTCGGCCTCTCTTAAGGAACAGCTCACTTTTCTTCAGGCATTCGCGTTGTCCGAGCAAGACAATGGGCAAAATATCGAGATTTAATTCTTCAGCCAAATAAAACGCACCCTTGTGAAAACGCATGATTTCACCAGTTTCGGTGCGGTGCCCTTCCGGGAAAATGGCGACCGAATATCCTTCTTCTACCTGCTTACGCACCTGCCCGATGACACTTGAATAATCACCCGAAACTTCAATAAACCCAGCATATTGCAGGGCTTTTCCATACATGGGGTTACTAAAATTACTCGAGTTGGTCAATATCACAATGCGGGGCGTGAGCAACATCAGCATCATCAAATCCACATGGCTTTGGTGGTTGGCAATAATGATGGAAGGCTTGCTGAAATCTTCGCCATCGGGATTGATAATATCCTTTTTGGAAAAGAAATTCATATAAATCATAAACCAGGTCAACGCCCTGAACATCCGGTGAATAAACAATTTCTTTTTGCTGTTTGATGCGGGCACAAATGGCATCAGCAACGATAAGAGACTTGTAATCAACGAACCTGACACAAAAACAAACAAGGCCCACATGCTGAAGATGAAATCGACCAGATTGATGGGCCGGTTGCGCAAGCCACCCGAATAGGAAACCAGCCACCTGAAAATCCGGGGCAACAGCGTAAAGGTGATCAAGATGACCGACAAAATTCCAATAATCGACATGAGTGCGATGGACTTCAAAGCCGGGTGTTGTGCAAAAATTAATACGCCAATTCCAAGCAATGTGGTAATTCCCGATAGGATGACCGAAATTTTATAAGCGGACAGATCGTGATTCCCATATTTATATTCCTGTAACAACCCGCGCATGATGAAAATGCTGTAATCGATGCCCAATCCGAAAATAAAAGTCAGGATGATGACATTAAAAATACTGAATTCGATGCCAAAAATCCCCATCAGACCTACCGTCCACACCCAGCTTAATACCATGGGGATCATGGTAATCAGAGTCAGTTCAATGCGTCCGTAAGCCAGAAGCAAAATAATAAATACCAGTGTGATCGAAATCAACACCAGTTTATTAAAGTTATCTTTCAGGATGGTTACAAAATCACTGGTAATTTTTCGTTTATCGATCACCCAAACATCAGGATTTCCGTCAAATGCATCGTACACTTTTTGAATGGATGCTGCATCGCCGTTTACCTTCAAAATGTTGATAATGGCGGTAATAGTGTCTTTTCGGATAAAATAATTATCCAGAAAAAGGGTATTCAGCACGCCCAGCGAATCCGCATTTACCGTATGGAATGGTTGATTGGTCCAGTCCAGAAATTGGTGGAACGCCGAAGGCTTAAAACCCAGTTTTGCCCCTTCATCCTGTAACCTGAAGCGCACAGAATCGCTGTGCTGTTGCCAAAACATTTGCCATTTTTCCAAAGCCATTTCCTGAGCCTTTGGAGAAGGAAGCAGGCTGTTGACAATGGTTGCCTGTTGAATGAGACCCTCCTTTTTTAGCTTTTCGAGTTGGTTGTAGAGTTTTTGGTTGGCCTCCAAAGCCTGTTTTTCATCTTTGCCCGGCGTGACCAGGTATATGGTTTTCTTGGAAATGGAGCTAACCCGCTCCATCTGCTTCTCAGCTGCCTTTACCTTGCTGCTCATGTAATTGTTTTTCATCATGTCGGAATCGAAACCCACATGCTGCATGGTAAATAGAAACACCAAGGTCAACAGGAAAATAACCCAGCCCAGTCCACGCTTCCGGCTTAAATCAAAAGCAGCCAGACGGTCGATAAGTCCGTACGGGATTTTCTCATTTTCTCCCGATTTTGGCATCAGGTGTGGCAACACAATCAACGAAAAAAGTGCCGCTCCCATCACGCTAATGCCGGCAAACAATCCCAGATCGTTGAGTGCCGCCGAGTTGACAAAAAGCAATGTAAAAAATGCCGACATGGTAGTCACACTGCTTAACAAAATGGGCGTTACCAGATCGCTGAACAAATTTTCTTTCGACCGGTTTTGCCGAAAGTGACTGTAGATGTGCAGGGCATAATCCACCGAAATGCCCAAAAGCACTGAACCAATTCCGAGTGAAATGGCGCTCATTTGTCCCTTTAAAAGAGATATAATGGCCAATGAAAGCAACGCCCCAAAAACAACCGGAAGGAAAATAATAAAAAAGGTGCGTTTTCGTCTGAACACCAGCGTAATAACAACCAGCAAGGCAATCACGGCCAACGTAACCGTAATCATGATGTCTTTCTTTATCCTGGTGGCATTGCCCAATGCAACAACCGGGTTGCCAAAATATACCGCTTCAACCTTTTCAAGACCAGGCTTTTGTATGGAATTTATAAAGGTATCCACCCGTTCGAAAAGCTTTTGATTGGAGGTGGTTTTGTTGGTGGCCGATGGTGTGATGAGCATCAGCAAATGCCGTTTGTCGGCAGACAGAAAATACTGATTGTACAACTCAAAACCCTCATTGATGTTGAAGGATTGGATTTTCTTTAAGCCCATCAGGTTAAAGTGCAACGGATCGGAGGCAATCATTTTCTTGGTGGCCAGGCCCACCGGGGAAATTAGTGTGGAATAGTTGGATTCCAGGGTTTTTCGTATCTGTACTCTCGAAATCAGGCTGTCCATGTGATGATAATCAGCTGAATCGAGTAGCAGGGGCAGGTAGCCGTTTAGGATTCCATACAACTCAAGCATGGATTGGTTATCGGGGGCCTTGTCGATGGAGGTAAGCAATTCAGGATAACAGGAGCCCATCAACGAATCGGACAACTGGTCTGCAAACCGTGAAAGCTGCTCAGGTTCGGGTTCTGCCAGGGTATCCTTAAGGGAAAAATGAAAAACCACCTTATCCAGAAACCTTGAATTGGACAGCACAAAGCTCATGTTGTCGATGGACTCACTTTTCGGAAGCACCTGGCTGATGTCTTCTGTGAGTTTCAGGCGGGAGGCCGTAAACGCCAGAAAAACAAGAAGTAACAGCAGGATTATCAGCGATATAAGCCTGAATTTATCAATGATTTTATATAGGTTTTGAAAAATCAGACTCATAATTAAGCTTCGATTTTTGAGCGTTTGAAAACAGAAAATATCGCCAGTGATACAAGCATCACAAACAATCCCATCACAATGGCCAACACTACACTTCCCAGCACATATTGAAATATGCTGTAACCAAACTCGTTGAGTGTGCTGTAAAAATGCCCCTGCATCACCTGATCCTTTAAATAATACATCATCTCGGTAGTAAACACCACAGGCTTGTCGACCAGCAGTTTACCCAGTTCAAAACTCAGGTAAACGATGAAGGGGATAAGCGGTGGTATGCTGATGTTGGAAGCCGTAAGCACCAGTATTTTGTTCAACCGCAGCAGATGGGCCAGAAAAGCGGCCACCAGCATTTGAAATCCCCAAATGGGAATGATGCCCATAAACACGCCAAAACCCAGCGCAATGGATACTTTCAGGTTGCTTTCGTTGTGTTTTGAAAGCTGCTCCTTCACGATGGTGGATATTTTGTTGTTGGCCAGATACCTAAGGAGCTTGTATGGCCAAACCAGCGTCACCGTTATTAAAACCAACACCGTATTTAACAAACTGATGCGTGTAAAATCGGGCATGGGACGAAAATGGCTTACCCTTTCGCTTTCGGGCGGATAATAAACGCGGATGGGGATGGGAATTATTCCAACGCCATTCCATTCGGCCCTGACCATGACTTCTATTTCAAACTCATATTTTTTGGTAAAAAAGGTCATATTTTGAAGGCGTCCGATGGGATAAAGCCGAAAACCCGACTGGGTATCCGGCAACCAAAGTCCGGTTTCGAACCAAAACCAGAAATTGGAAAATTTGTTGGCAAAGGTGCTTTTGCCCGACATTCCTTCGGCCTGGATATTCCGGGAACCAAGGATCAGATCGCCCGGATTTTTCTCACAGGCCTCAATAAACAAAGGTAAATCACCGGCGTAATGCTGTCCGTCGGCATCGATGGTGATGGCATTTTGATAACCAAGTTTCAACGCCAGGCGAAACCCTTCGTACAAAGCCCAACCTTTGCCCACATTGTTGTTGTAACTGAGTAGCTGGAGTTTGGGGTAATTCGCCAACACGGTAAGTGTCTCATCCGTTGAACCATCATTCACGACAATCACCTGATCGGTAAAGCGCATCACATCATCAATTACCCCGGCCAATGTTTTGGCATTGTTGAAGGTGGGAATGATGACGCAGGTTTGGGTTTTTCTGAACCGCTCACTGACATTGTTAATGCTGATCATTTACCTGGATTTGAGGTGTGGCAAAAATAGGAAAAATGAGGGTTGAAATCCAATGATCATTGAATTGAACTGCAATGGGCCTTGTTACCGTGATCAGTTGTGATTCTTCGGCCTTCAGCAAGCTTTATCAATATTGAATTATTTTCAATGAATTGTGTACATTTGACTACTGGCAGTAAAAACACAACCTTTTTAAGTATGGTGAAAAAAATCCGGTTTAAAATCCCGTCTCCACTGGCACTGGCTATTATTCTGAGCTTTACGGTGTATGCACTGGCGCTGATATTTACCAAACCCTCATCCAACGACACGCCGTACCCTTTACAACTACTCGATTTTTACCAACGCGGCTTTTGGGATCTGCTCGCCTTTTCGATGCAGATGATGCTGATCCTTGTATTGGGAAATGTTTTGGCTCTGACGCCCTTTTTTCAACGCATCATTCAGGTACTATTGAATAAAATCACCAGCCATGCAACAGCCATTCTGTTTACTGCTTTTTTCAGTCTGTTGCTGGGGTTATTCAACTGGGGACTTGGACTGATTTTCAGCGCCTTGCTGGCACGTGCCATTGGTGGACATGCCCGTAAATCGGGGATGAAACTTAACTATCCATTGCTTGTGGCTGCCGCTTACACGGGAATGATGGTCTGGCATGGCGGCTTTAGCGGAAGCGCTCCTTTAAAGGTGGCCGAAAGTGGTCATTTTCTACAGGATAAAATTGGGGTTATTCCGGTAAGTGAAACATTGCTTTCATCTTTGAACCTTGGGTTAAACGGATTTCTACTCATGGTTATTCCATTGTCCCTGGTATTGATTTCAAGGTGGAAAAAATCATCCATTATGCTTGCTGATGAATTGCCGGAAATAAATTTTTCTGACCTTAAACCTTCCAGGCGACAATACACGGGTTTTGCATTGGGATTGGCACTTGTGGTCATGGCTGTATATCAATTTTTTCAACAAGGGATTTCGGCTTTGAACATCAACCTGATTAACCTGATGTTGCTGGCTTTGGGCTTGTTATTGTACAAAAACCTGCATGATTTTATGAAAGCCGTAAACATGGCCATTGTCAGCTCCAGTGGGATCATGATTCAGTTTCCCATTTATGCGGGTATCATGGGATTGATGAACTATTCTGGTTTGGCAGCCATTTTCACACAAAGTCTGGTGTCCGTTTCGAGTGCCTCCACCTTGCCTGTAATGGGATTTATCAGTGCAGCGGTGGTCAACTTTTTCGTTCCCAGCGGAGGCGGACAATGGGCTGTACAGGGTCCGATTTTGATGGATGCAGCCTTGCAACTGGGTGCTTCGGTTCCAAAAACCATCATGGCCCTGGCCTATGGCGATGAACTAACGAACATGATTCAGCCTTTTTGGGCCATTCCGTTGTTGGCCATCACCGGAGTAAAAGCCAGGTCGATACTGCCTTACACCTTTATCATCATGTTGGTTGGCGGAATGAGCATGGCGGTATTTTTGATGGTCTTTTAATCTGAATCTACACATTGGTAAACCTCTTGATACTTTGCGGTAAAAAACTAACCCCGGTAATAAAATTTTCCCCGGAAAGCGGATTGTAGTCCTTTAGTTTACCTCTATCTCATCCACAAAAAACCACGCATTTTCCCCTGCTCCAGGGTGCCAGGCAGGATTTTTCTTCAGGCCGGTTACCTTGATTCCCAGTTTACTTCTTAGTTGCGGAGTCAGTTGTACCTTAATTTCCTGAATGGTCACGATATCATTTTTTTCCTCAACCGGAGTACAGAAATTTCCAGTCACAAAAATGGGCTTGTCTTCATCAATGAAATCAACACGCCATCCCTCCGGCAGAAAAATCCAGGACGGCTGATCCTGGTAAAACCGCATCGAAACACTCCTGATGGTATCAGGATGCAGCAACTCCATCTCAAGCTCCAGATCGCTTCCGTTATAGCCAATCCAATGGCCATCCGAAAAACCATTTCCGCCAACCAAACCATCCACCAATTTTGAGGCATCACCACCTGCATACCTGCTGTCGGGACTGGTTTTTAACGTAAGTTTTGCACCAAAGGCCTTGTGTTTGCTTATTATCTGCTTGCTAACGCTTTTCATTGTCCCGTTTTCGATAATGGCAGCTTTTATTGTAGAAGAGGTGTTTACCGAAAAAGGGGTTACATACTTTGTAGAGAACACATCCGGATCATCACCAGTGGTGGTATAGTAGATTTGTGCATTGGGAATTTCTGATTGCAGTTCAATATTCCAGACACCTGCACTGTCGGAAGTCGTAATCATATTTACCTTGTATGAGCCTTTTGAATAATGGTATCCCAAAGCTTCATACACTTTAAAATGAACCAGAATCCGCTGATAGAAAGATTCCCAGTTTTTATCCGTTGGTTGCGACCAATCCACCTCTGCCAATGCTGCCATTCTGGGTAAAACCATATATTCAACATTTTCCGGGTTTGCTAAATATTCGGTCCAGACATTGCCCTGGGCACCTAAGATATGGATTGCTTCTGCACTATCGAGTTCTTCAGGAACGGGCTCATAGGAATACACTTTTTTAAGTGTCAGATAATTACCAAAGGCCAACGGTTCGGTTTCAGGTTCAGCCTGATAATGATTAAAATAACAATAAGCCCCCGGCGTCATGATGGCATCATGTCCCTGCTGTGCCGCGGCGATGCCTCCTTCTTCACCTCTCCACGACATCACGGTGGCATTGGGCGATAAGCCCCCATCCAGTATTTCATCCCAACCAATGAGTTTGCGGCCTTTGCCGTTTAAAAAGGTCTCGATCCGCCTGATAAAATAGCTTTGTAACTGGTGCTCATCCTTCAAGCCCTGTTCCTTTATCAGTTGCTGACAAAAAGCACTTTCCTGCCACCTGTCTTTGGGAGCTTCGTCACCGCCAATATGAATGTAGGTGCCAGGAAACAGGTCGATGACTTCGGTTAGTATATTTTCGAGAAAGGTAAAGGTTTCTTCTTTGGGACAATAAATATCCTCAAAAACACCCCATTCGCCAGCCACGTGAAAAGGCCCTTCGGTACAGGCATATTCCGGGTAAGCGGCCAATGCAGCCAACGTATGCCCCGGCATTTCAATCTCGGGAATAATGGCAATCATCCTGTCGGAGGCGTATTGCACAATGTCTTTTACCTGCTCCCGGGTGTAATATCCACCGTAAGGCTCGCCATCATATTTCAATGGCAGTTTATCACTGTGACCAACCAGCGTGGAATCGCGGAAAGCACCAATTTCGGTGAGTTTGGGATATTGCTTGATTTCAATTCGCCAACCCTGGTCGTCGGTCAAATGCCAGTGAAAAGTATTGTATTTATACATGGCCAACAGGTCGATGTACCTTTTGATAAAGCAAACCGGAAACATGTGCCGGCTCACATCCAGGTGCATACCCCGATAGGGAAAACGAGGCTGATCGGTAATTTCGACCCCGGAAACAATGATCTCTGAAGTGATTACACTTTTGTAAAATGTTGGAGGGAACATTTGCAACAACGACTGAACACCATAAAACAACCCTTTGGACGAGTTGGCCTGTATTTGAATTCCATCTGAATGAACTTTTAAACGGTATCCTTCGCTGTTCAGGTTGTTACAGGAGCTGTCAATTTTCAGTAAAATTGTATTTTCATTGGATTCACCTTCAACCTCATCCACAATTTCGATGATAAACGGTGTGTAACTCCCAATCGTTTTTGCAAGATATTCCGCTACCTTTCTGGTTTCGTTCTGCTTTGAGCAGATCAATTTTGTTCTTCCGCTTATCGCGAAATACCCCTTGTTTGTTTGCCACTGCATGGGAACCGGGATGATGGATATTTGATCGTTTCTGTTTGTTTGATTACAAGAAACCATGAACATCAAACCGAAGGCCAGAAGTGCATAAAACGATTTTCTAATTCGCATGTTATTGCTATTTTGAATAATAAGAACGGCTATCAAACAATTGATTTTCAT